>PIYJ01000079.1 GCA_003601725.1 Candidatus Bathyarchaeota archaeon
ATAGATTAAAACAGAGGCGACAAGCAATGCCCATTCTCCCCATAGATACAGGCCGCTACGGAACCCCTGAGATGCTTAAGATCTTCGAAGAGGAGAATTATGTTCAAAAGCTCCTTGATGTTGAGGCGGCGCTTGCCTGGGCACACGCTCAAGTCGGTAACATCCCGAAAGAGGATGCTGAAAAGATTGAGAGGATGGCCTCAACGAAGTACGTCAAGGTCAGCAGGATAAAGGAGATAGAGAAGGAGATTAAACATGACATAATGTCTCTTGTCCGCGCCTTCGCGGAGGTCTGCGGACCAAGCGGCGCATACATCCATCTTGGAATAACAAGCTACGACGTGGTTGACACTGCTAAAGCGCTTCAGCTCAAAGAGGCCGTAGAAATAATAGGCCGGAAACTTGACGAGCTGGAGCTCGTCCTTCTCAGACAAGCGGATCGCTACAAGGAGACAATCATGATCGGTAGGACTCACGGGCAGCATGCTCTTCCAATAACCTTTGGCCTAAAGCTTTCTGTTTGGATGCGGGAGATCTCGAGGCATATTCAGAGGCTTCGAGAATGCAAAGAGCGTTTGATAGTCGGCAAGATGAGCGGAGCCGTGGGAACGCAGGCGGGCTTGGGAACTCACGCCTTGAAGATCCAAGAGCTCGTGATGGAAAGACTGGGAGTGAAAGCCGCGGAGGTCTCCACCCAGATAATTCAGAGAGATAGGCATGCTGAGCTCATATGCATCTTAGCGATGATAGCGTCTACACTGGACAAGTTTGCAACCGAGATCAGGGAGCTCCAAAGAACAGAGATCAGCGAGGTCTTTGAGCCTTTCAAACGTGAAAAGCAGGTAGGCAGCTCAACTATGCCTCATAAACGGAACCCTGAGCTCTGCGAGAGGATATGCGGCTTAGCGAAGATTGTAAGAGGCCTAGTGGTTCCAGCGTTGGAGAATATTCCTACATGGCATGAGAGGGATCTTACTCAATCATCCTCTGAGAGGTTCCTCATTCCGGAAGCTTGCGTTCTAGTTGACTATATGCTTCATCTGATGATAGGGATATTGTCAAACCTTGAAGTTGACGAGGAAAGAATGAGAAGGAACATCGAGTTGACTCAGGGACGAACGATGTCTGAGGCCGTTATGATGGCATTAGCCAAGAAAGGGATGAACCGACAAGAGGCGCATGAGCTTGTTCGAAGACTCGTGATCCAAAGCATAGCTGAGAAGATACCCTTTAAGGAAGTCTTAATGCGTAATGAAACGGTCTCTTCTCTCCTAAGCGAGGAGGAGATAGAGGAGGCGCTGAGACCTGAAAAATACTTGGGGACAACAGTAACGCAGGTCGAGCTAGCCGTAAAAAAGACAATCGAGGAGAGACGTGCAAGAGGACTAAATTGAAAAGCCAAACGGAACGTAAGAATCGTCACAAGTTTATCTTTACGAGAATCCTTTTTCTGACCTCATTGCCTTTTGAAAGATGCATCGAAACCTTATCGGAAGAGGGCGAAGAAAAGGAGCTATCTTAAAATAATCTTTTTTTCCTTTGATATTTACCAGACTGCTATTGGGGAATCGCCTTGGAGAATGCTATTGAAATCATTAATCTGCATAAGCGCTTCGGCGAAGTTAAGGCTCTGGACGGGCTTAGCTTCACCGTTAGACCTGGGGAGATTTACGGGTTAATCGGTCCGAACGGAGCGGGTAAGACGACTGCTCTGAGGATATTAGCCACTCTCATTAAGCCATCCGCAGGTTCAGCCAGAATATTCGGCTTAGATGTCGAAAAGAATCCGAATGATGTCAGGAGGATCATTAGCTACCTCCCAGAAGAGGCGGGGGCATACAAGAATCTTTCAGGACTTGAATATCTTGAATTCATGGCGGCCTTTTACTTCGCGAACAAAGAAGAGGCTCAAGAATCGATTCTGGAGGCTGCGAGGATCTCTGGTTTAGGTAAAAGATTGAAGGATAAAGTTAAAACATACAGTAAGGGGATGACTCGAAGGCTTCTCATAGCTAGAGCACTGATGATGAAGCCTAGATTAGCCATTCTGGATGAACCGACAAGCGGCTTGGACATCATACATGCCCATCACATCAGAAGAGTCATACAGAACTACGTTGAAAAGCATGGAGTAACCGTCATGCTCTCAAGCCATAACATGTTGGAAGTTGAGTTCCTCTGTACTCGTGTCGCTCTCATAAACCGAGGGAGGATTCTGATTGAGGGAACCCCCGACGAGATAAAATCGAGATACGGAGTTGACAATCTGGAAGAGGCATTCATGGAGGCTACGGGAAGTGCCTAGTGCATTAAGCAACCTCGTGAAGAAGGAGATCAAAGAGATGCTTAGAGATCCGAAGATTCTCCTAGGCATGGTGCTGATGCCGCTTATCGTGTTTCCTATAATGGGCGCCGCGATAAACATGTCAACTTCAACGATTGAGAAGTCGATGAGAACCGCCACCCTAGCCGTTATGAAGCTTGATCATGGACCGATGGCAGATCAGCTCATAGCATCTTTTAAAGCCTTAAACGTAAGCCTTCTGGAGATTCAAGCCTCACCAATCAATGAAGCTATTCGGAACCTTGAAAAGACGAATATTACGACCTTAATTGTGATTCCACCGGGCTTTACTGAGAACTTGACTTCGGGACTTAAGGGAGAGCTAGATGTCTACGCGATACTCAGAAGCATCAGCCTATCAGAGGGAGCAAAAGCCTCCGCGGCTAACGCCCCCATAAGCATCTACGAGAAGACGCTGGTCTATCAAGCCGTTAAACAAGCATTTCCAGATAGGAAACCTGAAAACGTTCTCGACCCGATCGCCGTGAAGAGCTATGTCATGTTTAGGGGGAGGCTGCTGAACATCTCACCTGAGTTTCTGCAGGGAATCTTCATGTCTCAATCTTTCGGCTTCCCAATGGTCATAATGCTTCTGCTGATCTCAGCGATGCAGATAGCGGCAACATCAATCTCTATAGAGAAAGAAGAGAAGACATTAGAGACCTTACTGACCTTGCCCGTTAGAAGGCTAAGCATACTTGCAGGAAAACTAGCAGGCTCAATAGTTGTAGCTGCAGCAGGAGCTATCGCAGCCATCATCGGCGTCAACTTTTATGCTGCTTCCATCTTCAGTTTCGCGCCTGCCGGTTCGGTTGATTTAGCGGAGTTGGGGCTTTCTCTTTCTCCTCTTGCGTATTTTCTCCTCGGGGTGACGATGTTTGTAACGATAATCTCCGCATTGGCGCTTGCGATCTGTATTGCCGTCTTTTCTGAAAACGTTAGAGAGGCGCAGTCCCTTATTGGGCCTTTCAGTCTCATCGTGATTTTGCCTTCTTTAGTCTTGATGTTTGCGGATATTGATGTTCTGCCTTTCTATTTTCAGATAATCCTCTATTTGATGCCGTATACCCATTCGATATTAGCCTCTAAAGCTGCTTTCATAGGAGATTACATTACAATGCTTAGAAGCATAGCCTGCATTTCCCTCTTTACCATCGTAGTTCTATACATAGCTGCAAAGATTTTCACCACAGAAAAGGTCATAACAGCAAGGCTTACATTGAGAAAGCCGAAAATAAGACAATAACCGACAAAACAATAACTACCCAAAAATCCTTTTCAGCCGATATTGTCATCTTATTCAATAAGATCCAGCTTTCAGAAGATATAAACTGGCTGAAAACAGAGAATGAAGATCAATTTAAATTCAAATCGGATAAATAGATGAAAGAACCCGAAAAATTGAGGATGCTCGAATTGATGAGAATCGCCGTATGGAGCGGAGACCTTTCCAATTCATACCTAAGAAAAGTGACGCAGCTAGGTGCAGATTGTATCGACTTTAACCGTGTAGACTGCTTCTTAGGAGTTAAAGAGAAAGGTTATCCTAAATTGGATGCTGTTTTAAGGATTAAAAAGAAGATTCGAAGTTTCGGTTTGGAGATCAACCGTGTCACCCTGCCTGAGATGACTGAGAGATTCATGAAGGATAAGCCATCTGGGGAGAGGGAACTCGAGAATACGTGTAAGGCCTTGAAGGTATTCGGTGAGGCGGGGATACCTATTGCGAGACAAAGATTTGCCGGCAGCACTTTTGATTATCTGATGACGCGTTACCATTCGAGGCATAGAGGGGGATACGTATCCCGCGGAGAAATCTTAAGATTGACCCGAGAGAAGTCGAGCATACCGACGTTGGAGGAGCTAGAAGACTGGTGGGAGCATTTCCGCCGTGTCTATGAACATCTCGTTCCGATAGCGGAAGATTATGATATAAAGCTTGGAATTCACCCTTCGGATACTCCGCTTCCCGGCACCCCGCTGGGAAGCTTGGGATTCCACAGAGTTATGGATGAGTTTCCAAGCCGATATGTGGGTTATATTTACTGCTGCGGAACAAGGGCTGAGGCAGGAGGGCTTCCACTCGTCTTGGATGAAATAAACAATTACGGAAGGAAAGGGCGCATCTTCGAGGTTCACCTTCGAAATGTAAGGGGAAGCTTAGCTACCTCCGGCGGATTCGAAGAGGTTCTTCTAGACGACGGAGATATGAACATGTTCAAGATCATCTTGGAGTTAAAAAGAGTAGGATTCGATGGATGTTTGAATCCGGATCATATCCCGAAGATTGAGGGAGACGGCCCGAACGCTCATCACGGCCTCGCCTATTCGATTGGGTACATAAAAGCTATGCTTGCCGCTCTAGCCGCCCTTCCTTAAGTGAAAGCCTCTGCTCTGAAAATATCCAGAGAGCCCCTCGCAAATGCGTCTTTTCAAGCAACTCGAACAGTGTAGGCTCAGCAGGGAAAAATAGAAATTCAACGAAACTAGAAGATTCATAAAAATCCACGGGAGAATTAACGGTTGATTGAAGATTCACCTCGAGAAAAAGATAAGACAGAGATCTCGGCAGCTCATATAAGGAGAATCACTCTCTCAGCGGTGCTGACAGCAACAGCGGTTATTCTGAGCCCTCTATATTTTTCGGCCGGCACAACCAAGTGTTTTCCAGCTCAACACATGATCAACGGAATTGCAGGGGTTCTCTTAGGACCATGGTATGCAGCTTTGATCGCCTTAGCGACTGGCATGATAAGAAATGCTCTTGGGTTAGGAACGATCTATGCATTTCCAGGCGGGATACCCGGCGCGTTAGTCGTTGGTTTCCTTCGCAACTACCTTAAGAATGATTACGCGGCTTTAACGGAACCCCTCGGCACAGTTGTGATAGGAGCTACAATAAGCGCCCTTCTCTTCGCTCCATGGCAGGGACATCCATTTTCATTGTCCTTCTTCTGGATAGCATTCGCAGCAAGCAGCATACCAGGATCGATTCTGGGATTCACCGTCTTGAAGGCGCTGCGGAGAACAGGAGTGATCAAACATATTGTTCGATGAATTCCTCGGAAAGAAGGTTCTTATAATCGGGGATGTAGGTAGAGGAAAGACAAGATTTACAAGGGAGCTTCTCATAGAAGCCATAGAGATGGGATACGGCCCCCGGATAACCGTTATCGA
>PIYJ01000080.1 GCA_003601725.1 Candidatus Bathyarchaeota archaeon
AACTTGAAGTAGGCGTCAGCCCGGCTGAGCATGGAGTCTACAAGGATGGATTTCTTTATCTTGCACCGACTTTCAGAGATGAATTCTGGAAAGTCGATCCTGAAAAAGGAGAAATAGTGAAAGTTTTCAAGATGCCCGGTCACGTTTGGGGAGCACCTTGGATCGATGATACAGGCATCTATGGAGCTTCAACCGGGGGAGACATAATAAAATTCAGCCCCGACGGAGAAGCCTTATGGAAGTCTAATCCCGGCTTAGGGGACTTCACATCTGAAGCTGTAACTGAGGCTTGGGGTGAATGCATAGCCGTTCAGTTTCCCAAAGGCATAACCATTCTGAACAAAAGAGACGGAGAAGCCTTATGGTGCGACGAATGGAGTTCTGAGGCGCCAGACGGACAGGAACCTACCTTTGATCCTGAAACCGGCCTTTTATGGGTCTGCAGGCCTATGACTAAAGATGGGCTTGTGGTCTATGATCTAAGCGGCAGAAAGGTCCATTCAATTGATTTACCGTCCCCTCCGACCACATATGCCTGCCCACAGATATGGACCAGACACGTCTTAGTTATATGCAGAAGACACGTAGCAGTCTTTGAAAGAGGATCAGGAAGAAGAATCTGGAGCAGAGATTTCTCCACGGTTACTTATGGAGGTGAAGATCAGGATTCCCTAAGCGGCGGACCGAGAGTCATAACGCAGGACGGCAGAGTGATCGTTTGGACGGCTGACGGAGTCTTCATCTGCCTCAATATAGAGAATGGAGATACCTTATGGTCTTTAGATTTTAAACGTTTAGGCTATGCCTCTGCGGAATGCAGTGATCCCTGGGGATATGCCGGCGGAGCCGCAGTCGACGGAGTCTTCGTAATCCTCGGCAGAAACAATCTTCCAAAGGAGACGAATTCTCCTTTTGCCATTGATAAAAATAGACTCTTCGTGATTGATTACGTGACGGGTAAACTCATCTACGTTTCAGACCCCATTTATCAGATGGCTTGCTGCTGCAAACCCATCGTTGCCAAAGGCAAAATCATCATAGGAAGCTGGTACAAAGACTCTGAAGAAAAAACCTATCAGAACCTTTACAACTGCTGGAAAATCAACGTCACAGATGACCCCAGAAAAATCTTAGACAGAGACTACTTATGGCTCGGAGGAATCCATCACGGAGGCTACTCAAAAGGCTGCCTACTCGGCTTAAAATGATCCTCACCCCATTATTGACGCCTTTCCGTCTTATTCACCCTTCATCCTCTGCGAAGAAAAATTAAAGGACAGACAAGCGAGAAATCGAAAATTCTTGTGGATGTGGGAAATCTGGAGGCCGCCGCCGGGATTTGAACCCGGCCTCCAGGCTCCACAGGCCTGTACGCTACCAGATTCCGCGGTTTGCTTCTTTTTCCTCTACGTTACGGCGGCCGCGCGTTTTAACGTTAGGCTTTATATCTTCGACATCTATATAGGTTTGGCGGTTCCAAATGAAAGATTTTTCCCCAGAGGAGATTGAGTCTCAACTTAAGGGGAAAACGCTTCTCGTATATTGGTTTATGCTTAAGTCTCCGGATTCACCTGTCGGCGTTCGAGAGATCCAACGGAAGCTCGGCTTCTCCAGCCCAAGCATCGCGGCTCATCATCTGGAGAAGCTTCTCTCTTTGGGTTTAGTTAGGAAGTCTCTGAGAGGAGAGTATTACTTGACGAAGGAGGTGAAGGTGGGGGTTCTGAAATTTTTTATGAGGCTTGGGCGGTTCATGATTCCGCGGTACCTTTTCTATTCAGTCTGGTTCTCAACTATGCTTATTGTTTATCTGCTTCTTTATGGGGTAAGCGGGTCTCTCCACAATATCGTTGCGATCATCTTCGGAGTCTCCGCCTGTGTTATACTCTGGTTTGAGACCATAAGGCTTTGGAGGGAAAAGCCAATATAGCTTCAAGCGAAGCTGCTGATTGAATCTTATAGAATAGCCCTTCTTTTTCGCCTAAAATTTATAGTTACATTTAAGCAATCTTTAAGATCAACATATTACGTAAGGGATGACCTGAACAAAATAGGTAGGGCGTAGCTTATGGAAAAAGTAAAGATCGGCGTAATAGGCGTGAAAGGAATAGGAAGAATCCACATTAACTCTATAGTCTCCTCTGAAAATGCAGAGCTCCTCGCCATAGCGGATATAAATGAAGAAGCTGGAAAGACTGCTGCTTCAAACTACAAAGTAGAATGGTATAAGAATTATGAAGAGATGCTTGAGCTTGAAGATCTCGATGCGGTCACGATCTGCACGCCTCATTTCCTGCATTCTCAGATGGCTCTGAAAGCACTTGACCATGACAAGCACGTATTAGTTGAGAAGCCGATGGCTATCTCCGTAAGCGAAGCAGATGAAATGATTCAGAGATCCAGAAAGAAGGGCCTTAAGCTCGGCGTCGTTTTTCAAGTAAGAACAATGCCAATTAACCGAGAGATTAAGAGGCTGATTGACTCCGGGGAGATTGGAGAGATATACCGAGCATGCATTGAGGCATGCTACTTCAGGACGCAGGCATATTATAACCGCGATGCTTGGAGGGGGAAATGGGCAACTGAAGGCGGCGGAGTCTTAATAAACCAGGCCATTCACGACATAGACCTTATGCAATGGTTTTTAGGGAGACCAGTCAAGATCCAAGGGCAAATAGACACAGTATATCATGATATTGAAGTTGAAGACTTAGCCAGCGCCACAATGTTATTTGAGAATGGAGCTCAAGGAATATTCCAAGCAAGCACAATAGACCCCATACAGACAAAAAGACTTGAGGTTTGCGGGGATAAAGGGAAGATCGAACAGGACGGGGGAGCAAGATACGCCGTTTTAAAGAAGACCGTTAAAGAGTACATTACCTCTGGAGAAGCTTGGGATAACAAACAAGAGTTTCAATGGTTTGAGATTAAACCGAAGACTGAAATGATAAGTGGTCACCGCGCCGTCATTGAAGATTTTGCCCAAGCCATACTTTCCGACAGAGAACCATCCATTAACGGAGAAGAAGGAAGAAAAGCCTTAGAGATTCTCAATGCCATAATCCTTTCATCATTCGAAGGAAAAGCCGTTTCCCTTCCAATAAACAGAAAAGCCTATGATGACCTCTTGGAAAGACTTAAGAAAAAACAGGAATCTCCCTCCTAAATATAGACCATAAAAGTCCTAGTCTTCTCAATTTATGCTGTAAGACTTAATAAAGAGAATGCGTCTCGTCTCTTCATGAAATACATCGCAAAAGTCGAGGTCAGCCTGAAACCTGGACATTCCGACCCCGAAGGAGAGACGACTAGAGCTTCCCTCGTAGAACTGAACTATCCAGTTGAAGATGTACGGGTCAGCAAAGTTTACAAGATACTGTTAGAGGCCGCATCTATTGAAGAAGCGAAAAGAAAAGTTGAAGAAATGTGTAGAAGGCTTTTAGCAAATCCCGTTAAAGACGATTACACGATAAATATAGAGGAAGCTGAATGACCACGTCGCTTTACGTCAAAACGAATCTACCATTCGAACTTTACGAGATAAACATCCTCGAAGCAAACGAAGAACAGCTACTCAAGATCAGCGAGGAGCTCGGCTTAGCTCTTAACCTGCAAGAGATGAAGGCGATAAGAGATTACTTTATGAAGAAAGGTAGAAACCCCACAGATGTTGAGCTTCAAACCCTAGGACAAACATGGTCAGAACATTGCTTCCACAAGACATTCAAAGGAATCATAACGACATCCGAAGGCGAGGAGATCAACTCGCTCTTTAAGACGTACATTGCTAAGGCAACAAGGGAGCTCAACAAGCCTTGGTGCATATCCATCTTCGAGGACAACGCGGGCATAATCCAATTCGAAGGCGACATGGCAATCGCCGTGAAAGTTGAGACGCATAATCACCCATCAGCCATAGAACCCTTCGGAGGGGCAGCTACAGGAACAGGCGGAGTCATCAGAGATGTCTTGGGAGTCTGGGCTGAACCTATTGCTTGCACGGATGTCCTCGGATTCGGCCCCTTAGATTATGATTTCAGCAAGCTTCCACCCGGCGTGAAACATCCAAAATATGTGTATAGAGGAGTGATAGCAGGCATCGGTCACTATGGAAACAATATGGGCATCCCAACGGTTAATGGGGCCATATACTTCGATGAGAGCTACGTTGGGAACGTCGTTGTATATTGTGGATGCATAGGAATCCTTCCAGTCAAAAAGTACATCAAGAATGCAAAGCCAGGTCATCGCATAGTTTTAGCCGGCGGACGAACCGGAAGAGATGGAATTCACGGAGTAACCTTTGCCTCTCTGGAGCTCACAGAGGAGTCTGAGGAAGTCTCAAGGCCAGCGGTTCAAATAGCAAATCCGATAGAGGAGGAAAAACTCGCAAGGGCAATCATAACTATAAGGGACTTGGAACTTGCATCTTCAATAACTGATCTAGGTGGCGGCGGGCTTTCAAGCGCCGTGGGTGAAACCGCGCGTAGATTTGGATGCGGAGCTTACGTTGAACTGGATAAGGTTCCACTAAAGTATCCCAACATAGCTCCATGGGAGATCTACATTTCAGAGTCTCAGGAGAGAATGCTACTCACTGTTCCAGAAGAGAATCTTGAGGAAGTATTAGAAATTTTTGAGTCAGAGAATGTTGAGGCTACAATAATCGGTGAGCTGACGCAAGAAGAAAAATTAAGAATAACATATCATGACCGACAAGTAGCGGAGCTAGATATGGACTTCCTTTTCAGCCCACCTAAATTCCGAGGATTCGCCCAGTGGAGCCGGCCCAGATATGAAGAGCCGAAGATCGATGAGCCGGAGGATTTGAGTGAAACACTATTAAGGATTCTTTCCTCACCTAACGTCGCAAGCAAGGAATCCGTGATTAGAACCTACGATCATGAGGTTAAAGGAAACACGGTTGTGAAGCCTCTGTGCGGAAAAAGCGGGGGGCCAAGTGACGCTGCAGTTCTTAAGCCGCTAAATGACTCTTGGAAGGGACTCGTCGTCTCCTGCGGGATGAACCCTGAATATGGAAAGATCGACCCGTACTGGATGGCTGCCTCTGCAATCGATGAGGCGCTACGTAATAATCTCGCAGTGGGCGGTCGAAGAGTAGCGCTGCTTGACAATTTTGTTTGGGGCACCCCTGAGAAGCCGGATAGACTTGGAGGGCTCGTAAGAGCATGCAAGGCCTGCTATCGATTCGCGAAGGGATTTGAGGCTCCATTCATATCCGGCAAGGACAGCCTCTATAATGAGTCGCCTCTCGGCCCGGTTACCCCTACTTTGTTGATCACCGCTGTTGGAATCATCCCGGACATCAGAAAAGCAGTTACGATGGATTTGAAATCTCCAGGGAACCTCGTCTATATTTTGGGTCGAACCTATCTTGAGCTCGGAGGCTCAG
>PIYJ01000081.1 GCA_003601725.1 Candidatus Bathyarchaeota archaeon
CGATGTACTTGTCAGCGTCAACCTCCCCGTCTGAGGCGAGCTCAACAGGTTTAACATAAGGCTCCTTCGTCACCTTCACGAATCTGATCAGATCCCCCGCTTTTATCTCGACTCCCTTCTTTTCTAATTGCCGTGCAGCCTTCACGTGTTGAGGGGTCGTCTTTGTATATGCGCTGGGAGGCTTGCCTAACACAACTTCGAATGCTAACTCGTTCAGGTCGTCCCACTCGCGTCGCTTAAGCTTATTATAGCATTCCTGAATTATCTTCTTGATGTCGTCCTTCGCCGCTTCGAAATCCGCTGGGCTTTCAACTTTGGCAAGTCGGTTCTCTAGTTCGTCAAAGTATCTCTTGATGAGCCGTGGAATGTGGCTCTTTTTACCGGTTAATCCCTTAACGTCTACGCTTCCATCCTCCAAGACTCCGAGATAATTCTTCTTTCTGGAGCTCAGCACGGCGTAACGGTACATCTTGTCAACATCGAGCTCCATGCCTAACACCTTTTCAGACCATTCAGACAAGGCTCTGATCTGTTCATGGGAGGGATTCTTAAGAAAGAGACTATCGGTATCCCCGTATAGGACTTGGATTCCAAGATCCTTTGCCTTCTCAATAGTCCGAGTTATCACATTTCTTCCGATAGCTGCGGTCGTCTCAGCAACTGGGGGGCAGTACAGATCGAAGGTCTCAGCTCCAAAGACTCCATAAGAAGCGTTGAGAATAACCTTCAAGGCTCGTTGTGTGACATTATACCAGTTCCTCCGAGCTTGAGGAAGCGATTTATCCTTTGCTCTGGGCTTGTACCAGTAGACTCTTAGGTCTCTAAGTGAACCTATCAAGGCGCTTTCGAGGGCTCTATATTTCGTGCATATCCAATGCTGCGTTCCGGGAACCTTGTTTTTCTTGCATTCTTCATGTGGGCATCTGACTGATTGGTAGCCTAAATTGTGAACTTTTATTATTGAAGGATACAGGCTTTGGAAGTCCATCACGGCGACGTTGAAGTGGACTCCTGGGACGGGTTGAACTACTATTGCTCCTTTGTACTTCTTTCCTTTAATTATCGCCGTGGTCGTCGTCTTTCCTTTCGCCGCGATTATATCCTCTTGATTTGGGATTAGCATGTTCCTCTTTCGATGCTCATACTGCATGAAGCTTCTAATCCACCGTGAGACTCCCTGTCGGCTTACATCCTCCATCGGCATCTTACTTATGCGAGTCAAGACCAGAAGGAGCTTCATAACCAGGTCATCATCATAAGATGTAAGGCCAAGCGTTATCTCCGCATCGTTCAAACAGTACTTAGCCAGCTCAGAATATGTGAGCTCCGAGATCGGTTTCGAAATTTCCAGCTTGGGTTTCCCCAGAATCGCCGTTGCCACCTCATCCAGAGTCACATTCCGATACTTCTGCGAAAAGGCATAGATCTGTATGGATCTGTTGAAGAAGAACTTGTACAGATCAATGTGGATAGCATTCTTAAGCAGATAGACTCTTCGCCCCGGTTCAATGGGGATCTCTTCTCTTCGGAACCCTATCTTTTGCGCCCTGTGAAAGATGTATCGAAGGTCAAAATCATCCCCATTGAATGTTATGACGAACGGATACTCATCGATCGCTTTAAAGAGCGCTACGAGCAGATCCCTCTCCGAGTCAAAGAATTCAACCTCAACATCCGGGGGAAGATTTACCTCTTCGCTTTCCCCTTTTATCTCTTCTCTTCTAAGGAGGAGAACTCGTCTTTTGCCTTCCGAGTCAGCGAGAGAGACGCATATGATGCGGTAGGGGGTCTCCTCAGCGTTTGGAACTCGGGTTGCAATGGGGGAGTAGACTTCAATGTCAAGTGCGACGCGTCTCATATCGGGAGCTGGATACTCAAGAAGTCTTATCCAAGACTCCAAGTAGGGGAGGAGATCCTCCGGTTCGTCCTTAAAGGCTGATTGAAGTATTCGCTTTATGTTCTCTTCAGCCTCTTCATCAACGGCCGGGATGAGCTCGCCGTTTTTAACCTCATAGAGCATGCCGGGAAGCAGTTCCCTGTCATATATGTAACATTGATAATACTTGATCGCTGCCTCCCATACTTTAGGCTCCTTTTCTGAGCCGAAGATCTTAGGGTATTCCTCGGGGATTATGTCCCTTATGCATCCTCTCGCCCGCCCTCCGATTGAAAGCGGATCCTTCGCAACGATCTTTGTCACCTTGATCTTCTTGTCGTAAAGCGCATCGTATTTTTCTACGACTTCTGCGTGATCAAAGCCGGGATGATTAATGACCCTCGGAATCTTCTCTATCTCTTCTGGGGTGACATTCGTCAAACAGTATGGTTTATGACCGGTGTTATCGTACCATCTGTATATCCGCTTCGAAACAGGTTCATAGAGCTTTATACAAGCTAAATTCGCATCACCATCATAGGTTGCTGAAATAAAATATGACGGCGGAAGATTTCGGGGAACCTGATCTTCCCCGGGATTTTCCTCAATTTCGGTCTTTTCAGCTCTAGGGGATTGTTGATCAGGGCTGAAAGCCTCCTTGGATTTAGGCTCATTATTGTGATCGTTATCCTTCGGGAAGTAATCGTCTAGACGTGAAAGAGTCATATCGCCTCAAATCCCAGTTATAGATAAAGTTTGAAGGGGATTTAAGGCTTCTTGAGTGAAGCAAATCTGCGGTTTAGATACTCTTTTTAGATGCTTCGATTAAATGAATTGTGTTTAAGATTAAAGGAAGGCTTAGAAAATCAGTTGAGCTTCAAAACTCAGCCGAATGAAGAATTGGCTCAGCAATTAAGCCGATGGCTTGAGAGCCTAGCGTTACAGTACGGCTATTTAGGAATCTTTACTCTCAGCTTTATAGGCGCAGCTTCCATAATCTTCCCCATCCCCTACACTCTCGTGATCTTTTATCTCGGCTCCCTGAGGGTCTTTAATCCTCTTTTAATTGCGCTTTCAGGCGGAGCTGGATCTGCTCTCGGAGAGTTTTTCGGTTATTTTCTGGGATATTACGGCAGGGCGGCTTTAAGCAGAGAGAGACAGAGAAAAATAGATTACGTTATGAAGGTCTTCGCTCGTTACGGGGCGCTTGCGATATTCGTTTTCGCCTTGACCCCCCTCCCGGATGATCTTCTATTCATACCTTTAGGCATCATGCGTTACAGCTTTGTAAAGGCGTTCATTCCAAGCCTTGCGGGAAAGATCCTGATGTGCCTGATTTTAGCCTACGGCGGACACCTATCTATTGGGATAATCAAAAGTTTCGTTGGTGAAGAAGGCGGTTACGTAAGCATAATAGTCTCCATTCTGCTCTTGATGATTATCCTGATCTTGATGCTTAAAATAGACTGGGAGAAACTTCTATCGCTGGAGGAGAAAAAACGGGAAGAATGACTTCCCAACAAGCCGTAACCTACTCCGCGTCAAATCTAATTTAAAATAACAGCCAACTTAAGAGATGAAAGTTTAACCTTGCTAAAAAGTATATATTTCGGAATAAAAAAATAATGATGGGCCCGTGGCGTAGACTACCAAGTCCCACGGGGACATGTAACGGTAGGCGCAGCCTGGATAGCGCGTCGGCCCTCTAATAATTCAAACACGAGAGGAAAGCCGGAGATCCTGGGTTCAAATCCCAGCGGGCCCGCCACCTTTTGGGTTCGAGTCCTTTAAATATGAGAGGGTTTTATTATTTTTTGGGTGTTTAGGGGTGGCTGGGCGGGCGAAGTACGCCTCCCTATTGGAGGATGTTGATGATTTGAAGTTGGGGATTCAAAGGAATAAATCCCAAGAAGGGAATTGAAAGCGAACATTAGTCACGGAGACATGGATCATCATGCTTAAATGATTCAAAGGTGTCTTTAAATCTCTGCTTGAAGAGATGGCGAAGCGCCTCGAGGACCTTGAGCGGATCGTCCACATGCTCTTCGGCGATAAAGCCGAATCGTATCATAAAGAACCTCTTTCAAAGTCCTGATCTCTTTTAGCAGCCTTCCGAGGTCACTGCACCTAACCACAACAAACTCGTCGCTATCCAAACTTAACACCTAAAAATGTGAAAATCTGAGAATTTAAAAGGCAGGTTATAGAGCAGCACGTATGAGTCCTTCATATGTCACCTTTTTGGTGATTTAATTGGTGCGATTCCAAACAATATGGAAAGAGCGTATAAATTTCGTTCTTTTCCATATTATGTGGTGTAAAGGTTACGAAGTTAAAGAGTGAAGAAAAGTTTAGAGGGCATCATAAAAGCCAGAGCCTCATAATAAAGTTAGCTTACGAGATCAAGCAGTAACCTTATAGCGCTATTGTGCTCGGTTAAATACACCTTTAATACTATTCCCTGCGCGACATACATCAACTTTTATCTTCTATTATTTCAAAGCTTCCGTCCTTTACGATTATTAGTTTGCCTTCATAATCCTTAACTTTAGCTAGTAACGATTCGATTCCCCTGATCAGTTTTTCAGCTTTTGGAGGGTGAATATTGAGGACGATTATGCCGTGAAATTGTTTTGGAGGATACATTATAGTATTAGCGAAGTCGCGGTCTCTAGTTAACAGGACGTATCTTTTTCTGATGGTCAGCGATGCTAGCTCTCTATTTTTCATGCCTCTCGGCGGATACTCTGCCATGTAACCTTTAGATTCTAAAAAGTTTTTGACTTGTTTCGGAATGTTTTCGTCAAGCAGGAACTTCAGAGTATCTGACGTGATGCTCGCCCCTTATGATCTTTGCAGCCCAATCCAACGCCTCTCTAATCATCTCCTCATTTAAGCTAGGATAATAGTCCTCAACGATCTCCTTGACGGAGACGCCTGCTGCGAGAAGCTCAATCACATCGCTAACAAGTATCCGCGTACCCTTGAAGATGGGTTTTCCATGGCAGACCTCGTCATCAACAGCTATGTATTTGCCAATCTCAACCCTCATAAGAACCCACAACAATTCATTAAACCAGCCGCATTTAAAAACTTTATAGACTATTTAGACAACTATTACTTTCCTGACTAAGCTAAGGCGCGAATTTACAAATTCGATCTGGATTATTTTGCAATAAAAATAGAAATCATGTTAATGTGCTACAGCAAAAACTTTTAATTTTCTATAATGCAACTTCAGACTTGACTTTCAGCCTTTTCCCGGATATGCGGAGCCAAACCGATATGACTTGGCGGTTCTTTAATGTCTCGTAGAGGAGTTCACCGTTCTTCGTTTTTTGGTAGTACGTGAAGGTTCGACCACCTCTTTGTTC
>PIYJ01000012.1 GCA_003601725.1 Candidatus Bathyarchaeota archaeon
TTATCAAGTTGCCTTTCTCAGATTGCCTTAAAGCTTCCCGCGGACAAGCTCTCACACATGGAGGGTCATCGCAGAATCTGCAGGTCATGGCAGTGTTAAACAGAGGGGTAAGGCGGATGACTCTTATTCTGGATAACGCGGGGTTTGGGAAGCCATTCTTCTCTAATGAACAGACGTATTCACATAACCCGCATCCTGTACATTTATCCGGATTGATCGAGACGAATCGTCTATTATTAATCTCAGAGGGTTCTACATCTACCATTATTCTCACCATCACCATGTGGCTTGCTCATTCTATTAATTGAATGCTTCATAAGCAGATGCTGATCGTTGCTGAAAAATTTTACTTAATTATCATTTAATGAGGTGAGGGATGAATCTGTCTTCTAGAGATTTGAGCTGAAAAATAGCCAGGACTTTAGAAATGTTAAGTGAAGACAAAATTAAGACTTAGAATAAGAAAGCGCGGAAACATCATGATTTGAGTGGGGCTTTCCCCCTAAAGGTCTTCTATAGATTGAGGCGTTTGTATTCTTTCAGTTTTCGAGTAAAGGAAATAACGGAGTATGCCTTTTTATCATTGATCGTAGCGTTCGAATTTCTAGTATAGAAGGAAAGTTGAGATGGATAATCTTAAAGTACAGAGCCCAAAGGAAGCTCAAGCCATCATTATGAAGAAACTTAGGGCTGGATATGGCCCCAAGGCAAAAGTGAAATTCTTGAAAACCATGCTTGAAACGGATTTGGCTAACGGCAGAAGATTATGGGTAGTTGAGGGAGACATCAAAGTGAGACGATGGTTCTTCTTAAAGAAATCTTGGCACTTCACATATTTTCTGAGCGCAGAAGACGGCAAAGTACTGATTATGCGGGGAAGAAAGGCTAAAACCGTTTAGAAAGCAGCTAATTCTGCGTTAATAATAAAGAGAAACGGATCTGCTTTTTTGGTTGTTCCTCGTTTAAAGGGGGAAACACGAATAGTTTTTTCTTTCTACAAAGTATTAAAAATGAAGAGTAGATCATCATTTTATGGATGTGAGAAGATTGAAGGAGAAATTAGAAGAATCAAAAGAAGAACATGAGAAAAGGATGGCTTGGTGGAGAGAAGCTAAATTCGGCATGTTCATCCATTGGGGGCTCTACGCTATACCCGCAGGAATGTGGAAGGGCAAGCTGATTCCAGGCATAGGCGAGTGGATTCAGTTCCGAGCAAAGATACCGGTCAAGGAGTATGAGCAACTGGCTAAACACTTCAACCCTGTGAAGTTCAATGCGGAAGAATGGGTTAAAGTTGCGAAGGAGGCGGGGATGAAATACCTCGTCATAACCGCCAAGCATCATGACGGATTCTGCATGTTTCACTCTGAGTTGACAGATTACAATATCGTTGATGCAACTCCGTTCAAGCGAGATCCAATGAAGGAATTAGCCGAAGCCTGCCGGAAAGAAGGCATAAAGTTTGGGTTCTACTATTCACAGCTGCTTGATTGGCATCATCCCGACGGCGCGGGAAACGATTGGGATTACGACCCAAACAAGAAGAACTTCACTAAATACTTGGAAGAGTATGTTAAGCCGCAGCTCCGGGAGCTACTCACAAATTACGGCCCAATAGCCGTAATCTGGTTTGACATATATTCCCCCACACCTGAAATCGCTAGAGATTTAAAGGCATGGGTCCGCCGGTTTCAGCCCGATACCATCGTCAGCGGACGTATAGATCCTAATAGGCGATGGGATAAAGGCATCGGGGACTACATGGAGAGAGGAGACAATGAGATACCGGAACACCGGATTGAGGAGGACTGGGAAACCCCTGGGACAATAAATGATACATGGGGATTCAAAAGCTACGATCACAATTGGAAATCATCCGGTGTTATCATCCAGAAGCTAGTTGACATCGTAAGCAAAGGCGGCAACTATCTGCTTAACGTCGGCCCAACAGCTGAAGGAATAATCCCAGAGCCTTCCATACGCGTCTTGAAGGAAGTCGGCGCATGGCTAAAGAAGAATGGGGAAAGCATATATGGCACCGAGGCCAGCCCGATCATCACACGTCCAGACGATCCATACAAGTGCACTGCGAAGCAAGGTAAATTGTACGTTCACGTTCTAGCATGGCCATGGGATGGGGAACTCGAGATATCCGGGATCAAGAACGAAGTCGTTAAGGCCTACTTTCTGGCAGATCCGGATTGCAGAGATCTCAAGTATAAGCAAGACGGCGAAGAGGTAAAGGGAATGAAACCCTTGGATCCTGTTGATAACGTGGTTGTTCTGGAAATGAGTAATGAAGAATGGCCCTAGGGTGAAGGAGAGGAAGATCAGCATCCAGAGATAGAACTCGTTCCTCATATTTGTTTATAAAATCCCTTTGTTTCTGGCCATCTAAACATCCTTTTCTGAAGATACCTATGTGAAGCCCTTTAGAGGAGACAGATGCGATGATGAAAGCGTCAAAAAGAAGAGCTGAAGTCAAATTCATAGGACGAGTTAAAGAATCCGGCGAAGAGGAGGCGAAAATAGAGATATTTCAAGAATTTAGCGATGGACTTAGAGGGATAGATGAGTTTTCTCATCTTATAATCCTCTACTGGTTTCATCTCAGAGACAACGAGGAGGAACGGCGCACTCTGCTTGTTTTTCCGAGGAGACACGCTGTGAATGTTGAGAAGGGAGTCTTCGCTTGTAGAAGTCCTTCCCGTCCCAATCCGATAGGACTATGCATTGTGAAGCTGATTAAAGTTGAAGGAAACGTATTAACTGTTAGAGGATTAGATGCCTTTACGGACTCCCCCATCATAGACATAAAGCCTTATCTGCCAAGAGATGATTCTATTCCAGACGCACGTGTACCTAGCTGGGCTCTGCGTGGCCCTTCGACATGAATATTTATGGCTTGATTGAGCGATTAATGCGCCGTGAACATTTCTTTCGTCACAAAGCATTTATGAAGGGTTAGGCGGCTAAAAGGTAGAAGATGGAGATGCTGATGAAAAGGAATAATACTACGCAAAAGGAGACGAAACAACAATCAATACTGAATCTTCAATCACGATGGAATAAGATCCGTGTAGCAAATTTGTATGATGCTCTAGACAGTATGGGATATCCCAATCAGTGCCTTGATCTAGGTATAAAGCCGCTCTTTCCTAAGCAGCATCTAGCAGGCGTTGCGGTTACCGTTCGGGGAAGCCGAGATCCACGAACACGGGAGGATTTCAAGAAAGAAGGCGGAGAAGTTAACTATTTTCAGCTGTTGAAAGAAAAGGTCTTCCCAGGAGCCGTTGTCGTCGTTGAAACGGGCGGAGAACCGTATACCGGAAAGTTCGGGGAGATGACGAGCTGGGCTCTGAAGCAAAGGGGAGCGCGGGGAATAGTCATAGATGGATATACTCGTGATTACTTAGGTTTAGAGGCCATTCCAGACTATACGGTATGTGCACGTGGCACATCTCCGATTGAATCTGCGAAACGCTGGAGAATCAATGCGGTTAATATACCAATCGCTATGCCTGGCACGCTTACCAGCCAAATCCGCGTAAATCCAGGAGATTGGATTATAGGCGGACCGGACGGAGTAATCATCGTCCCCAAAGAGATAGCGAACGATGTGCTTATTAAGGCTGAAGAGATTGAACGGAGAGAGCAGGGTATGCGTGAGGATCTTACTCGTGGAATGAGCTTCGAGGATGCGTACGCGAAGTGGGGACGAGCATAATCTTTTCGCAATGGTTCTGTTTTGATATTGATGGGTTTGTCTTCGAGTTTCGATCGGATTCTTTCTAAAGGGGTCATTCCAATGATTTGCTCATTAATTTTAAATGGCTTTCAAATCATAATTTTGTTAAAAATGCAATGTTGAGGTAGCGTGAATGATTCGTGTCTTAGGTATTGTTGGAAGTCCACGAATCGGAGGGAACACTGAGCTCTTCGTTGCCGAGGCGTTGAAGGCCGCGGAGGAAGATGGAGCTGAGACGGAGCTGCTGAGGCTTGCTGATAAAGAGGTGAACCCATGTGATGCATGTTTATCCTGCCGGGAGACCAAAGAGTGCCGGATAAAGGATGATTTCCAGATGATCTTTGAGAAGATGGTTGAGGCTGACGGGATAATTCTAGCTTCGCCGGTTTACTTCAGCTCAGCTACTCCGAAGATTAAGGCTCTCATCGACAGGGCAGGATACGTATCAATCGCTAAGGGAAGGGTCTTCGAGAATAAGGTCGGCGGAGCAATGGCTGTAGCGAGGAGAGCTGGACAAAACTTTACATTCGCCCAGCTACTGTTCTTCTTCATGCATCAAGGAATGATCGTCCCCGGATCGACATACTGGAATGTAGCTTTCGGAAGAGGAAAAGGCGAAGTAACAAAAGATGAAGAAGGCATGGCAACGGCGAGAAACTTCGGAAAGAAGATAGTCTGGCTTATAAGAAAAATAAAAGGCTCAGAATAATGCTTCCATCTTTTTGAAGGTGCTCCTCAAAGTCTTTTGTTATCCTCCCTTTATTGTTTCCATTCTGATGAAATGGGACTTCAGTTTCTTTACAGAGTATTTTTGGGGTTTTCCTAGCGATAGTGACGTGCTGCTTCAGCGTTCCATGGCTGTGCTAGTAATTCGTCAACTAGAGACCTGGCTTGCTCGTAAGATTTGGTTCTCGGGTCCTCCATAAGCGCCAGAATTAGACTCTTTCTGTCCCCTTCCTTGAATGCTTGCAGGATTTGCTCCATTCTCATCATTCTGGGGATCATAACATAAAGCATAAGACGCTTGGGCAATGTGCCGACGTGTATTCCTTGAACTCCTCTTCCGCTTACAACCGCAGGAATCTCCACAACTACATCATCAGGTATACCTGATATCGAGTTTTTGTTTGGAATGTTCAGTTGAAGGATTTTTTCTTTATCATTTGCGATGGAATCAATTATAGGTATATGTTGTTCCCCACTCATTACGGGTGGGAATTCCTTTGTTAATGAAGCTGATGGATCTGAGTATATGCTTTGCATCCTTTTTAGCCTAGATTCCCGATACTTGAGGTAAATTGACCATCCGATCTCCGAGTCAAATCCCCCCGTCGGACCGAACCATCTCTTCTTCGTCTCCAAGTCTGTGTGATACCACCAGGGAGAGGCGCTTCTCACGGTATCTCCGATCGGGAAGAGACCGAATTGCTTATACATGTCTACGGCTGCCGGAGACATTTGTTCAGTTTCCCACGGTAAACCCTTCAGAAATTCCTCGCTTTTCCAATATTTTTCAGCTTTCTCCTCGATCCATTCGTCTAGAAGGGGATAGGCATCTCTTCCCTTGTATAGGAAGTGAGTCATCCAGACGCAGTGATTGAAGCCAGCTACCTCCACGTTGACGTCCTTGAGGCTCAGTCCTAAAGTCTTAGCCATCTTTTTATAGCCAAAATGCCCATGGCAGACGCCTATAGTCTTGATTTTCGTTTCCCTCGAGATCAAAGTTGTGCCTTCGAAGACGGGGTTCGCAGTCTCAATCAACCACGCATCTGGACAGAGATCCTCCATGTCTCTTGCGAGTTCCAAGAAGAATTTCAGTTGATGATAGGCTCCGAATCCGCCGTAATAATCGCAGACTCTATCGCCGATGCCTCGGTAATAGCCATGCCGCTCAGCGATCTCACGTTCCGTCTCCATCGGCTTGTATCCGCCCACCTTCACTGTGCACAGGACGAACTCAGCGTCGTCCAATGCGTCTTTTCGATTCGTGGTTGTCTCTATTTTCAGGTTGGCTTTCGTCTCCTTCATATATCTAACGGTAAGGTTATGGATCATGTTCAACCGGTCTTTCGATATGTCCATGAGCGTTACCTTGCTGCCCCAAAGGCTCTCCGTTACGCATAAATCACGTATAAAGCTCATCGAGAATGCAACGCTTCCGGCGCCTATGATCGATATATTAACCATCTAAACTCTTCTCCTCTAAAAATGTTCGTATCGTTTTACCTTCTTTTTCTATATAAGGATTCAAAAGCTTTTTGTGATGTTTACTTATTTAAAATCTTTCTCAATCGAATGATTCAAGCAGACATGATGATGCACCATCAGTCGCACCCCAATGAAAGTGCACCGAGAAGAGGGAAACCACAGTAAAAAACATTATTGAATCAAAAACAATAAATTCTAAGTTTCATTTCTTGTCAACTAAATAAGGAGCTGAGGAAGACGCGGAATCCAGAAGACTCCGTAGCTGCCGGGAAACAATATCTTAGAGCCCTGTATCCCGGCCGCTTTCAGCCTTTCCATTCAGGCCATCTTGAAGCCGTGAAATACATACTGCGCAATACGTCTGAAATCATCATCATGATAGGCAGCGCCCTTCAAAGCCACACATTGAGGAATCCGTTCACATCCGGAGAAAGAATGACTATGGTTAGACTTGCGCTTACCGAAGCGGGGATTGACCCGGCTAAATACTATATCGTGCCCGTTCCCGATTTGGAGATACATGGAATATGGGTTTCACATGTTTGTTCTCTGGTACCGAAGTTCGATGTGGTCTATTCTAATGAACCGCTGACGCGGAGGCTCTTCATAGAGGCGGGATTCACAGTTAAAAGCATCCCCTTTTATAGACGGGCTCAATGCTCAGCAACTGAGATTAGAAATAAGATGCTTCGAGGGATAAGCTGGGAAGCCCTTCTGCCCAAAAGCGTCGCCCGCTACATAAAGGAGATTAAAGGGGTTGAAAGGCTGAGAGACCTCGCGAAAACCGACAGGATCCAAGATGATGATCAAACAGGATCATCATTACGAGCCTAGTGAACGATTCAGCTCTTCAGATATCCTCTTAGATTTTGTTATTCCAGCCTTTATTGCAGATTCGATGCCTCTGGCTACTTCGTCTTTCTCCATCCCCTTCAGCTCTTCCTCAGTGACTCCCCCCGGAGTTGCAACTCTCCTAATGATCTCAGAGATGGACAATTCTCCTTCTAAAATTAGTCTTCCCGTTCCAATCATAGATTGAGCTGCAGCGATTAATGCTACGTCTTCCGGTAATCCTTCCTTTATGCAAGCCTCAACGATAGCTTTCATTATGAATGAGAGGTATCCAGGGGCACATCCGCTTAGCGCGGTGATCACGTCCATCATTCTTTCGTCAATCTCAGCGTATCTTCCGAGAGCCTTCAAGATCTTCTCTACTTCGGTCTTTTCTCTGCTGGAGACGTCTGTGTCCGCACTGTAGGCTGAAAATGACTCTCGAACAAGTATCGCTAAGTTAGGCATCACCCTTACAAATCTGGCTTCGGGAGCTATCTTCTTCAAGAAACCGAGGCTCACGGCAGCCGCCATTGAGATTACCAGTTTTCCCTTTATTTCGTCTCGTATTTCTCTGAGAACCTTTTCGACATCCTTGGGCTTCACGCATACGATGACGATATCAGCTTCTCCGGCGGCTCTTCTGTTGTCACTCGTCACTCTTACGCCTATCTTCTCGAGCTCTCGAATCTTTTCAACATGCCTCCTCGATGCAATTATATAGTCAACAATGCGGCTTTCAGTTAAGCTTCTCGCAACTGCGCTTCCAATTGCCCCCGCCCCGATAACAGAAACTATCATTTCACTCTCCTCTTCTACGAAGCATACTGATGATAATTATTGAATTTACAAATTGAAAAGTATATGGCATAAAGACCGCGTTTTTCTGCTTATTGGCTGTAAACGCTCAGTTTAAGATCAGTAAAGACTTAATTTCCATTACATTCTAAGAGTTAATTGTTTCGGGGTCATCTCTTAAGGGGGAGAGGATTCGCACTGAAGAAATGTAGGTTTTGGCTGCTTGACATTAATTATGAGGTCAAAGATCATAAGCCTGAGGTTTGGATGTGGGGGATAGACGAGAAGGATAGACGCGTATTAATCGTTGACTCTTCATTTCAGCCGTATTTCTATGCTGTTCTTGAGGAAGATGAGGATCCAAAGCAAGTTTATGAAAGAATAATGAATGAAAAGCCGCGTCTTCCCCTGATGGTCGATGTTAAGCTTGACCGCAGAAGATTCTTCGGAGAACCCGTGAATGCGGCAAGAATCTATTGTCAAGACCCAGAGGTTATCCCCAAATATGCAAAGATCATCAGAAACGTTAAAGGCGTAAAGGAATGCTTGGAAACGGATATTCGTTATTCAATGCGTTATCTAGTTGACAATGATGTGACTCCTTGTGCTTGGCATGAAGTGGAAGTCGAGGAAGAAGAAAACATCCGCGAGGTTCAAGTTGACAAGGTTTATTCCGCCTGTTCTTCTCCTAAAAGAATCCAGAAAGATGATATTCCTCAACTGAGAGTCTTAAGCTTCTTCCCCGTCTGTTACGCATCTAAGGGATCACCTAAACCGGAGAGAGACCCAGTTGTAATAATCGCGGCGGTTACGAATACTGATGAGAAGAAAATATTCACGGCGAAGGAATATGACGATAGAGACCTCATGCATTCTTTCATTCAATACGTCAAGAATTTTGACCCTGACATAATAGTGGGCTATCAGACAAACCAGCAACACTGGCAGTATTTGATTGACCGTGCTATGACGCTTGAGATAAGCCTTCATGTTGACAGGGCCGGCACATGGCCTCATAGAAGCGTGTATGGACATATCTCAATCACTGGACGAGCATCAATGGACATGCTTGACTTCGCTGATGAGCTGCCAGAGCTCAAAGTGAAGTCTCTGGAAAACATGGCGGCTATTCTCGGAGTTAAAGACTTGAAGGAGCAGAGAATCATCCATGAGCTTGAATACTCAGACTTCTGGGACGATGAAGAGAAACGTAAAGAACTCTTAGAGTTCGCATCGGAGAAGGCTGAATGCATACTTGGAATCTTCGAAAAGATGTTCATTTATGCCTCTGAGCTATCGAAGCTTGTAGGTCTACCCTTGGATCATATAGGCAAGGCAGCGGTGGGATTCAGAATAGAATGGTATCTGATCCGGGAAGCCCATAAGATAGGTGAACTCATACCGGAGAGGATGGAGCAGCCGTATGTTCCTTACGCTGGGGGAATGGTTCTTAAACCCAAGCCTGGCATACACGAGAATGTCTGCGTGCTCGATTTTAAATCGATGTATCCGAACATAATGATTGAGAAGAACATCTCTCCAGACACATATGTTCCTCCCTCTAAGCCTGAGCCAGATTCGGGCGTGAACGTTGCACCGGAAGTTGGACATAAATTCCGAAAGGAGCCTCCGGGATTCTATAAGATCGTCCTCACAAATTTGATCTCAGCCAGAGACAAGATACGGCAGGCTATGAAAAAAGCCGATTCGAACAGCTTAGATTATCAGCTTTTGGATGCGCGTCAAAGAGCCGTCAAGGTTATCACAAATGCTGCTTACGGATACGCTGGATGGATAGGCGCCCGCTGGTTCAGAAAGCCCGTTGCGGAAGCTACAGCAGCTTGGGGAAGAAGCATGATCATGAAAAGCGTTGAGACCGCGAAAGAACTTGGACTCGACATCGTATACGGAGACACGGACAGCCTCTTCATAAAGTATGATCCTCAAAAGATTGAAACCCTAGTTCAAAGAATCAGAGAGCAGCTCGGATTGGAGATAAGACCTGAGAAAATCTATAAGCGAATCCTGTTTACGGAGGCTAAGAAGCGATACTGCGGTCTTCTCCCCGACGGCAGCTTGGACAATGTCGGATTAGAGGTTGTTCGCGGAGACTGGGCTAACGTGGCGAAGATCACTCAGGAACGCGTCTTGGAATTGATCTTGAAAGAGAAATCGGTGGAGAAGGCAGTTGAATTTGTGAAGTCCCTAATCAAAGATCTACGGGAACATAAGATTCCATATAGAGATTTGATAATATGGAAGACTCTCACTAGGCCGGTGGAGAAGTACAAGGTAAATGCTCCTCACGTAGAAGCGGCGAGGATCCTGAAAAGGTTGGGATGGGACTTGACAGTCGGCGATCAAGTAGGTTACGTCATAACTCAGGGGTCAGGTAGGCTCTATGAAAGAGTGAAACCCTATGTTTTAGCCTCCTATGGAGAGATAGATATTGAGTATTACATCAAAAAGCAGATTGCGCCGGCAGCTCTAAGAATTCTGTCGATGTTCGGCGTAAAAGAAAAGGACATATTATCCTCAGTTCAGAAGGCGAGGAAACCTAGGACCCTAACTGATTTTTTCATGGGCTCATAAGGCTCAGCTTGTTATGTTATCGAAGGTTAACAGCTTAACATTAAGCGGCTGTTTAATTACATCTGAGATTCTCGCGGCAACTAGGTACTTAATCTTCTTCTCACTTGCGATGTCTACAAGTCTCTGAGTGATCACGCCGTCAAAAACAACAGTATCGACTCCTTCAATCTCCTTTAGCTTATCCGCCAATTCGCTGACTGGTATGCGGCCTATCTCCTTCATTTTTTCATCCAAGAGAACCGCCTCAAGAGTGCCCTTCAGCTTCTCAACTGCATCTTCAATCTCCTTCGGAACGAGAATCTTTTTCCTTTTCCTCTTCTTCTTAACGATCTCCTCGACTGGAACTCGATTCTTCAATGCAGCCTCGATCTCTTTGGCGTTTAGATCCTCAACTTCCTTGCCTTTAGGCGCTCTGGCAACGTATTTTACTCGAGCTACTTGGAGAAGCTCCTTCAGTATCAGGTCTCCCCCGCGGTCACCGTCTAGAAATGCCGTCGCCTCTTTTTCTTTAGTTAACTTTATTATCGTCTCCGGGATCTTGACGCCTTCAAGCGCGATGACGTTCTGAATTCCAACCTTCAGCAGATTGATGACGTCTGCTCTTCCTTCCACGATGATTATTTCCTTCGCGGAATCGATGTCCGGACCTGCCGTGAGATTCTCAGGGCCGTATTTCTGAACTCGAGCAGCCCTTAATATCTCGGAGACCTCTCTGAAGATCTCTTCTGTTTCCGGCTGCCTCTCGAGGTTCCAGTCGTGAAGTATCTCCTTTGCTCTTTCGATTATTGCTTTTCGCTTTGCTTCCCGTATATCTTCTATCTTTTCTAAGTGGACGCGTGCTTGGCAGGGGCCTATTCTTTCTATGCTTTCAATGCTTGCTGCTATGATGGCGGTTGAGACTCTGTCTAGACTTGTGGGGATTATTATTTTTCCTTTGGTTTTATCCTTCTGGGATTTCAGTTGTATCTCTATTCTGCCTATTCTGCCTGTCTTCTGAAGTTCTCTTAGGTCAAGCTCCGATCCGAACAGTCCTTCTGTCTGTCCGAAGACGGCTCCTATGACGTCGGGTTTTTCTACGACTCCCTCAACTTCAAAGTTCGCACTAATAACATATTTAACCGTAAAAGGTTGAAAAGACAATTCTCTATCACCTCATTCATCATTAAACTTTTCATTCCATTATATTTTAAACACTTATGAATCTTCATTTTCGTAATGTTCATTATTTACTGTTTGCCGTTCAATATATTCTTACCTATTTTTTCGCTGAGAGTCTCAATATAACCGGCCAAGCTTTCTATATCTTTAACGTCTCTTCTTGCAAGACCGAGTAGCTGCCTCCAAAAAGTGAGGTTAGGCCTAATCTTCATTGCCTCTAGATGCCTCGCTAAACGCATCGTCCACTCGCGTCCCCGTCTATCAAAATCCATCAAAAGGATTGCTTCTTTAACTTCTTGTCTCTCTATTTCTCGCAGCGCGTCTAGAAGGCTCTTGCCTGAAGATTTTGCAGGTAGAATCTTCCCGACGGCTCCGAGCTTTCTCAGTGATTCGACGTCTTTTCGTCCTTCAACGATGACGAGTGCCCCATCAGCCATTCTCTCCTTCAATTTTTCAAGTAACCTCAGTATCTCTTCAAGTCTTCTTTCATATCCATTCATGCGGTTTCGCCCTAGCTATTCAGGATAGATTCTTAACCAGGGATCTGGCGAGCAGCCGGGCTACCCTTAACGGTTCAGGGATCGATCCGTGAGATGTGAATTTATTCAGTATTCCCTTAGCTTCCTCCATCTTCATGCCTATAAACCTGATGTAAACCGTGTACCCCGTAGAGAGCTTAACGGCTGTTCTGCTCTTGTTTTTCCGGTAAATTTCAACTCGGCTTTTCCAGTCTTCAGGGAAGAGTTCCTTAAAGTATTTCTCTAGACCTGTGGATTCATTGTATGTGACGCAGATCAGCGGCAGCTCTGTCTCTTCTGCAACTCTATGTAGGTCAATTACGTTGTACCAGCTGATGATGCATCCGTTTAATAGAAGAAGGGTTATGTCGTCTCTCTTGAGGCTTCTGTACATCTCGAGGATTTTCTCTGTTGCATCCATCCCTCCGACCGTTGCTTTGGAGAATGTGAACCCGTCAATAGTCATGTCAGCCCGCATCACGACGCCTGCGAGGATCGATTCTTCACTTACACCTTTGATGAAGCTTTCTGAAATGCCGAGGGCTCTGAAACCTTTTTTGTGAACATGTAATCGCACAACTATCCCTTCTATTGCATCTACGTATCTTAGCTTATTCTTATCTTCACGTAAAGGATCATCTGGGATAAGATCCCCAGAAGCAGCTTACATACTGTTAGTAATAAATTTCTCCTTATTTAAAGAAGGCATCTCTCTTTCGGGTAATCATCATCTTTGCAGATGTTGTTCGTCTTGAGCTTAAATAATCCGCATATTAGACATGGAAATTTCAAATAGCATACCGTTCTATCGGATGTTTTGATATGCCCATTAAAGATCGAGGAAACAAGGCTATATAAGATTTTTTTATTCGCCGAGAAATCCCCAAATCAAATTTTAAGCCGAAAATGCCCTTCTCTGGAAGTCCAACAACATCATATCTTTTATTATATCTCTTATTCCATCTATTTTACAGTGTTTTCCGAGAGTTCGAGGCCTCAATCTTGACGCAAGAAAACATCGTATCAAGCATCGAAGATGCGGATTACCTATTCGAGAATAAGCCTTCCAGAGTAGTAGCAGTGAGAGATTCCCCGAAGATAGAGCTGGCGGGCTTTACAGTTGGACCGTTTGAGAAGGGAAACAACTATGAATTGAAATATTGGGTAGCCCGAGAGCTTGAGAAAGCCGGTATTGTGCATATCCAAGAAGAGACGTTATCAGCGTCAAGGCTTTATCCGATTCTTCACAGAGAACGCATTCAACCGGTAAGTAGTCTTTCATCACTTCCAGAAGATTTTTATCCCAGATTAAGACGCGTATTGGAAAGCCTTAAAAAGGCTTCCAGGTCAAGCCCGGATAAAATGAGAGAATATGAATATGTTACGCATCTCTCAAAGGACATCATCAGTTGCAGGCTTAAAAAGATCATCTCACTTGCCTCCACGCCGGGTCAAAAAAGCCAGATCATAAGAAACTTGACGGTGGAGGAGACTGCTTTATACGAGGAGCTCAGTCGAATCATAAATGAGTGGAGAAGTAGAATCCTTTAGGGGAAAAGGAAGGATGACGGAGGTTATTATAGATAAACCGCAGGAAAGGTTTCAAATCGTCCTAAAGTCGGATAAGTATCGCGAAAGAATATCTCAGATGGCGTTAAACGGTTCAACCTCGCTGGTTATAGATTTTGAGGATATTCTCGTCGCAGATAGTAGGCTGGCGGAGGGCCTACTTGAAAATCCAGATGAATATTTGGAGTATGGAAATAACGCTGCTTTCGATCAGCTTCAAATACAAGACCCAGAGTATGCTGAGAAGGTTAGAGAGCAAGGGATCACCGTTAGGATAAGAGGCATCCCCTATGTGACTCCCCTAAGGGTTCTAAGCTCCAAGCATATAGGCAAGCTAGTTATGATCGAGGGGATCGTGATACGTGCAACGAATGTTAGGCCGCTGGTCACGAAAGCCGTCTTCAGATGTAAGAGATGCGATGAATCGATAGAGCTTCCCCAGACTGGAACATTCTTAACTTTTCCGTCTAGATGCCCAAACCCGGACTGCAGAGCAACTGGAAGATTCGATTTCATCCAGGAAGAGTCTGAATTCGTCGATTCGCAGGAGATTCGAATCCAAGAGTACCCAGAGGAATTGCCCCCGGGGCAGACGCCTCGTTCACTGAACATTCAGCTCGTAGGAAGAGACATTGTAGATGTCGCTCAGCCTGGTGACCGCGTCTATGTAATAGGCATCGTTAGAGCTGAAGCTAGATCATATCCAAGAACGGGGAAACTAAGGGCGTTCGGTCTTTACTTGGATGCTAATTTCATTGACACTAGAGGAAAGGAACCAGAATCCATAGAGATCACCCCTGAAGAGGAACAGAAGATACTTGAGATCGCTAAGGACCCCGATGTCCACGAGAAGATCATCCGTTCCATCGCGCCGTCAATTTATGGGTATGAACACATAAAGGAAGCTATAATGTACCTGCTCTTCGGAGGGGTTCCTAAGCATCTACCAGACATAAACATCAGGGGAGAACTTAACATACTGCTCGTCGGGGACCCTGGAACCGCGAAGTCCCAGATGCTCAGATACGTGCCTAGAATTGCCCCCAGAGGGCTCTACACTAGTGGAAGGGGAACTACAGCTGCGGGTTTGACAGCTGCTGTTCTGCCTAGCTCCGCGGGCGGCATGACGCTTGAAGCTGGAGCTCTCGTTCTAGCCGATCGAGGCATAGCCTGTATCGATGAGATTGATAAGATGCGCCCCGAGGATAGGGTTGCCATTCACGAGGCGATGGAGCAGCATACCATTTCAATCGCGAAGGGAGGAATCGTCGCTACTTTGAACGCTCGGGCAGCTATCCTCGCCGCTGCAAATCCTGCTCTGGGGAGATACGACGCCTATAGGACCGTTGCCGAAAATATCTCTCTGCCCATTACGATACTCTCAAGATTCGACTTGATCTTCGTCTTGAGGGATGTCCCGGAGAGGGAACGTGACTCCAAAATGAGCGAGCATATTCTGGAACTGCATAGAAGACGTGCGTCTCCAGTGGAGCCTGTTATTCCTCCGGATCTTCTAAGGAAGTATGTTGCCTATGCGAGAGGCATAAACCCTGTTTTAACCCCTGAGGCTATGGCGCGTCTTAAGGAGTTCTATATGGAGATGCGTTCCGCCAGTGAGTCTGAGGGTTCTCCTATTGCTATAACTGCGCGTCAGTTGGAGTCTCTGGTTAGAATTGCGGAGGCTAGGGCTCGTGCTGCTCTTCGAGATCGCGTTTTAGCGGAGGATGCTGAGCATGCAATTGCGATTATGAAGCGGTCGCTTGAGGAGGCAGGCATCGACATATCCTCTCATAAAATCGATATTGACATAATCATGACCGGGAAGCCTAAGAGCCTTCAGGATAAGCTCCGTTTGGTTCTTAATGTTCTAGTTGAGATGGAGAGGGACACCGGAGTGGTTAAGAGATCCGATCTCATCGAAAGACTTACAACAGAGTATGAGCTTATGAGAGCTGAAGCTGAAAGATTAATAGGTCAGCTAATCAGGGAAGGCACGATTTACGAGCCGAGAAATGGATATCTAAAGAAGACTTGAAAAGGGCTAAGACTTGCTTTGTAAAGAATTAAGGATACCCGAGCAGGCAAAGAATCTGCTGATAAATTCCGGAATATCGGAGCTTTTTCCACCTCAAGTGGAGGCCATCAGAGCTGGGGCTCTTGAAGGAAAAAACCTTCTACTTGCAAGTCCAACGGCTTCTGGGAAGACCCTCGTCGCTGAGCTCTGCGCCCTTAAGCATATACTTGAGAAGGAGGGAAAGGTTCTTTATCTTTCACCGCTGAGGGCTCTTGCCAGTGAGAAATATTCAGAATTCAAGAAATATGAGGCTTTGATGAAGCCTAATGGCAGACGAATCAAGGTTGGGATAAGCACAGGTGACCTTGATAGTAGTGATCCGTGGCTTGGAAGATTTGATATTATAATTGCTACGAATGAGAAGTGCGATTCGCTTCTGCGTCATAGAGCTCCATGGATCGATGACCTTTCACTTGTGGTTGCCGATGAGATCCATCTACTGAACGATGTAGATCGAGGGCCGACGCTTGAGATTGTGCTTGCCCGCCTACGCCAAGTAAACCCCGATGTGCAGCTGCTTGCCTTAAGCGCCACGGTAAGCAACGTAGAGGACATCGCGGAGTGGCTCAACGCTATTCCCGTCACTACACAGTGGAGACCCGTGAAGCTCCGAGAAGGCGTCTTAATGGGGACTGAGATCCAATTTAAGGACGGCGGGTCAACGAGGATCAAGAAGAGAGTAAGTCATCCAGCGATAAATCTGGCTTTGCATGGCATTCAGCAGGGTGGGCAGGTCTTGATCTTTACGTCGACTAGGAGGAACGCTGTAAGCCTGGCTAGGAAGGCAGCTTCAAAGGTTGATGAATTACTTTCGAAGGTTACAAAGCGCTCGTTGGAACGGATCGCCGAATCGATAATCTCCTCCAGCGAGAGAACAAGGATAAGCGATCTGCTTGCGGACCTCGTTAAGCATGGGGTGGCCTTTCATCATGCGGGTCTATCCTCGGCGCATAGAAGAATTCTTGAGGATGCTTTTCGAGATGGAAGGATCAAGGCTTTGACTGCGACTCCCACGCTTGCTTTTGGGGTTAATCTGCCTGCTAGGATGGTGGTTATAAGCGATTATAGGCGGTATGAACCGGGATATGGCTATTACCCGATAAGTGTGCTTGAGTATAAACAGATGGTTGGACGTGCGGGAAGGCCGAAGTATGATGAGATTGGAGAATCAGTCTTAATCGCAAAGACCGAAGAAGAGAGGGATTATCTCTTCGCAAGTTTCGTCCTCGCGAAGCCGGAGAGGATATGGTCAAAGCTCGGGGTTGAAAGAATCCTTAGATCTCATGTGTTAGCGACTATAGCTTCCGAGTTTGCTCGTTCAGAACAGGGAATATACGATTTTTTTGGGCGAACCCTCTATGCGTATCAGTATGATCTGCGGGCGATAAAGGGCCTCATCGCTAAGATCCTCAAGTTTCTTTACAGGGAGGAGATGATAAGGGTTGAGGGAGCTGAGATTCGAGCTACACGTTTCGGAAGAAGGGTCTCTCAATTATACATCGATCCTCTATCAGCGATCATCATAAGAGAAGGATTACTCAACAGAGCGCCGAGAATAAGCGAGATAAGCTTCCTCCACATGGTTGCGCATACGCCGGACATGTTTCCTAGACTCAGATGCTCCAGCAAAGAGATCGACAGAGTATCCGTCTTTCTGGAGAAGCATAGAGATGAATTGATGTTTGAGGAGCCGAATGAATGGGCGGACAGCATAGCCTACGAGGAATTCCTAGGTGAAGTTAAAGCCGCATGGGTTCTGAAATCTTGGATCGACGAGAAAAGTGAAGATGAGATAATCGAGATGTTCGGGGTGGAACCGGGCGATCTTTATCGCCTAATCTCAACGAGTGATTGGCTTCTCTATGCAACTCAAGAATTGGCGAAGCTGCTAGGCCAAAAAGACGTTTTGCCCAGAATCGCGGAGCTCCGCGAGAGAGTCGTTAAGGGAGTCAAGCCGGAACTGATCCCGCTGGCGAGGCTTGAAGGAATAGGAAGAGCTCGAGCTCGAGTTATGTATAATGCTGGTTTCAGAACGATAGAGGATCTTCGGAAGGCTTCAATCAGAGATCTTTCAGATCTTCCACTAATAGGCTTGAGAATCGCGAAGAGGATCAAAGAGCAGGTAGGCGGATTCTTTAAACGTAAAGAGTGGGAGAGGGTCTCAAAGGCAAAAGAGGCTGAGCAGCAGGCTCTGACAGAATATTATGACGAGTAGCAATTCACAAGAGACAATCTTAAATAAATCCTTTAGGTAAGTTAGCCTTTCTATATCATTTAGGAGTTAAAGATGAAAGCTCGTGGAAACACTTTTGTTGTGGATACAACGAATAGTCCCTACGCAAAGCTTCGTCCCGTTCCAATAGAGAATGTACATCTTGAAGATTCTTTTTGGGCTCCTCGGATCTCTATGATTCGCGAGAAGACCATTCCTAGTCAACATGAGATTATTGAAGAAACGGGGAGACTTTTCAATTTCAGACGTGCCTCTGGGAAAGAAAGAGGAGGATTCAGAGGGCTTTACTTTAACGATTCAGATGTCTACAAATGGGTTGAAGCAGCGGCATTCTCTCTGGCTGCTGGGCGAAATGATGACTTACATAGATTGACGAGGCAAACAATCCTAGAGATCATATCTGCGCAGGATGATGACGGCTATTTGAACACGTACTTCACATTCGATAATAAGAAGAAGCGATGGACCAACCTAAGGGACATGCATGAACTCTACTGTGCGGGTCACCTCATTCAAGCGGCAATCGCATACTACCGTGCGACTGGAGAACATGAGCTTATAGATGCTGCTTGCCGATTCGCCGATCATATCGATGAGACTTTCAGACTTGGCAAGAGAGATGGGACGCCGGGCCATCCGGAGATAGAGATGGCGCTTGTCGAGCTATATCGCCTGACAGGAAAGAGAAGGTACCTCGAGCTCTCCAAGTTCTTCCTTGATAATCGTGGAAAGGGACTCATTGGAGGGAGCCCATATCACATAGATCACAAACCATTCCGAGAATTAGATGAAATCGTTGGACATGCTGTTCGTTCAGTTTATCTGAACTGTGGAGCTGCAGACCTCTACATGGAGATTGGGGATGAGAGACTGCTGGAAGCGTTGTTTCATCTCTGGCGCAGCATGACTGAACGTAAAATGTATATTACAGGCGGGATAGGGTCCCGTTATGTCGGGGAGTCCTTTGGGGAAGATTATGAACTGCCCAACGTAACGGCATATGCAGAGACTTGCGCGGCGATAGCCAATGTAATGTGGAACTGGAGGATGCTTCTGATCACTGGAGAAGCAAGATTCGCTGATGTTATGGAGCTTGCCCTCTATAATGGAGTATTAGCAGGGATCTCGATTGACGGCGAAGAATATTTCTATGTGAACCCCCTTGCTGATCGAGGAACCCATCGCCGTCAACGCTGGTTCAAATGTGCATGTTGCCCACCTAACATCGCTAGGTTACTTGCCTCGATCCCCGGATATTTCTACAGCATCTCCTCTGAAGGAATATGGCTTCACCTATATGCGCAGGGCAAGGTGAGCATCGACGTGAATGGAGTATCGGTTAAGCTCACTCAGTGGACGAGATATCCTTGGGATGGAGACGTCAAGATTATGGTTCAGCCTGAAACGGAGAGTTCGTTCAGCATGTTTCTACGAATCCCCGGATGGTCTCGGAAACCTAAGGTTCTCGTTAATGATCAACCGATTGATCAACCCTTAAGTGCTGGGAGCTACTTGGAGATACGGCGTCTCTGGAAGCATGGAGATATCATTCAGCTCGTTTTACCGATGCCGATAGAACAAATAGTCTGCAATCCACGCGTCATGGAAAATCAAGATCGCGTTGCATTGAAGCGTGGACCGCTGATCTACTGTGTGGAGCAAGTGGATAACCCAGATTTCGACGTATGGAATCTAATTCTGCCTTTGGATTCAAAGATGGAGGCGAAGTGGGAGCCGAGCCTTCTTAACGGCGTAGTAATCATTTCGGGAGAAGCCTACGCTGCAGATGATGAAATCGACGGTCAACTATATCGAGTGGAAACTTCTTCCTCTGTAAAGATGCGAAGGGTCAAGTTCACTGCCATTCCCTACTTTGCTTGGGCAAACCGTGAACCTGGACCTATGACGGTGTGGATTAGATCTTTGATGCTTCCACATCAAGCGACGTAGTGCCCAGAATTCTAAAAAGATGGTATGAACAACCGCAACATGAATGGGAGAAAGCACATACAAAGATGTACGTGCCTATGTGTACCGTTTTTTCTGCACAAATCATTCAGCTATGAAGCAGAGGCGGCAAGAGTCTTCTAAAAACTCGTCATATTTATTTATCAATCTTTCTAAGTCTTAACATCAAAGAAAAAGCATAAAATGGAGCCTGATCGAATGAATGTTATTGTGCTTATGGAGGATAGTCTGCGAAAAGATCATCTCGGATGCTACGGAAACAAGTGGATTAAAACCCCGAACATAGACAAGTTTGCCTCCGACTCTATAATTTTCGACTTTGCCTACGCTGAAGGTCTGCCTACGATACCTGTCAGGGTCGCCATGCTCACGGGACGATACACATTACCCTTCAGAGGATGGCAGCCTCTTGAACAGTTGGATATGGTGCTTCCTGAGATTTTGTGGGATAAAGGCGTCACTACGGCTTTGATATCCGACACTTATCATATGCATAAGCCTCAGATGGGTTTCAGCAGGGGATTCGATTATGTAGAGTGGATCAGAGGGCAGGAAAGCGACCCGTGGATTGTGGATCCAGACGTGAAGGTTGACCTATCAAAGTACAGCGAAAAGAATTGGCATCCCGCATATTTCGGTCAACCACCCAGCATAGTTAAGAGACAGTTTATGCAGTATCTCAAGAACAGGGCGCACTGGAAAAGCGAGGAGGATCATCACATAGCGCAGGTGATCAAATCTTCCATCAGATGGCTTGAGGATAAAGTCTCCAATGGAAAACGTGACCGGCTTTTCCTTATGATTGACAGCTTTGATCCTCATGAGCCTTGGGACCCTCCAAGCGAGTATCTTGACTTGTATCCTGTGCCTGAGTATGATGGGCTTCCGATAACTTGGGGCGGCGGATCAGTTGAGGATTGGACCTTAGCTGAGATCCGTCATGTTAGAGCTCAGTACGCCGGGACAGTTACGCTTTGCGATAAGTGGACGGGGATGCTCTTTGAAAAGATCGATGAATTGGGGCTTCTGGAGAACACTGCGATAATATTTCTCTCAGATCACGGTGAGCCTTTAGGTGAGCATGGGATTATCAAGAAGGTTAGGCCATGGCCATATGATGAGCTCTCACATATACCATTCATCATTCGCCTTCCAGACAAGATGGGACTTAAAGGTAAACGCATCGGCTCATTCGTTGGAGTTCAAGATTTGGCTCCAACAGTCCTGAAGCTCTTCGAGATAGACGTGCCGAAAATAATGCAAGGTAGAGATCTTCTCCCAGTGATTCAAGACAAGGAAGAAGGAAAGGATTTCGAAATAAGCGGTTTCCATGGAAGATCATGGAGCATAAGAGACAAAGAGTGGAGCTTCTATCTCTGGCTTGGACCTAGAATGGCAGGGGCTAAGGAGAAGCCTGAGCTCTA
>PIYJ01000082.1 GCA_003601725.1 Candidatus Bathyarchaeota archaeon
CAGCGATCACAGATGAAGGAGAGATCGACATCTCACGGGGAGACATCCTAGTCTTTAAGCCTGGGGAAAGCCACGGCTTCGAAGCTGACAGTGTCGATCCTCTTGCATATATCTGTATAGGAGTGAAGACGACTTAGCTCATCTTCAATGTAAATAGATGTGGAAGATTACCGGGCCTTTTCGACTTCACAATTGCTGATCTGCTCATTGCCTCTTTAAATGTAGATTCTTAGTCCCTTCGATTTTATCGGCTCAATTACGCTCGGTCGGCTCACAGCCAGAAGCAACATATAGCCTATGACCGCAACTGCAACGAGGCTGCTTATCGTTATGCTCATTATCATCGCGGCCCAAGCTGGCAAGGAAAGCCCGCTGAGCTCAGGTGCTGGTACAAATAACCATAGGTATCCCCCTACGATTACTCCGATGGTTATTGATCCAAGCGTACATCCTAGAAGTTTACGTCTTCTCAATCTGAAGATTACATAGGTGGCTATTAGATTCGCGATTGAGCCGAAGAGTATATCCACAGGATTCGCAGAGCCGAACGCCATTATTCCTCCAACGAAGTTGCCGACTAAGCATCCAAGAGTAGCTCCCCAGATGATCGGCCATCCGAACAATGCAGTGAGCGGCAGCAAGCAATCGGCGATTCGTAGCTGAACTGGACCGAAAGAGATGGGAGCCAAGAAGATCAAAAGAGCAGCGTATAGACCTGCAAAAACGGCGCTTAGACTTATTTCTCTCACATTCACCTTTATCACCTCCTATCCCGGGGTTTGTATGGCGGAACGGGTGGAGGTGTCCCCACTCACCCGCCGTTGTAAAGAAGAACCCTAGAGATGGTCTAATAAACTTTTTGCTTGGAGCGTCCTTCATGCTTGTAAATGATTAAGTAGCTATTCAGCATATCTTGAACGTATGGAAATATCTGAGAACCTCATAGAGAAGATCTATGAAGCTGTGAGAAGTATCGGTCAGAGCGAGTTGGGAGTCGCCTTTTCCGGAGGAGTCGACAGCTCAATACTTGCGGTGTCATGCAAAGAATCAGGGAAAAAAGTCACGCTTCTAACTGTTGGATTTTCAAGTCTAAGAGATATCGAGGTCTCTAAAGAGACCTCTGAGAAGCTAGGATTACCCATGATATATGAGGTGATATCCTTGGAGGAGCTGGAAGAAGGAATCAAGTCTGTTCTTAACGTCATAAAGTTCGATAGGCTTGTCCTCTTAGAGAACAGCGTTTGCTTCTATTATGTCTTCAAGATCGCCTCGAAGCAGGGAATAGAGACCGTGCTATCCGCGAATGGAATGGATGAGCTCTTCTGTGGATACAACCTGTATCGGAATTATTTCGGCGATGAAGAGGGCATGAAAAAAGTTATGGCTATGCTTGTTGAAACCGCGAGGAGAGATAAGGCAGAGATGGATAAGGTAGCTACACTCTGGAATGTGAATTACGAGTGTCCATTTCTTTCTGATAGCTTCGTGGATTTCGCAATGAAGATTCCTCTGCATTACAAGATCAAGGGGAAAGATGACGAATTGAGAAAACACATACTGCGAGAGGCAGCGTTGAAAATGGGGGTTCCCGAATCAGCGGCGATGAGAAGAAAGAAAGCCTTCCAGTACAGCTCGGGCATTCATAAAGCGATAGCGAAACTGGCTAGAAGCAGGGGATATACGAAGAAGAAATCGAAGGTTCTTGGTTACGGCGGCGAGATTGAGGCTTACTTAAAAAACCTTGCTTCTCCCTGCAAATAGGATTCCCAATCAATCCATTCTTATCGAATTCATCTTCATCTCCGTTACGTGGATCTCAGGAGTCTCTCGGGATTCTTCTAAATGGTCTTCTCCCATACTTGTTGAAGATCTTAAAGTAATACTCCAAGTTCCTCAATGGAACATTATCCGGTATCGACCCCGTGACATTTATGAAGTATCCTGGAAAGTGACCCGCAGTATTGAGGCATCGCATAACTTCACCGTGAACATCCTTTTCATCCCCGAAAGTAAGCGCTTTGAGATCCACATTCCCCATGAGGATCTTCTCATCCCCATATTTTTCCGCTATGAGCTTAAGATCGCAGCTAGGCTCCATTATAAAGCCGTCTGCCCCGGCTTTTGCTATGTCATCAACGATTTTGGTGATGTTCCCATCAGAGCAGAAAAGAACCTTTATTCCCTTGCTTTTAAGCTCACTCCAAAGCTTTTTGTACCAAGGAAAAACGTAGCGACGAAGCCAATCAGGAGAGAGCATGGGACCTTCAGTCATGCAGATATCATCATGGCTTATGAAGACCTTAATATCGCATTGAGCCCAAGCTCGGAAATCACGTAAAGAGATCTCTGCGAACCTGTTCAGCAGCCGCTCAAACCTTTTCGGATCTCGATAAGCAGCCCGCAAAGTCCATTCAAGCCCAAATGTCATAACAGGCCACATGAAACATGTGCAGTAATACCCGCCGGGCACGAGTTGTTCTTTAAATAACCCTTGACATTTCTTATGTTCTTCTCCAAAACGGGCGACAACATCGTCGAATCGTTCATTGCTTAAATCAACATGCTCAGTCGGATCATAATTCAGAACTTCTTCAACGGAGGAAACGGGGGTTGAGGGCCTCCATGTCGTCGGGAAGAGCATTGACCAGTCCTTTCTTTCATCAAAGAATTCCCCTCGCTTCCTAGCTTCATCCCATGGATGCCAAGATTGAAGGGTCCAAAAGATCATATCGACGTCGAGCTTCTCGTAAGTCTTGGCTAAAGCCTCCTGAGGAGCCTGAAAAGGATTCTTTCCGTAAAGCTTCGAGATAAGCTTCGTATGCATAATATACTCGATCTGAGCAACCCTGTCCGATTCTTCCAAGTAAATGGCGGATAATGCCCGATCATAACCCATGATCCTTCAGATCCCTTTAATCAATAATTCATATGATACCCTACGAATTATTTTTCGAATGAAAATTAATCTTTGCTTATCGCCCCTCGCCCCGACGGAATGAACCTCTGAACCTCCTCTAAAGGCATCTTCTGAAAATTTCTTCGGTCCTCTTCATCGGGAAGCATCCTCGCCAAGATCCTTCTTATCCGCTTGGCTAATTGCCCGCTGGATTCATTCCCTGGAACAATCTTCACGTACACGCCGGTTTGTTTAGCAACCGCAGTGGGAGGCCCCCCGATAACTTGGATCTGACCATCCTTTTTTACCACTCCGATCGCTATCTCTAAAGGCACATTCCTCACATAGTTTCTAGGCCCATAAATCATGAACGCCCCCTTCGATAGGTACTCACCGGAAGGAGGAGACTTACTCAATTGATCAGGCTTGACCCAGTAGACATTTACCGATCCTAAGCCCTCCTTCCAAGCTCTGGAATAGGAGCCGGCGAACTGAGCGGCTTCATAAATGGTGTTCTCTGAAGGCTGCTTGCCCTGGGTCTTCAGCAAGACGAAGGGAGCTCCAACAATCTCAGCGTGAAAGACGAGGTCCTTAGGTTCCATGTATCTTTTGATGAGCAGCTCGTTTTGAGCTTTGTCTCTGCCTCCGATCGCTAGGAACCCATCTGAGGAATGGAACCATCGGAACTTTTCATACCACTCTCTTTTCCTCATTTTAGGCGGCAGCTCAAGCATCCGCTCCGCCTTCTCGAGTCTTCGGCGTTTCGCTTCTTCAATCTTATTTAGGGTCTGCTTGAGTGCCTCTTCTGCTCCCCTAGCTCTTCTCTCCGCCTTTTTGGCTCTTTCATAATATTGAGCTGCATTCTTTTGAGCTGAAATTTTAAGGTCAAGATCGAAGGCTAAATCTTCTATGGAAACTTGAAGCATCATCGTCTTCGGATTTATATCCACGAAATATTTGGCTGGCGTGCGTGACTCTTCCTTTTCCCGCATTAAACTTTCCACTATTTCTTTCCAGCTTTTCCCCGATCTTTTCTCACTCATGACTCTTTGCATTAGGAACTGAAGCTCATTCAAGTGCAGATAGATTGCTTCCCCTACTCTTCTGTAAGTCTCAGCTTGTCTCCGAGATTTTTGAATCGTCCTCTCTTGATCTTTGAGTATCCTTTCTAATCTTGCGATCTGCTGCCCAATTGTCCCTTCAACTTCAGAAGTCTTTTCCTTCGCGAATGAATTTATGTAGAACTCATCAAGAGCCTGATTGAACCTTTCAAATCTAACAGATTTCAAATCTGAGTATCTCTTCATTTCAATCGGAGCTACATCGATCCATCTGTCTTCTTCATCAACGAATATGCACGGTGCCTCATTCTCAACTGAGACCTCGGAAAGAAGCTCCTGTAAACTTTCATATATTGAATCCAATTCGTCATCTTTAAGACTGGAGGAAGGCTTGTTCTTCTCGATGCCTGCACGTATGAGAAGCTCTTCCGCGTATTTCCCTCCGATGCCGAGAATCCTCGCGATTGAGCGGACAACCTCGATCTGACCCATCTTCCTTATTTCCTCCAAGTCTTCACGGCGAAGGGTCCTCGGATCCTTTCCTCTAGGCGGTGGATACTTGAAGATCTCACCTCGAATGATGTTTCTATCCTTCATCCGCCTGTAAGTCAAGGCATGCAAGATTTTATTCTCTGGGTCTACCAGGATTATGTTTCCATCGCCGAAGAGCTCTATGACTAACCGATACTCCCCAGCTTTAGTCTCAACAGTTAACTCAACTATCCGTTCGAAATCATGCTGCTGAATCTTCTTTATCCTGCCGTTCCTCAAGTATTTCCGAAGAGCCATGCAGAAATCAGGAGGCTTAAGCGGCATCTTAAAAACATAAGCAGTTGTGTGAAGCTCCGTCCCAGCTTCGATCAAAAGATTTTCGCGGAGCCCTCCGGGTTTACGAAGCTTTAAAAGCAGCGTCTTCTCATTTAACTGATAAATATTGTTGATTCGGGAGTCCTTAAGAATCATGTCTAGCTCCGCAGTTATAACTGCGATGTCGAGACTGCTTAACTCATTCAACACATACACCTGAGTAGATGTTAAATTGAAGCCCCTAGACATAATCTATACGATTAGAGCCTTCCTCGGAGCCTTGACAGCTGTTATTTGCCTACTTCTCGGAATCCAAGATCTCATCACAGCCATAGGAATAGCCGTGCTGATCTATTTTGCCTCCGACAGGATCTTAAGACAGATATTCATCGAGAAACTTGAGAAATCCGAAGTCACCAAGACCGGGGTAGGCATCTTCATCATCACATGGCTCTTTCTGGATTACGCTATATACGTTTATAAAGAGCTTTATCGGTTAGCCTGATCTTCCCCCTTAGTTCTACTGACTGTCTTCAGAATGACACGTAAAAAGTCCGTAAGCGCCGAGAAATACCCTATATCATAATCCGCCTGAAATCTGTTTCTGGCGTTCTTCTTGAAATCTTCATAGTGCTTCTTCAAAGATGGAACATCAGTCAGATCAAGATTGCTGAAAAACTCGTATGATCCGCCGCTTGACCTAACGGACAGGATTATCCCATTCAAGGCGTCTAGATAACCCTTGTTGAACTCCTCCTTTCCACTATTCTTCATTCTTGCATGTATTCTCTCAAGAACCC
>PIYJ01000083.1 GCA_003601725.1 Candidatus Bathyarchaeota archaeon
AGCGTTTACGTTAGGATTCGCCGTCAAGATGGCTATTGTCCCATTACATATGTGGCTTCCAGACGCTCATGCAGAGGCTCCAGCTCCAATGTCAGCTCTTCTAAGCGGAGTGATAATCGAGGCAGGTGCTTACGCTATACTGAGGATCTCGCTGAGAACGATCTTTCCATTGATCTCAGACATCTCGGTTAGCAGTCAAATTCTCTACGCTTTGTCGGTTCTCGGGGTGATTTCAGCCTTCTATGGGTCTCTAACTGCCCTAGCTGAGAATGATATAAAGAGGATAGTTGCATATTCAAGCATAAGCCATATGGGATATGTCCTCTTCGGTTTATCTCTGTTTTCATCTGTAGAAGGAATAATAGGGGCGGTTCTTCACCTAGTGAATCACGCTGCGAGCAAAGGACTTCTCTTCTTGAATGCGGGGGCAATCATGAAGCAGACTGGAATTCGAGATATAAGAGAGATGGGCGGATTAGCCTCTAAGATGCCTCTAACAGCATTCTCAACAACAATAGCCTCATTCAGCATAGCGGGAATACCGTCCCTAGCATGTTTCATAAGCGAATTCTTCATGTTCATGGGAGGCTTTCAAGTCGGAGGCAGCGACAGCTTCTACTATGCAACAACAGCCTCCATGATCATTGCAACGGTCTTCAGCTTAGCTTATGCCCTTAGATTAATCTGGAAAGTCTTCCTTGAATCCCCAAAGATCAAAGAGGCCAGAGACCCGTCGCTTATAATGTCGATTCCCATGGTCTTTCTCTCATTGATCGTCATAATTCTAGGCGTCTGGTCTGGCCCCCTCATACATCTCATAAGCTCAGCTGACTTTAGCTAAGGTGAAAAACTTGATGGGACTTGACGCGTTGACGCCGAGTATTATTCTCTTCATCTTCGCTCTGCTTACCGTCCCCACGCTCCGCATTATCCGGCGACACAAAAAAACGTACAGACCCCTACGTATCGTTTGGATTCTAGCGGTTTTCTTTTTAGTCACAGTTGCTGTTGTACGCATCTGGATTAACTATTATGCTTCGGTGAGAGAAGACCCATTCAGTCAGGCATTTCTAATAAACAAAAATGACCCGTCCTTGTCTAGCTCGCTTCTGATAGATTCCGTCTCAACATACATGGCCGTGGTTTACCTCACGGCTGGATTGATCTCGGTTCTCTACAGCGTTCTCGCCCTCCGAGAGGATGATCGCCTCTCTGAAAGATATCTTGCCTTGATGCTGATGGTTTTAGGAAGCATAATCGCAGCTACATTTTCAGGTGACCTCCTCACCCTCTTCATATTCTGGGAAGCATCAGCCGCAGGCTCCTGTCTGCTCATCACCTACAGAAAGAGCCCTGAATCAATAGAGGCATGCTTCAAGTATCTCGTCATGATCATAATGGCCTCCGGCTTCATAGTCTACGGCCTATCAGTAATCTACGGCCTCACTGGTTCGCTTAATTTCTGGGCTGTAAGGGAGGCTTTGATGCAGCTTCCAGATAAGAGGCTTTTGATAATGGCCTTCGCCTTTGTAGCTTGCGGGTATGCTATAGAAACTGCGATTGTTCCTTTTCACATGTGGCTTCCAGATGCCTACACAGCTGCCTCGCCGTCAGCTTCAGCCTTTCTATCCGCCATCGTTGATCAGGCGAGCTACTATGTCCTCATGAGGGTTCTCATATACATATTAACTCCGCCGTTGATTCTTAACTGGCCCTTGGCATTAGCTGTATTTTCAGCGTTGACGATGACCATCGGCAATCTTTTCGCTTTGGCTCAGACAAACGTGAAACGTATGATATCCTACGTATGCATAGCTGATATAGGCTACAATCTTATTGCTATAACCAGCGTTACACCGCTCGGCGTAATGGGAAACCTCTTCTTCTTTTTTGTCGGCGGCATGACGACTGCCTTAGCGTTCATGGCGGTTGGCGTTCTGAATGCTCTCGGCCTTAAAAAGCTAAATGATTTCTCAGGTGTGGGACGTAAATTCCCATTGACAAGTCTATCTTTAGTCATTGCTGTCTGTTCATTCTCTGGGATTCCGCCATTCGCAGGCTTCATGAGCAAATACATGGTCTTTACCGCCGCTATTGAGGGGGGAATGAGCTGGTTAGCTGTAATAGGCGTTTTGAACTCATTGCTTCAGACTGGCTACTTATTGAGGCTTGTGCATTACATGTATGCCAGGCCGATGAGACGAAGATTTGATGAAACTATGAAGGAATCAAGGACTCTGTTAATCCCGATTTTTGTGCTTGTCTTTCTCATAGTGCTTATAGGCATATACCCGTCAATCGTCTTATCCATGATTTATCCTGCAGCTCAGCAGTTAGATCTACTTTTACCTTAGAGAAGAAAGGAACGGTATAAATAATGTTAAGCTCCATTTCTACTTGTATTTGTAGAACCGTCACATAGATGGGGGAGTTGCATATTCATGTCTAAAAAAAGAGAGCTTATAGCATTCAATGAACTTAATGAGATCATCATAAAACAGGGATTCTGCACATTATGTGGAGCATGCGAAGCAGCCTGCCCCGTTCACGCTATAAGGATAATGAACCATGAGATTCAATATTATGATTGTTCAGAATTCCTCGATTTATGCCCAATCTGTTATGATATATGTCCCCACACCGAGCCGTTATTGCTGGAGACAATGAAGTTTGTAGCCGATGCGCCGCATAGAAGAGATGCGCTTGGATATTATCGGGAAATACTCCTCGCACAGTCAACTGATCCGGAGCTTAGAAAGCTAAGTCACAGCGGAGGAGTTGTAACAGCGATTCTAACTCAAGCTTTGCAGGACGGAACGATTGACAGCGCGATAGTATCCGAAGCGGAACCATACGAACCTTTGAAACTTAAGCCCCAAATAAGCTTGGTTCCAGATGATGTTCTCTCCGCGGTTGACAGTAAATTTTCAGCATCATCTGTTGCAAAGGCTTTCGGAAATGCTGTTCGAGAATATGGAAAGACTAGAATAGCTTTTGTCGGAGTTCCGCATCAAGTTCTCGCCATTCGGAAGCTCGAGGCGTGGGAACATAAAATCATGCAGAGTCTCGAATTAACGATTGGGCTGTTTTGTCTGTGGGTCTTCTCATTAAATAAGCTTCTCGACTATCTAGAAGAGAGCTTCAAAATTGAACATTCAGAAATAAAAAGAATGGATTTAACCGATAAATATATCGTTCACTCACAGAACCGAAGCGTAAAGATACCTCTCGAAGAAGTGATGCCGCATATCCTAAACAAATGTAGAACATGCACTGATTTCACCGCGGAGCTTGCAGATATCTCAGTAGGAGGCGCTTATCCACTCAGTGAATGGTCAATCGTGATTGTCCGAACGAAAAAGGGGCAGGAGGTCCTGAATAGAGCATTGGAAACCGGAGCGATAAGAGCTAGAAAGATAGAAAAGGAAAGTGAAGTCTTTGCGCATTTGCTGTCCCTAGCTGTGCGTAAAAAGAAGATAGCTCTCGAAGAAGTTAGGAAATTGAAACGTAAGGGACTATCGATTCCTCCTATTAATCATACGTTAACCTTTTTGCCAAGCGAAAAATTCCTCATGGCTGATAAAAAGATCGAAGATGTGATGAGCCGAGACCTGATAACGGTTACTCCTGAAACCAGCATAGCTCAACTTTTAGAAATCATGGCCACGCATCATCACATGGGATATCCAGTTGTCGATGAGAAGGAAGAGCTGATAGGCGTAGTGACATTTGAAGATATCATGAATATTTCCAGGGAAGAGAGAGAAAAGATTTCAGTTAGAGATGTCGCTAAAAAGAAACTGGTCACCGCATATCCGGATGACTCCGTGCTTGAAGCCTTTGAAAAGATGAATGCACATGATATTGGACGTATCCTCATAGTGGACCGCCAGAACCCCAAAAGGCTACTCGGCATCATCACCCGATCGGATATTATTCATGCTCTCAGAAGAATCTAACAACGGAAGGATTATTATAATTCCCAAATTTATTATTTTAAGTATCACTCAAATCAGATTCCTCAAAATGATTATTCAATGTCGGTGAATAAGATGCGGATTTTTCATTACGCAAACGATGAAGAAATAAAGAATGGAAAGACAACAGACATATACTTCGTAAGAACAAAACAGATTCTAAAAGCAAAAAAGATGGAGAAGATAAAAGTCGTCGCTGAAGTAACCGTTGGAGGCCTACCTGAAGGATGGTCTTGGGGAGTTCTCTGCGGAATCGAAGAAGTCGCGCATCTCTTTGAAGGACACCCCGTCAACGTGTATGCAATGCCTGAAGGAACAATCTTCTTCCCCCATGACAGCCGAGGCTTCAGGGAACCTGTAATCTTCATCGAAGGCCCCTACGGTGACTTCTGCATCTTAGAGACGCCGATGTTAGGATTAATATGTCAAGCCTCAGGCGTAGCTACGCAGTCGGCGAGAATCAAAAAGGTTGCGGGAGACAAACTTGTCTTAGCCTTTGGGATACGTAGGATGCATCCAGCCATAGCTCCCATGCTTGACAGAGCCTCATACATAGGAGGCCTTGACGGGGTCTCCAGCTTAATAGGCGCTGAGACTATCGGAATTAAACCCAGCGGAACGATGCCTCATGCCCTTATCATTGTGATGAGAAGCCAAACAAAGGCTTGGAAAGCATTCGATGAGATTATGCCCCCTGAAGTTCCCAGAGTCTGTTTAGTAGACACCTATCTGGATGAGAAGGTTGAGGCCTTGATGGCGGCTGATCTGTTGAAAGATCGTCTTGCCGCTGTTCGATTGGATACGCCTAAATCTAGAAAGGGAGACTTCGCAGAGATCGTTAGGGAGGTAAGATGGGAACTTGACGTGAGAGGATATAAGCATGTTAAAATCTTTGTTTCGGGAGGACTGAATGAAGAATCTGTTAAGGAATTGAGTGAGGCCGGTGCAGAGGCATTCGGCGTCGGAACATTCATCAGTAATGCGCCTACCATTGACTTTGCTATGGACATAGTTGAAGTCGAAGGGGAGCTTGCGGCTAAGCGGGGGAAATTAAGTGGTAAAAAGCAGGTTTGGCGATGTCCTTCTTGTCTCGAAGATGTTGTGTTACCCTTCTCTGCATCTTCTCCGAAGTGTCCGAGATGTGGTGGAAAAAC
>PIYJ01000084.1 GCA_003601725.1 Candidatus Bathyarchaeota archaeon
CCCTCTTTGAATTCAGGCCATACTGAAGACCAGTACTTCTCCATTGCCTCTGGATGCTCCCAAACATCAATCTCCTTCACGATTACGTCTTCACCGAAATCGCCCATGATCTCCTTCAGTTTTTCCAGCCAAACCAGATTGTTGGCGCAGGTAGGGGTATACAAAACCTCAACTTTAACAACCAAAGAAGAGCCCCCGCAAAATTTTCGAATGAATATTTAAAGACTCTAGACATAAAAGATTTGTTTTGATGGGTATGACCTTGGTGATTAAGGACCTGTGTGAAGAAAATCTTGATGATCATCCGTGCTTCAGATATATGGGGACTACTGAAAGAACGATCTCGATGACTAAGGAATGGCTTAGAAAGGTATACTCAAAATTCGGGTCATGCGTGAAGGTAGCTTATCTCGACGGGAAGCCGGTGGGAATGATTCAATACGCGCCTATGGATATCTTTCCTCATGTCAACCGCCCTGACGCGCACAAAACGATTCTCATCCATTGCATATACATCGCTGAAGAACATAGGACGAAAGGAATCGGAAGAAAACTAATGGAAAACCTGATCGATGATCTGAGAAAGCCGCATCCATACTTGGATGGCGAGAGATTTGAGAAAATAGAAGTCCTAGCTGGAAAGGATAGACCGGGACCGGCTGGACCAGTAGAGTTCTTCGCTAAGATGGGATTTAGGACTGTTAAGCATCTAGGAAGCAACGATCTCCTCATGGAGTTTCAGCTTTAATAGATGCTACAAGTTTGAGCAAGCGTCATTAAACGAAGATTCTGTTGATGGAAAGCGCAGAATAGAAGATCGCTGCTGAGGAATCTGGTTTCTCCGCTAAAGAGGTTACAGAAGAGATTAAAGGAGGAGATGGTAAAAAATAAATGTGGAATAATAAAATGACCGAGTTGAAACAGATTTATAGATGTAACATTTGCGGTAACATCGTTACAGTCTTGCATGCAGGAGTAGGGGAGCTTGTTTGTTGCGGCCAACCAATGGAATTGCTCGTGGAGAAAACTGAGGAGACCGGTTTAGAAAAGCATGTCCCAGTAATAGAAAAAGCCGGAAACAAGGTGAAGGTTAAGGTCGGCAGCGTTCCGCACCCAATGGAACAGAATCACTATATTGAATGGATAGAAATAATTGCCGACGATAAGGTTTACAGAAAATTTCTGATACCAGGAGATAAGCCTGAAGCAGAATTCGAAATAACAGCGGAGAAAATAGAAGCTAGAGAATACTGCACGATTCATGGATTATGGAAATCAAAATAAACATACAAAAGCGATATCAACAAGATCTTCCCTTTTTTACATACTCTCAATTTTTTCTAAAAAACCTCGTAGAAAAAACATATATAAACTATTTAAAGAAAAAAAGGGGTAGGATATTTACGTTTCACGAAGCATTTATCAGCCGAACTCTCGAAGAACCTTTTGGACAGCCTCTTTTACTGTAGTATTAGCCTCAACATTGAACTTTTTTATTTGATTCTGCTCCAGCAGAGTTGACACGCCTAGACCGAACTCTCTAGCCGCAACAGCGGTTACACCCATATCGGAAAGCATCTTCACAACTATCGGTCCAGCTCCATGCTTATACGATGCAGCAGGGTTCTCCACGACCTCCACGTTGACGATGGACCCATCAGCGATCTCTAAAATCGTGAACCTCTCAGATCTGCCGAAAACGTCTGAGACTGAATCCTCTAAACCTTTATCTCCCTTCGTGGGAATTGCAATCTTCATCTTACCCAATTTCACTTTTCACCCATCTTGGTTCTTAACCAACTTTGTATACCACGCCTCTTAGTCCTCCAGCCTTTTACTGATTCGGCCCGCTGTTTCCTCAAAGAGTTCTTTAAGCCTTCCGAGATCCGCTGTTTCCCGGCCCATCCCCTAGATTTAGATCTTAGACTCCGAATCGAATTTAATAGATGTAAGGCGCCGCATAAAATCTCGGCCAATACCGGGTATAGTACGGAAGACCCCACGCCGCTCCAACATATGGCAAGTTAAAGAGGGGATAAGCCCACCACCATCTAGGCAGCCATGGGAACCATCTGCAGAATAGATAGGGGTTGCCGAATCCCCTACCCCAGCCGAACCAGAAGCCTCTGCCAAACCATCCTCTGGGCAAACAGTTCTGCCTCCGCTTACTTGCTTAGCTCCTCAAGCCTCTTCCTCATTGCTTCCAGCTGGGATTCTAGCATCTTAACTTGCTGTTCAAGCATCTGCTTCTCTTGTTCTTTTGTTAGCTGCGGGGCGAAGGACGTTGGGAATGATGTTGGAGCTGCTTGAGCTCCTGTCGGCGGCGTGGTTGTTGGAGGAATCATTGTCGGAGCAGCCGTTTGCAGCCACTGCATATACTGTGGAAGGAGACCGCTTTGTAGCAGCCATTGGGCTGTAGGCGGAAGGGGGGATCTTCCCAGCCATCCGGGTGAGAATCCGAATCTTATCCATCCTGGAAGCCCGGTTAAGTAATACATATATCTGTGTCTGTAACCCATTCTTTAATCACCTCTTTTTGTGATTATGCACATTATTCAATTATGTGAATATGCACAGAAACTATATAAACGTTGTGGTTCAAATAAAGTAGAGAATAGCAATGTTGAGGCGGAGACGCAGACGTGGACAAAAGGGGAGAATTCCTAAGCCGATAAGACTAGGCGTTCATCCGCACATAAGCACCTTCATCCCCTACCCACAGACCAACCTAACGCCGATCTACCTAGAGCCTGCAGAACTGGAGGCATTGAGGCTTGTAGACTTAGAAGGCCTATCCCAGGAAGACGCGGGGGTTCGAATGGAGGTCTCCAGGGGAACAGTATGGAGGCTTCTTCAAAGCGCCAGAAAGAAAGTCGCTCAAGCATTAACGGAAGGAAGACCGCTTATGATCGAGTCCTAACTTTTAGACCTGAAGGGAAGATGCGATGAAGAGAGAAGCATTCGTAAAAAGATTTAAATATTTTTGTGCGTAATCACGCAATTGTCAATCCAAGTAGACAATGGAAGTGAAAATGTTTGAAGGTTGCTGTTTCCGCATCTGGACCGTCGCTAGACGCATCTGTGGATCCGCGTTTTGGACGATGCGCATATTTCGTCATAGTTGAAACCGACACCATGCAGTTTGAAGCCATACCAAACTCAGCGCAATATGCCGGTGGAGGAGCTGGAATACAGGCGGCTCAAACAGTAGCAAGCAAAGGCGTACAAGCAGTCTTAACGGGGAATGTTGGCCCCAACGCTTATCAAGCCTTAGCGGCCGCTGGAATCCAAATTGTGACCGGAGCTTATGGAACTGTACGAGAAGCCGTGATGAAGTATAAGCAAGGAGAATTAAGAAGCACATCAAGTCCCACTGCCCCCATGCATTATGGTATGGGCGGCGGCTACGGCATGGGCATGGGTAGAGGTCGTGGAATGGGTATGGGACGAGGCATGGGTATGGGACGAGGAATGGGAGGATACCAGCAGCCGGCATATCCTGGATCTGTCGCGCCGCCTACTTCTCCAATGACAAAGGATCAGGAAATTCAGATGTTAAGGAATCAAATGAAAAATTTGCAAGAACAGCTGGAACAGATTAAGAAAAGGTTGAAGGATCTAGAAAAGTAAAGAGGATTAAACTTTTCGATTTTTGAAGCGTCAAGAATGATTATTTTCGGCCCTGTTCCGTCGAGGCGTTTAGGCAGGAGCTTGGGAATAAACAATATTCCCGCAAAGGTTTGCTCCTACTCATGCGTATACTGTCAGCTTGGAAGAACAATAAAAACATGCATAGAACGAAGAGCTTTCTATGATCCTGAACAGATCTTTAAGAACGTCAAAGAGAGAATCGGAGAAGCTAAAGCCAAAGATGAAAAGATTGATTATCTAACCTTTGTTCCCGACGGGGAGCCAACCTTAGATGTGAATCTCGGAAGGGAAATGGAACTTTTAAAGGCATTAAATAGGCCCATAGCCATATTGACGAATGCCTCTCTTCTTTGGCGTGCAGATGTTAAGGAGGATCTTTTAAAAGCTGATCTCGTCTCCGTGAAGATTGACGCTGTCAGCGAGAAAAATTGGAGAAAAATAAATAGGCCTCACAAGTCTTTGAAGATAGATGAAATCTTAAATGGGATAATCGAGTTTTCTGGGGAATTTAAGGGGAAGCTAATCACCGAGACTATGCTTATAGACGGCTTAGACTACTCAGATGATCTAGAAAAAACAGCGGATTTTTTATCAAAAATAAGACCCCATAAAGCCTACATTGCTGTTCCAACAAGGCCCCCAGCGGAGAGATGGGTTAAACCAGCTGATGAAAGGGTGATTAACAGGGCTTTCCAACTCTTCTCCAGAAAACTCGGAGATGACGTGGTTGAGTATTTAATTGGATATGAGGGAAACGCCTTTGCTTTCACCGGGAACCTTGAAGAAGATCTGCTCAGCATAACATCAGTACATCCAATGCGAGAAGAAGGAGTGAAGGAACTCTTGAAGAAAGCAAATGCCAGCTGGGGTGTCGTTAAGAACTTGCTGGATAAAGGCAAACTTGTAGAGCTAGAATATGAAGATCATAAATATTACATGAGGAAACTTCCGAGCAGAATAAAAATTTGAGAAATTTAGATCTCCACTCTGAAGCCGGCTGAGCATCCTACGCTGGAATCTGGGTAGAGCATCAAGATTTCCCTTTTTCGCATCGTGCAATGGCAAGGAACGATCAGGGCTATATCACGCAGAATCTCTCCAGTTTATTGAAGCTATGAAATCCGCCTATCACTCCATGAATTCTGCCGAATCTCGATGCTATTCTCAGTATTTTATCCAACCCTGGATGTGAACATCCAGTTATGACGATCGCGCCCATTTTCCTTCTTGACGATTAAAGATTGCTCTTTAATGAAGAAGCCGACTTCGCCCGTTGTGAAGATGCCTTCTGAAATCTCTTCTATTTTACTTATCTCTCTTAACTTAACATTCGGAAAAGAAGCAACTTTCTTCTTAAAGGATCTAGAGAAAGATCTAAGAAGATAAACTTTAACGTTTCCAAGCATTCCTAAAATCCGGAAGCCTCCTGTGTGATCTCTATGTTCATGTGAAAAAAACAACTTTACTGATCTTATTGAGATCCACATTAAATTTATGCATGTTAAAAAGCAAAACGTCCATATCTGCTCCTGTATCAAAAAGTAAATCTTCTCCGATTAAACAAGAGACCCCCTGCCGCTTCTGAATCCTTCTTTAGCTTCATTATCATAGAGAACCCTTAGCTCCGTCTGGAATTCCCCCTCAATGCCGAAATAAAGCGACAATCTTCTCTTCAAACATGAAGAGTAATCAAATTATGTCCTTCGAAAAAGGATGAAGAGGCCCGCGTTCTATATTATTTTCTTGACTGCCTCTATGATTTTTTCCTTGCTGGGAATAGCTGCCTCTTCCAGCACCGGGCTCATAGGAATCGGAACGTCCTCTCCGGCGACTCTGACGACGGGTGCATCCAGATAGTCAAAGGCCTTCTCCATGATCAACGTGGCAATCTCAGCTCCGACACCGCAGGTTCTGTATCCCTCGTATACGACGATTGCTTTATTCGTCTTCTTAACAGAGGTTATTATCGTATCAAGATCTAAAGGCTTCAATGTACGGGGATCTACGATTTCTGCGCTTATGTCTTCTTCAGCGAGCTCCTCAGCGGCTTCAAGTGCAACATGAACCATTCTGGAATAGGCGATTATCGTAACATCTGTGCCCTCCTTCTTGATATCTGCGACGCCTAACGGAACAGTATACTCCTGCTCAGGAACCTCACCTTCAGTTCCATAAAGCATCTTATGCTCAATGAAGATGACTGGATTGTCATCCCTTATGCAAGTCTTCAATAAACCCTTAGCGTCAAAAGGAGTCGAAGGCATAACCACGAATATGCCGGGGACATGCATATACCATGCTTCGAGGCTTTGAGAATGATGCGCGGCGATTCCACGTCCCGCTCCTCCCTGCGTTCTATAAACAACGGGGACCTTCGATTTTCCTCCGAACATGTATCGGTTCTTCGCTGCGATGTTGACTATTTGATCCATTGCGATCGTCGAGAAGTCTATGTACATTATCTCTGCAACTGGACGAAGACCCGTCATAGCTGCTCCCGCGGCTGCGCCGGCAATAGCAGCCTCGGAGATGGGTGTATCCCTTACTCTTTCTAATCCGAATTCCTTGTAAAGCCCACGGGTGACTTGATATGCACCGCCGTAAAGCGCAATATCCTCCCCCATCAAGAAGACCCTTTTGTCTCTCCGCATCTCTTCACGTAAGGCTTCATTCAACGCATCAACATAGCGTATCCTACGCATCTTCAAGCCGATCTCTTTTGCTTTTGAAAGGCTTTCTATGGAGGTCTCTGAGTCGACATAGATATCCGTATATAAACCGTCATAAAGCGTGTCAACCTCGGGGTATGGACTGCTCAACGCAAATTTCTCTGCTTCTTCAACTTCCCTAGCTACGTCTTCCTCTAGTTTTCTCGCTTGCTGCTCCGTCAGTATTCCCCCTTCTATGAGCTTCCTTCTAAAAGTCACAATTGGATCTCGAGCTTTCCATCTTCTTTCTTCCTCACGTGTCCGATAAACCCTTGCGTCGCTTCTTGAGTGACCGTAAAACCTGTAAGTCTTACATTCCACAAGAGTCGGCCCCTCGCCTTTCCGTGCTCTCTCCACCGCCTCGCCTACTGCTCTTTTAACGTCTAAAACATCCATCCCGTCAGCGATGATCCCTGGAATGTTGTAGCCCTTCGCTCTCTCCGCGATGTCTTCAAAGGGAAAGGCTCTATTCACAGCGACGGACATGCCGTAAAGGTTATTCTCACAGACGTAGATGACGGGGAGCTTCCAAATCGAAGCTAGATTAACTGACTCATGAAATGCACCCGTGTTTGCAGCTCCATCACCGAAAAAGCATAAGACAACCTGATCGGTTCCCCGCATCTTTACGGAGAGACCGGCTCCCGTTGCTACAGGTATGTTTGAACCGACTATTCCCGTTGCACCTAAATTTCCCGCGTTAACATCAGCGATATGCATCGATCCGCCTCTTCCTTTGCAGTATCCAGTTGCTTTTCCGCAGAGCTCCGCAAGCATCAGCTTTAAGTCTCCTCCCTTCGCTATGCAATGCCCATGACCTCGATGAGTACTCGTTATGTAGTCGTCCTTTCGGATTGCGGCTACGGCGCCGACTGCAACGGCTTCCTCGCCGACATACAGATGGGAAGCTCCTTTAACGATATCTCGGCTTAAGAGATCCATCACTTTCTCTTCGAAGTATCTTATCCTCAGCATATCTCTGAGGTATTCAATCATCTTTTCATCTTCCATTAACATCGCCAGCCAACTATGACGGTTCTTTGAACTATCAGAAGATGAGAAACTCTCCCTTTAAACAGTTATGCATCTGACGATTGCGACGTTTGGCCATTATGAAGTCTTCATGATAAAAAATTAATGTGGATCCTACCTATTTATAGCATTGAAGAGGAGCTTTTTCGACGATACATATCTGTATGCTCGTCTAAACAAAAATGTCATACATGGATCCTTATGTGTGATGGTGAAGGGGCATGGAGGAAAAGCCTATACATAAAGGCCGGCTTTCAGGGAAGGTTGCGGTGATAGTAGGGGGCTCAGGAGGCATAGGAAGAGGTATAGTGGAAGATTTCGTCAGGGAAGGAGCATATGTAGCCATCGCGGATATAGCTATTGACAAGGCTGAAAGCATCGCTGAAGAGATAAACAGGCGATACGGGAAAGAAAGGGCAGCAGCGGTTTATGTTGATGTGACTGATGAAGAATCAGTTAAAAGAATGGTTGAGAGGATTCTTGAAATATTCAAAGAGATAGACATACTGATATATTGTGTGGGTGTAGTGAAGGCTGGAAGCGTTAAATCTTTCAGTCTTTCAGATTTCAGATTTGTGACTGATGTGAATTATACTGGGTATTTTCTCTGCGTTAAACATGTCTCACGGGTCAT
>PIYJ01000085.1 GCA_003601725.1 Candidatus Bathyarchaeota archaeon
GTTCTAAACCTATTTTGACGTTTAGACCTGAAGAGGAATTCGCCGCTTACTTAGCTGGGAAAACGCAGGAAAAGACAGGGGTTATACCCGTAATAGAGCAGGTTCTAGCGGAGAGGGATGACGTTCAGATAGTAGCGATTCCAAGATATACGGAGCAAATGGAGATTCTCCGTGAATCCTTCCAAGACAGGATCATCGTGTCCCATTCATCTATTGATGGCCCTAGCCTTCTCTATTACACCACGATCTTCATAGGAGGCGGGGGAACAATGACAACGGAGGCGGCTCTACTGGGGGTGCCTACGTTCTCCTTTTACCCCAGTGAACCATTCGTAGTCCTGAAATATCTAATAAGAAAGGGGTTTGTGAAGCTTGTGAGAGACCCGAATGAATTGGCGATGAAGATATTGGAGACGCTGGATAACATAAAGGACGAAAAGAGAAAGCAGAGTGAAAGAGCCGAGAGGCTGGTTGAAACTTTTGAAGATCCAATCCGAGTGATAACGGCTGAGATTGAGAAGGCTGTTTAAATAAAGGAATCATTCCGTATCAACTGTTCTTTTCGGCCCCCTTTCATCTCTTAAACGATTTCACATCTTCAACGTCAAAAACTTTTATCGCTGCAAGTCTCTTTATGGTAAGAGATAGTATTATGTTACTGAAAGAATGGAAACTTCACAGATATGGAAGAATGAGGATTGAGCGAGAAACTTCCCGGATATAAAGGAGAAGCCCTGAAGGCTTTAGAAAGACTTGGAGCTGAAGCTGGCGATCTTCTCCGCGTAGAGAAGGACGGAGAGATATACGAAGGCATCTTGATGCCTAGATCTGAACTGGGAGATGACAAACACATAGTGATTAAGATAAGATCCGGATACAACGTAGGAATAAGAATAACCCCCGAGACAAGAATAGAAAAGAAAGGAACCAGAGCAAAACCCTCCTTCGTTCCGCCGCCGCCTCCAAAGCAGAGACCCAACCTACCGAGGGTGACGATAATCAGCACTGGAGGAACAATAGCAAGCCGAGTGGACTATAGGACAGGCGCGGTTAGACCAGCCATCTCAGCGAGCGACCTCTACAGCATCGTCCCCGAGCTTTCCGAGATAGCCACGATTGACACGGAGATTCTCTTCAGCGCGTTCAGCGAGGATTTAACCCCGAGACACTGGGCGGAAACAGCGAAGACCGTAGCTAAACATATCGAAAAAGGCGCACAAGGCATAGTCATAACTCATGGGACAGATACCATGGGCTATACAGCCGCAGCGTTAAGCTTCGCCTTGCAGAATCTACCCGTACCCGTAGTGTTAGTGGGGGCTCAAAGATCTGAAGACCGGCCGAGCTCAGATGCAGCTGAAAATCTTATTGGAGCCGTGCAATGTGCAGCTACCGCTCCGTTCGCTGAAGTGGTCGTTGCGATGCATCAGACGATCTCTGACGAGGCGGTCGCGATACATAGGGGGACGAAGGTTAGGAAGCTACACACGAGTCGACGTGACGCTTTCAAAACAGTGAACGCTGAGCTTCTTGCGAGGGTGCTTAACGGAAAAGTTGTCATGCTTACAGATGATTTCACCCCTAGAAGGGATGATAGAAGACTCGTCTTGAAACCTGAATTCGAGGAGAAGGTTGCCCTCATCAAGTTTTATCCCGGCATGAATCCGAAGATCATCGAGTGGCACGTTGAGGAAGGATACAGGGGGATCATACTTGAAGGAACAGGCTTGGGACATGTACGTCGGAAATGCTTCCCTTCAATCCGGAAGGCCATAGAAAATGACGTCATAGTGGCTATGACTTCCCAGTGCATTTGGGGACGGGTGAACATGAACGTCTATGCTAACGGGAGGGATCTGCTTTCGATAGGGGTGATCCCGCTGGGAGACATGCTTGCTGAGACGGCTCTGGTTAAGCTCATGTGGATTCTGGGTCAAACCCGAGACTTGGAAGAGGCTAAGAATCTTCTGACAAAAAACATCGCTCACGAATTCTCAAGCAGAACTGTTGAACCGATTGAGCCGCCTGAAACCATAAGACGTGAAGGGAGGAATTGACGATGAACCTTAATTATAAAGATTTAGGCCTAAAAGTAGGATTAGAATGCCATCAGCAGCTAGACACGAAAGAGAAACTCTTCTGCTCATGCAGACCTGAACTCTTCAAAGGAGAACCGCAGATAACTTTCCTCCGAAGACTTAGACCGACGCAGAGCGAGCTAGGCCAGATAGATCCCGCCGCATACTTCGAGTTTCAGAAGGGCGTGAAGATCCTCTACGAGGCAGATCCGCAGACTTCATGTTTGGTTGAGATGGATGAGGAACCCCCGCATGAGCTGAACCGTGAAGCGCTGGATATCGCTTTGACAGCCGCGTTGATGATGAACGCCAAACCTGTTGATGAAGTCCACGTGATGCGGAAGGTAGTCATAGACGGATCGAACACGACGGGCTTTCAGAGAACATGCGTCGTCGCTCTTAACGGCGAGATCCAAGTTGAAGGGAAAAAGATACCTATAGAGCATGTGAGCTTAGAGGAGGACGCTGCGAGGAAAACCGGTGAAGATGGCTTCATCATCCATTATCGAATCGACAGGCTCTGCATACCTCTAATTGAAGTTACCACAGGCCCAGTGATCTACTCTCCGAAGGAGGCTGAGAAAGTCGCGTTAACGATAGGGCGGATCTTAAGGGCCACCGGGAAGGTTAAACGCGGGATTGGAACGATCCGTCAAGACTTGAACATCTCGATTCGGGACGGCGCGCTGATCGAAGTGAAGGGCGTTCAGGAACTGGAGCTCATCTCGAAAGTTATAGAGCTGGAGGTTCAACGTCAGCTGAGCCTTCTTAAAATACGTGAGGAGCTTAGAAGACGCGGTGTTACGGAGGAACAGATAAGAGAAGAGATCGTGGATGTAAAATCGATCTTCAAAGAGACGAGATGCCGCATCATCCGAAAAGCCATAAAACAGAACAAACGCGTGATGGCCATCAAGCTTCCCGGATTCTCCGGTCTTCTAGGAACCGAGCTTATTCCAGGTCTCAGGCTTGGAACCGAAATGGCTGATAGAGCTCGATTCTGGGGAAGAGTCGGCGGAATCCTCCATACGGATGAGCTTCCATCCTATGGGGTTTCAGAGGAAGAAATGGAAAAGCTAATGGGGACGCTTAAGGCTGGGCCTCAAGACGCGGCAGTAATCGTTGCAGATGTGAAAGAGAACTGTGTAGATGCTTTACGCGCAGTTGCGGAGAGGGCTAAAGAGGCGATAAAAGGCGTTCCAGAGGAGACCAGGGCGGCTAATCCTGACGGGACAACTCGTTATATGAGGCCTAGACCAGGAGCAGCTAGGATGTATCCTGAGACCGATGTGCCACCCATACCGATAACAACGGAGCATATCCATCGATTAAGGAAGGCTCTCCCAGAGCTACCTGAGCAGAGAATTAAAAGGCTCATCAGAGAATACGGCATAAACGAGAAACTCGCGCGGCAACTTCAAGATTCAGATTATGGAGGCCTCTTCGAAGTTGTGGTTAAGGAGACAGGGGTTTCCCCCACTCTCGTCGCGGCGACATTAACGGAGACCTTTAAGTCTCTTAAACGTGACGGAATCGAAGTTGAAAGGCTTCGAGATGACCAGATAATTGAGGCCTTCAGGCTTGTGAGTTCTGGGAAGACTTCAAAGGAGGCGCTGCCTGAGATTGTGAAGTGGCTCGTGAAGCATGAAGAGGCAAGTCCCATCGAGGCTGTCAAAGCCTTAGGGTTAGGCATGCTTTCCAAGGATGAGCTCAGCAGAATAATTAAGGAAACAATCAGCCAAAACCGGGATCTAATAATTGAAAGAGGGCAGAGAGCCTTCGGTTTCCTAATGGGTTTAATCATGAAGAAGTACAGGGGAAAAGTAAATGCTGAAGAGGTAAGCCGGCTGATCAGAGAGGAACTTTCAAAAGAACCAAAGCATAAAAGCGCAGATTAAAGGGCCAACAAACCCTTTTTTGGAAAGATCATCTCGCGTTCTTTTTATCATCTAAAATGAAGAGCACGTCAACATCCCTATTCAGAGACTGCTTCTTTATTCTCTGTAGTTTGCAGAGCTTCAAGAATAGCCTTTATGTATTCCTTAAGCTTCTGAGGCGAGACATCTGATGATATATTAAGATTTATGTTGATGCTTGCCCCCGGCATGGGCAGCTTCACCTCAGAAGGCCCAATTGATGCTTTAATCGTCTTCGCAGTTCGCTCCATCCTTTTAGGCGGCCCCTCCATAGACGCGGAGATCTCTTTTAATCCGAAGGCATATGCAAGCATATCTAAAAAGGCGTTTAGTCCAACTTTGTCGGCTCTTAGGTCTCCGTAAACTCTTGGAAGCTCAACGAGAAGAGCATCCCTACTTAGGCCTTCACGTTCTATTCTCTCAATGAACTTTACTAGAACCTCATCTTTCGAAAGGAATCTTCTAAGCATCTCTCTTGTCTTTTCTCCCCTCGGGTCAATCCTATAGGCATATGCAAACTCCGCGGCTTCCCGATTCAAAATGTATTTGCCGGGTTCTTTCTCGCTTTCCTCAAGGAATCTCCAGCTCTTAAAGAAGTTATTGTTTCGGCTGATGTTATGAAGCGACACGTTTGACCTTTCCACCACGTCGCTTACTCCAACATATTCTTTGTCTGCACCTGCATTTAGATAGGCCACTAGGATGTCACATATCTTCGGGAAACTTAAGCGTCGAGGAAAATACTTGTTTCCACCCATTTTTGTTCATTCCCTATTTTCTATTCCTGTTTATATTAGAAAAATTATTGATCGACACGATAAGTGAACTAGGCGCGGAAGCTATCGACGACTCGAAGCTGTAAACAACGATCGCTTCGTCATCCTTGATCCTCATAACAATCACGATATCTGGTGATTCCTATCATGATACTTAATAGGGCATTCAAGATATAAAATTGTAAATCAACAAAAATTACGAGATCTTAGTAGGCAATTTTGAAAGTGGAGAGGGGATCAATCTAATCCGACTTCGCTGAGTATCCTCTTGAATTCATCCTCTTTTAAAGACGCCTTCCTTCCGTTCTCATAGATCTCTTTAACCCTAGATATT
>PIYJ01000013.1 GCA_003601725.1 Candidatus Bathyarchaeota archaeon
CCGAAGCCTTGCATTAAGCCTAAACCTTTAAGGTGCTTCATGAGCTCCGCGGGGACCAGAATGTAGGCTCTTAGGGGAAGCTTTCCTTCTTTACGTAGGCGTTGAAGGGCACGTAGCTCCATTGGAGACTCGATGATCCAATGCACACAGGTTAAACCGGCCTTAACTGCCTCTCTGCAGGCTTCAACACAGGTATTCAGGGTCTCCTCCTCACTCGCCTTTGGAAAAACTTTTGTGATTAGTTCTAAGGCGTTTTCGCGAATAATTCCGGTAGGTTCACCGGTGGAAACGTCCTTATCGATCTCTCCTCCAAGCGGCGGTTCAGTCGCCTTATCTATCCCGGCTAATTCTAGGGCTTTGGAATTCGCAACGCAGATGTGACTGCAGACGCGGAATAGAACAACTGGGTTTTCCGGTGCAGCCTCATCTAGGTCCCATCTTGTCGGCAGCCGTTTTTCAACAAATTTTTCTTGATCCCATCCTCGACCGAAGATCCATGCGTTTGGCGGGAGGCTTTCAGCTTTTTCCTTAACGAGCCTCTTCAGTTGAGTTATCGAAGTTAAGCCTCTTAGGTTGAGGGTTGAGAGGCTTCTCCCGAAACTGGCCATGTGAACGTGACAGTCTGTTAGGCCGGGTATGACTGTCTTTCCATTGAGGTTTATAACCTGAGTGTTTGGGCCGACAAGTTTTGAAACTTCTTTATCTTCTCCTACATAGACTATCTTCTCATCTAGAACCGCAACTGCCTCTGCTCTCGGCTTTTCCCGGTTAAATGTATAGATCTTCCCATTCAACAATACTAAACTAGCATTCAACATGTTCTAGTAATGCGTATTAAAATACAGATTAAGTTTTTGATAGCTATATTCCGTCTTACTCCGACTTCCAACATGAATTATTCTCGAAGATCCCTTGAATCAGCATGAAAAGCATATGAAGAATAAATCAGAAATGGATTTAGATGTCTTAGGAAAGATATTAATTCAGTAAAGATATCCTCTACACAACGCCACAACAGAATACTCGAAACTTAAATAACACCGAATCAAAACTTTATTCCTTGAAAACCCTTCAAGATATCTTAGGGGGCCGGTAGTTCAGTCTGGAATGAATGCCGCCCTCGCACGGCGGAGGTCGGGGGTTCAAATCCCCCCCGGTCCACCACCAGGAACCTACGGTTCCCAGAGTCATCGTTTTGAACAGCAAGTTTCAAGGCCTTTTCGCAAATCTGGCTTGTAAAGAATGTGCATTTTTGTACATACACGCGCTTCGGAATTAAAGAGTTGAATGGATATTCATCCGGACATATAAACGATTAAAGGAACATCCATCCGAGACCACTCAAGTATATATACGATTTTTTCCCCGCAGAAGTGATATTTTCAGCCGAGACGGCATCACTTAATTTATAAAGAAAGATTTCCCAGCGGCAAAAAGAGAAACCTCAGCCGAAAGAACACTCCTATCTTTCTATGCGAACTTTACGTAGAGACTCCAATGAGACTTCTAGAAGAGACTTCGAGGCCTTTCTCCTCTTCTCCTCATGGTTCCCTTCTATCCTCAAGTCCCACCCCTCCTCTCCCACGTAATCTCCAGCATAGAAGATGGCGGCCATCTTCCTCCCACGGAACTTCGCTATTGAGAAGAGAGCTGAAGCCTCCATATCGACGCATATGGCTCCTCCCCGCGTGAAAGCTTCTCTCTTCTCGGATGTCTCCCGATAGAAGGCGTCAGTCGTCCAGACCGCACCCTCAACGAATCGAAGCCCACGCTCCTTCAAGACCTCCTTGATCAGCCACGAAAGTCTCGAATCCGGAAATGAGTAGGGAGACGGCTTCTCATAATGATAGGAGGTCCCCTCGTCTCTTATGGCTTTATTGGGAACTATGATCCTCCATCGAGGTATATCGGGACTTAAGACTCCCACACCACCCATGAGAATGGCGTACTCAACCCCTAAGGCGAGGAGATCCTCCAGTTCAGCCCCAGCCATAGGCGCTCCGATACCGAGCTGGAACAGACAGACGGGGATACCCTTATACTTGAAGATGTAGGCCTTTTCAAACGAGAGGTCGATCTCCTCCATCTGATAACCCAGAGAGCCAAGTATCTCTTTAACCTCCATGTACTGGAATGTCAGGATGCAATACTTCGGAAGGCCTGAAACATTAAACCGACCGGCCTTTCTGAGCTGATTTATCCACTCTTCGGGGCTTGTTAAGCTCCGATCGGACGGGCTTCCATAGAGAAGGGGGATCCTAGGCATCTCTGAAGCTTTACACTCTTCCTCATGATTCTTGAATATACTCATGCCAAAGCCTCAATACAAATCGGGTCTTATCCAATGAATGCTGGACACATATATTTAGGTTTCAATACCCACCCATGCATTGAATGTATGGTTTGATACACATAAAAAATAGTGAAGCCTACACCAACCAGGCCACTGAGGGAACCGCAATCACCTCTCCAGTTGATAAGATAATTATATTAACCCCTCGATCAACCGAGGAGTTACATTGTATTCCTGTCGAATAACTTCATCGAACCCCGTCAAATTAAAGTACTCACAAAATTGAACCCGAAGTTATTGCTTGCATCTCCCTTTTCTCGCGCTCTTCAACTGAAAAATCATAAAAATTATCGTCATTCATACCGAATTCCATTCACCCTTAATGTCAATTAGCCTCAATCTGAAGCATTAGTACATCTCTGCCTGGTAGAAGATCCTTGAACTGAATTTCCGTAGAACCGTATTCATCTATCTTCTCCTTACCCTTTTCAGTTATCCTGCTTACTGTGTATTTTTTGCCTTGAGGAAACCCATAATCTTTCAAGTCTATTTTGAAGGCTACAAGTTGAGGCGTTTCAGATATGTTTGTAAAGATTATTCCTAAGGTTCCATCATCAGCCTTCCAAACTGAAGACATGACCACAGGCAGGGTGACTTTAACTGTCTTCTGAATGAATGTCCAGTTAAGATCAATTGTAGGAAAAGACGTGTCAAATTTCAGAGGGCGCATAAGTCTACCATGAAGTAGAAACTTCAAACCGAGTAAGCGGTATTTAGCCAACTTCTTAAGGTACTCCGCCTCAGCCTTATACTCGTCTTGGGTGATCTCGTAAAGATTAAACCACCCTAATTGGGCACCGAAGATGAACATCTGACCAACCTTCGCTCGGAAGGATATAGGATTCTTAAGATCCTCCATTGTGAAGCTCCTCCCAAAGGTTATAGTCCAGCCGCCATACACCGCTGGAAATATTGGAACTAGTTCTCCTTGAAATGAATGCCAAGTTAGAAACGCATCTAAGTAGGCCATGAAACATTCTGCATTGCACTCACTTGTCAATATAGCCTCAGGGTTCTTTTCCCTAGCTCTTTCTCTCGCTTTCCTCAACATCTCCTCACAGCCGCTAAACCAGTAATTCCCACCTCCAAGGGGATGCCCATGCTCCGGGTCGAAGCAGAGATTCGATGGCGCTGCTGCAATTTGGTCTATATAAACTCCGTCAACTCCGTATTCACCAACTAACCTCTCAACTATTTCAGCAATCTTATCCTGCCAATACTCAGTAAAAGGACACATCACCGCGAACTTCTGTCTAGAACCATAAAACTCAACATATTTCTGAAGAGTCTGCGCATTTAAGCGAGGCGCACTCTCTTTAGCGCAGTATCTTTCCGCCCTATCTAGAAGCCAGCTCCTACAGTTGAAATCAAAAATGCGACCGTTTATGTACGGCATAACCCGGACTCCGAACTCTTGAAGTTTCTTAACTGCGTCCTTGAACCCCTCTTTAGTGGGGAAGTATTCAGGGTAGTCCGTGTCAAAGGGTATCTTATGCCAGTTATACCAATGGATAGCTATGGGCACATCAAAGAACTCCCTAAACCTGAGAACCTCAGACACTACATATTTGGGATCACCAGGATCCATTCTTGGCTCTGGTGGACTGCCCGGCATACACCAGATAGTTATCTCTTGGAACCATCGAGGTACATCTCCACGTTTGCCAAGTTTTCCTCTCCTACACCACGCCGCGTTCTTCAACACCCATTCCCGGTAAAGTTGAGATGCATCGTACCAGTCGCCTCTGAAGACGCCGATAACAACATCATACGGCATTTCATATACTGTTTGAAGGACACCCATATTCTCAGGATAATTTATCAGTTGAAAAGATGACCTCGGCAGGTGCTTAACAACTGTGCCAGTATAGGTGTCAGGAATAAAGATGAAACGTTTGTGATAAGCTTTAGGGTCATATGCGGCGAGATATAGCCCGCTATAATCGTGACAGAAAGATAAGAACTGCATAGCAAAGTTCCATCCACCCGGGTAAGTCGCCTGGTAAGGGCTCATTTTTCTAGGATCTCGGTAAATACGTCCCCAACCGTCCGGAACGATCAATAAGTCGTGAGACGGATCATCACGGGTTGCTCCTACATTCTCCAACAATGGAAAAATAATCTCCCATAAACATGACTTTCTGCTATGATTCTCCAGCTTTATCCTCCAATATGAAAGTGCGGAGTCTCTTTTGAGAGTTAGAGATACTTTGACGTTGATGACGCCCTTCTCGTCACCCAGGTCTATATCCGTCCACTCGAAATTTATGACCAATGCATCTTCGGATTTTTCTTCAACCCTGTAAGAACGTTTACAGTCTACCTTATTGTCAATAATGTATGCTTTGCCGCCTGCATCTCTAAAATCTGCTTTCCAAAGTGACGCTGCCTCATCAGAAGGCAGCATGAAGCTGTAACCTGTCAGCATGTTAACGATATTACTGAGGCCAAAGCCACCCTCTGCCTTCTCAAATTCGAAACCTATAAGACCATTATGGACTGATATGTGAAACTCATCTTCTTTAACGCTAAACCCTCTTTTTTTACCCATATCTTATCCATCTTCCAATCAAGGATACTTAGAACACAACATGCTATATTTCATTTAGGATTTATCTTCTTTCTCAATCTCTTCTTAGCATCTCGGGGATCCTACAAGTCATTCTCACTAGAAGACTGCGTGCCAATCGAATTACAGACTTCTAGATTAAAAAAGGAGAAACGTTAAATTTTTTATTGCTCATCTTAAATTTAAGTGTCAGTTTTGATCTCCTCAAACCTTGATTTTCACATCGTTGATGTTATACAAAAGAAAGTATCTATGAAAAATATCTGTATAAGTGCCTTGCACCTCTGCCTTTCAGAAAGTATAAGAATCGACTCCGCTACCTAAAGTCCGCGATACCGAGGGGACTCCGTAAAAAGATTCTCTTCTTTAAGGGAGTTGCCGTCGGCCAGATTGAGTATGCCCCCGCTGAGGCTTCAGGCTACCCCATACATGACGGAAACATAGTGGTTCTAAACTGCATCTGGGTCTTAAGGAAGGCTAAGGGCCACCGCTTCGGAAAACGTCTCCTAAACGAGATGATCATGGACTACGAGGATGCGGATGGATTTGCCACGATAGGATTGGAGAATCACTGGAGCGGATGGCTGAAGAAAGAGCACATGGAGTATCTCGGCTTCACCTCGATAGATTCGTTCACCGTATCACATAAGACTAAACACGTAGGCGAACAGTTCAAGATCCGTCTCATGTGGCTCCCAAACAGACGCGACAAGCCGCCAAGATGGAGAAAATCCAAACTCTTACGGGGCGTAGACTTCTGCATGGCACATCCACTCTATCACGCACAGAGCATAAAAGAAAAGGAAATCCTCCAACCGAATTATCCTTGAACATCAATTTAAAAGCTTAACATTATACAATAAAAGGAGAGGAACATGAGCAAAATCTCGGTAAGAGTCGTCGAAGGCAAGTGTCAAGGAGGATACCGCAAGATAGGGGACACCTTCGAAATAGACTATGACGATCCAGTGACGCCCCCGGGAATCTGAATCTACGCCTTCAGCGCGATGCTTCCCTATATCATGCTTTTACTGAGCAATGGAGAATTCCGATGGGAAGAAACGAAAACCGAGACGACGATCAAATGCCCCGACCCCAACGGCATCACCCTATAGAGACCTATAAAAGAAAATTCTAAGCTAAAATATGAAGACGGAAAATCGCGACTGGAAGAATCACCCTCCATGAAAATCTTGAAATTACAAAAGGTATGCTTCTGTGGCGTATCTCTGCATCATCCTATGGCTGTTGAAGTAGTATGCGACTTTTCCTATGGAATTGTTCATCATAGATATCCATTCATCTCTTCTCTCATAGAACGTGGGAATGATCAGATACTCCAGCTTATTATACAAGTCTTTGAGTTCCCTTCTTCTCCTCTCCTTCTCTTCGATGGGTTCATCAGGCCGCGGACCTATAGCCCATCCTGTGACGCCTTCAACGCAGCCTTCCACCCACCATCCGTCTAAGACGCTGAAGTTTAACACTCCGTTGTGGGCAGCCTTCATGCCGCTTGTCCCTGAGGCTTCAAGAGGAGGCAGCGGGGTGTTAAGCCAAACATCAACTCCCGAGGTCATCTTGGCAGCCATATCCATGTTATAATTTTCAAGGTAGACTATCTTGATCTCGTCTTTGAGCTGTTTGATGTAGCCATAGATCTCTTTGATCATCATCTTACCGGGGATGTCTCTGGGATGCGCCTTTCCCGCAAACACCAATTGAATCTTCCCTATCTTATTCACTTCTCGCAGTCTCTCTATGTCTGAAAAGATCAAAGTAGCCCTCTTATAGGCTGTTGCTCTCCGAGCGAACCCTATGGTCAGCACTTCGAGATCCATTTCCACTCCTGTTTTCTCTTTAATGAACTCAAGTAGATGCCTCTTCGCCTTCATGTGGGCTTCCCATATCTCCTCATCTGGTATTGGGCCGACCCTCACTAGAAGCTCCGGCTCATTCGCCCATCCGGGAATATACTTGTCGAAGAGTTCTCTAAAGAAGGGAGAGGTCCAAGTGTAAGAGTGAACGCCGTTGGTTATCGACATGATGTGATGTCCCGGAAAGAGCCTCCTTGAGTATTCCATGTGAGCCTTTGTAACGCCGTTCGTGTATTTGCTTAGATTTAAGGCCAGAAAAGTCATGTTCAACCGGTCTTGCCCACCATATTTTTTCAAAACCTCTATCGGAAATAGGTCTCCCAAAACTTCCTCAACAAGATCATATGGGAACTTGTCAAAGGCAGCTTCAACCGGCGTATGCGTAGTGAAGATGCAGAGATTCTTAACCTTATCTGAATCCATATTGTTCTTTCTGAGCAGCTCAAGAGTGAGAAGGCTCGAATGCCCCTCATTCATGTGATATTTGGCAACGTTGAAATTTAATGCTTCAAGCATTCGAACTCCGCCGATTCCTAAAACGATCTCCTGCTTCAATCGATATCGGTCATCACCCCCATAAAGAAAATCGGTTATGCCTCTATCCTCAGGAGTGTTTCCCTCGACATCCGTGTCAAGAAATAATATTGGAACCACTCCGCCGGTGACGCTTTGATGCTCATAGAGCCACGCTCTAATTTTTACCTTCCTACCCTCAATCGGCACCTCAACTATGGGAGGCAGCGGAATCATATACTCAGAGGGGGCCCACTCGTCGGGATACTCCAATTGTTCACCTTCTTCCGTAATCTTCTGCTTCAGATATCCCTTCCTACTGACAAGAGTGACGGCGGTCAGTGGGATCTTTAAATCGGCGCTTGATCTGATCGTGTCTCCCGCTAAGGCGCCGAGCCCCCCACTGTATGTCGGAATCTCACTTTTTATGCCGACCTCCATAGAGAAGTACGCGATTCTAGGCCTCTCGAAAAACCTACGTTTACAGTATTCACTGCAGAAATAGTATAACTTGCCTCCAAATTCAGCTTTAAACTTTGCCTTTTCCGGTTCTATAGGCATTCCGCAAACTGGGTCTCTGATGATTCGGGCTTTCTCCATTTCTTCATCAGATTCATTCATGATAAATGCGCCTTTTCCTTTCAGATAATGATAAATTGCCATATTATCTTAACAGTTATCTAAAGCTATCTCTTATCGGGATGTATTCTGTTGAAGAAGACTAAGATTATCTGCACTATAGGTCCAGCTAGTCTTTCAAAGGAAACGCTGGAAAAATTGTATGAGGCGGGAATGAACGGCGCTAGGATAAACACGGCTTACGGCGACATGGATCAATACAGGCTTATCGTGAATAATATCCGAGAAGTCGCTGAGATCCCAGTGATAGTCGACATTAAGGGACCGGAAATCAGGCTTCGAGCGAAAAGAAAGAGGATAGTCAAGAAGGGAGACATCATAGAGATCGGCTTCAAAAGTGAAGAGCTCAGTTTCAACCATGACTTCTACGATAAAATGGATGTTGGAGACGAAATCTACATTGACAATGGAAAGATCAGGATGCGGATAATCGAAAAGACCAGCGGGGTTCTCCGTTTATCTGTTATGAACGGCGGGGAAATAGACAATGGAAAGGGAGTTAATATCCCAAACAAGCAGCTTTCCGTTCCATTCCTAACTGAGAAAGACTTGAAGATCATAGAATTCGCAAAGGAATACGATATCGAATATGTAGCTCTCTCCTTCACCAGAAGCCGAAAAGACATAGAGAACTTCAAGGCTGAATCTGATGGATTTAAAGGAGCAGTCATCGCTAAGATCGAGAATACTGAAGGCCTCAAGAACTTCGAAGAGATTTTGAATTCGGTGGAATGCATCATGATAGCCAGAGGGGACCTAGGGGTTGAAATAGAGCTTGAAAAGGTTCCTCTCATTCAAAAATCAATAATCAAAGAATGCAATCAGAAAGGCAAGACTGTCGTGACAGCCACGGAGATGCTTGAATCCATGATCTATCAGCCGATTCCTACCAGGGCTGAAGTAAGCGACGTAGCCAACGCGATACTGGATGGGACAGATGCTGTGATGCTTTCAGGGGAGACCTCCATAGGTAAGTATCCAGTCGAATCCGTCTTGATGATGTCTCGAATAGCAAGGGAAGCCGAATCAGCAACGAGAAGCCATGTGGAAAGCGAGGGATTCATCAACGTTTCAGATGCCATAAGTAAAGCTATCCAAAAGATCTGTGGAAACATGCCTATTGACAAAGTAGTCTCCTTAACTCGGTCTGGCTACACGGCGAGGATGATAGCCAGATTCAAGATCTCGCAGCCTATAATCGCTGTTACACCCGAGAAAAGAGTGAAGAAGCAGCTCGAATTGGTTTTCGGCGTATATCCGGTGTATATAGATTATCGCGGCGAGAAGGATCGAATATTAGCTGTCGCAGAGAAACTTCGCTCCATGAATCTGATCAGCGAAGAGGACACGGTGCTGTTTACTGCTGCCTTTAGAACAGTCCTGAAGCATGCGAGCAATCTAATCGAGATCCACAACATTAAGGAACTCATAAACTTCAAAATTACATAGTGCACTGCTGATGGAGCACGTCGAAAAGATGTTAGATTTGGTCAGGAATCGTCTTTATCTCCTTCCCTCTTTCAAGTGCCACGACCTCAACCCATTCATCGATGCCTGAAGAGGATATTTTCCTACCCAATACTTGTTCTATCTGGAAGACCCCCGCGGGATTATCCATGTTCACCAAGATTCTTACAGGACGATTTTCCCCTTCTAGTATCTCGACTCTTCTGATGGCAAGCGCCGACAGAGAGTGTATATCTACATCGCCCATTCTATAGGGGATTCTGGCTCTTCCCTCAGCCATATCCGTCCCATCCGCCACCTTCACGGAGCCAGCTTCTATGCTGAGACACTTGACGTTCTCATCGTGGGAAAAAATGCAATGGAGGATTTCAGACTTTAATCTTAAAGCTAATTCTCTGTTTGTCGGGTAAACCTTTGAGAGAAGCCTGTCTAGGATTGAGCTTGCGATGATGCAACCATGCATGTGATGAGCATCACGGTGAATCGCGTTTCCAATATCATGTAGGTAAGCTCCACATAAAACCGCAACTTTTGCATCTTCTAAACCGCATACGCCGTCTCTGACCGTTGTAGGCGTGAATCTTCGACTTAGAATCTCGAATATTTCAAGGGCGCTGCCAGACGTGATTCTTGAATGAACGGGGCCGTGATCGTTATATCTAAGTCTTTCAACAGCCATAACATTAGCCATCTGAAGATACGTTTGAGTCTCAACATCGTTTTCCAAAAAGTTGAAGACCTTTCGGAGATGAGGCTCCCTTAAATGCTTATAGATCAAATGGGGAGAAACAATAGCCATCTTACATCGCCATCCCATATTTATATGACATCATTGTATCAAACCCTTTAGCAATATGAGATTTAAATGAAGGGGTTAAGAATGGACACATGGATTTTTACTCATGGAGATACCGATGGAGTATGCGCTGGAGCCGTCGCCTTAGCCGCGAACCCCAACGCTCACGTCTTCTTCACCCATCCATACGGGCTGGAAGAAGACCTAAAAGAAGCTAAGAAAACCGATAAAGTCATCATATGCGATATTGCCCTTTCAGAAAGCCATCTACCTAGGCTTTTACGGTTATTCTCGGCGATTACAGAGGAGGGAGACCTGACCTACATTGATCATCATCCCTTGCCTGAAAACCTTTCGAAAGAAGAGATCCCGGGAAAAACTGTTCACAGCCTAGAATCGTCAGCTTCTGAGCTAACCTATATGCTTTTCCAATCCAGATTAGACTTGATGTACGCTAGAATAGCAATCATGGGCGCCATAGGAGATTACTTGGATGATACTCCTCTGATTCGTCAGCTCCTGAAAAGGTGGGATAAAAGAACACTATATTTCGAAAGCGGACTGCTCATTCAAGGAATTGAGGGGCAAAAAAGAAACCACGAATTGAAACGAAGCATAGTAGCTAACTTGGCGAATAATTTACCTCCAAGCTTCGATAGGAGGCTGGTTGAGCTTGCCATACAGAATACTCATCTCGAAGAGATCGCGATAAGGGAACTCAAAAACAAAGTTAAGATCTCAGGAAAAATAGCCTACGTCCTTAATTTTCCTTTCTCACATGGGAAAACCGCCACTTACGCCAGGGGACTCACTGATGCTTTAGTCGGAATCGCTGGAGAAGAAAGAAAAAGCATGATCGACATGAGCCTAAGAACATGCAGTCGAGAAATAGACCTTAACAGAATGCTGAGAAGGATAACTATGAAACTTGGAGGCAGCGGAGGTGGGCATCCTAACGCGGCTGGAGCGAGAATCCCGAAAGAAAGATTTGAAAACTTCTTGGAAGAGCTGAATAGAAAATTGGAAAGATCAACCGGCTGAGGGGCGAACTCCAAGCTCTAAGATGACCTTCACCTTTTGCCCCGATCTTATCACTGTGACTTGAATCTTCTGTCCAGGCCGAGTGTTCCTTTCGAGATATGTAGATAGGTCATCTCCGTTTCGGATGCGGGTTCCATTCATCATGATGATTATGTCTCCGCCGATTTTAACCCGTAATCCCTCAACGAATGCGGTTTGGGTTCCCCCTTTCAAACCTGCTTTTTCAGCCGGGCTGTTAGGCAAGACCTCGACGATCAGCCATCCGTAAGTCACGTTCACATTCATTGCCTTTGCTATCTCATAGCTCATATCAATTCCTCTCACACCTAACCATGGATGAGGATACTTCTCCCCCTTGATCAGATACGGCAGCTCCCTAAGTATAGTATCAGAGGGTATCGCGAATCCTACACCTTGGGAGTTCTGAATTATCGCGGTGGTTATCCCAACTACCTCGCCAAGCATATTAAGAAGCGGACCACCCGAGTTCCCAGGATTTATAGGCGTACTTATCTGGATGACGTCAGCTATGAGGTATCCTCCCGTTGCCGACTCACTCATCGACCTTCCTAGCTGGCTGATCACGCCGGTGGTAACTGAGCCGGTGAGACCGAAGGGATTGCCCACTGCTATTACTGGTTGACCTACCTTCAATGATGATGAGCTTGCTATTACGGCAGGTTTAAGGTTAGAAATCGGCGTAGCGATTGATAATATGGCAAGGTCGCTGTATGGGTCTCTACCGAGTACTTGAGCGGGATAAGTGTCTCCATTTAAAAATGATATTGTTATGTTCAAGGCGCCTTCGATCACATGGTTATTGGTTATCACGATTATTGTTCCGCTGTAATTATAGATAAACCCTGAGCCTTGAACACTTGCATACTCTTTTCCAAAAAAGGGATTTTCTCTCACAATTTTCCCTCGGACAACCACTACGGAATCCTTAATCATCTCATATATCTCGGTGTAGGAAAAGGTGGGTTGAACTGAAACGTTGTGAATCTTTTCTTTCAAATGAGAAAGTTCATTACGCATCTGTGATATCTGATCGTTCAATTTGGCAATCTCTTCATTCTCTTCGTTGACGGTTTTCTGCAGCTCCTTGATGGTGAAACCTAGAAAAGAAACAGATCCCAAATACAGAATCAAGGAAAAAATTACAAGAGCTTTCAGCGTAGGAAAATTGTTAGGCTCACTCATGGATCAACTCTCCCGCCGCCTTTGATTCTTCTTTCTTCTAAACACTTTTATTTTTTTCCGAAATGGTTCAAGTCGCTACTCTTCATATCATTTCCAAAGTTAAACATCTATAAAGTTTAGATGGAAAGAAAGCCTAAACTCCAAAAGTTTATATGATCAGTCATCGCTGTCAAAAGTTATGAAAAAGATGCAAATCAGAGATCAGCGGAATTATTCCGCGGATAAGCCAGGATCTGGGGAATACTTCTTCATAATCCTATGCATAATGGGAGCGTTCGCAATTCTAAGTTCAACCATGTCTAAAAATCCCGTCTTGAATCCATTCGCAGAGAAACTTGGAACCCCCGAAGCATTCATGGGATTCGTCGCGGCAGCCTCCACCCTTCCAGGCGTCCTGATCAGTTTTCCAGCAGGCTCACTCTCAGATGTCATCGGGAGAAGAAAGGTTCTCCTAGTGTCAACAATCGTCTTTGCCTCTGCGCCTTTCTTCTACATTCTCATAAATTCTTGGTGGCAACTGATCCTTGTCCGTTTCTATCACGGGTTTGCAACTGCAATATTTGTCCCAGTTGCAAGAGCCGCACTAGCAGAGTTTTATCCCTCAAAGAAGGGAGAAAGAATATCCACCTTTACTTCGGCCACGATTGTCGGAAGGGGAATCGCTCCTTTCCTGGGCGGATTCATACTTTCCCTTACTCTCTGGAATTATCATATGGTTTATCTCGCCGTGGGTTTTTTCGGCATAACCTCTTTCATCATAGGTCTGATATTATCTAGACAGATTGGTGATGAACGTAATGCCAATCCAGTTAATCCCCCAGAAGCAAAGAAAAAAGTTGAAGGATTCGAGGGATTCAAAATAGTTTTACGGAACTCCAGCATCTTCGTCGCTAGCATTACGGAAGCCGCTGCTAGATACGTTTACGGAGCCCTAGAATTCTTCTTCGTCGGCTACCTAAAGAACATAGCTCAGCTTGACCCCTCGTTGATAGGGATAATCATGGGGATGCAACTAGTCTTAATTCCAATCGTTAATCCGTTTATGGGCCGCCTTTCCGACAAGATCGGGAGGAACATCCCTATTCTCGGGGGTCTGGTGTTGGGAGGAACATCCCTATTCGCTATTCCTTATAATACTCAATTCTTCCCACTCTTGATAATCTCAATAGTTTTCGGTCTCGGGTTCTCCATGGTCATCTCATCTGCACCTGCACTTGTGGGTGACCTTGCAGATAAAGAGTCCTACGGCGCAGCGATGGGGTTCCTTGCAACAATAATGGATGTTGGTCAAATGGCGGGTCCCATCTTCACCGGCTTCATAATGGTCTCATCTGGATATAGAGGTTCATTCTTCTCTTTAGGAGCGGTGCTTATGGTGGTCTGCGTGCTTTTCGGCGTCTATCGGTTAAGAATGAAAGGATATTCAAACTTGAATACAAAGAGAAATTAAGCTTCACGCCTCCTGAGGGAATGGTTCCGCTGTCGATGAGGCTTTGAATCTGAAGCCCCTCGCAGCCTAATAATTACGATCGGTTTATGTCTAAGGCTTTTCAGCATATCCCAAGTTACCCCAGTCAAGTCGACTCCGAATCTTTCCGCCATATCCCATACTGTTCTTCCAGCTCCTGATCCTCTTGCTCTATGAGCTGCCTCTGCAAGGTTAAGGGCAGACTCGATGTCTAATCTGGCTCCTGAAATCGCCAGAGGAGTTGCTCTCCGCTTTAGCTTCAGAGCTCTTCCAAAGATGTATGCGATTACGCCGAGGAATGAGTGGATCTCCTTAATGGGAGCCGGCCTATGCGTGAAATGAAAGTTTCTGAAGGAATACGTCTTATCCGTGTCTACGATCATCACCGTAATTTTCCTGCCAAGTTCGCTCATCAAGTAAAGCTGAATCTCTTCAGCGACTGCTTGGGGATTACTCAGAGGCAGGCTTACATAGGCGAAGGGAAGATTACTGCCATCTATTCCGCCCTCTGAACCCCAAAGAAGAGCTTGAAGGAAATTCGCGTATAGAAGAGCTACTTGCTTATGTATGCTTCCTTCTTTCTTTGGATAATTCCTTAACCTTTGGATGTTCTCCTTCTTTAGACGACAGATTGCTCCGAGAAAGAACCCCCAAATAATCTTCATCCAAAAATAGGCTAGGATCTTAGCCAACAATCCCGGTTTCACATGGCCTTCGTTCACTATCAGCCCCTTCGCAACGGCTAGAGCCTTCTCAGAGATCACGATGATATCCCCATCCTTTACTTTATCTCTCAGGGCTGACGCTATGATAGTTAAATAGTCTGAATTTGGCATCCAATATTCTGTTTGAACAGCCTCGGTGAAGTATCTCAGCTTCATCCCTCAACATTCTACTTATGCCGATTGAGGCTTAAATGTGACGAAACGATGTAACAAGCCTGTGGAGGCTTACTGCTTAATATGCCTAGACTGCGGCTCCATCCTTTCGGGGAAAATGGAACCGAATGGTTAAAAAGGGAAAGTGGTGCTTTTTTATGGTTAAAGAAGCACATCGGGATCGATATAATGAGCAGCCGCCTTTTAGGTCAAGATACTAGGATGTCTATTCTGGCGATATGCAGACGAGAATTCACAGATGGGGTGCTTGCTGCTACTGCCAGCCCATTATACATAGAAGGGCGACGCGGAGGGGAGAATCGGGTAGATGTAACGTTGATACTTGACTCTTCGACGCGTAAATTATCTTATCAGCGGGAAACTCTTAGCAGCGGAACTGTCTCTATTTTGGCTGTTGACCGTGGAACCTTCGAAAAGGATGTGGAGAACGATTGGCTTGGAGGAATGCTTGTCGAGAGCCTCCTTATGCCTTATGAGCCTTTGGTTAATGAAAAATTCCTCTGGCAGCAGGAAGTGAAAGCTAAGAAAAGAATAATCATTGAGATCATCGACAATCTGATTCTTGAATATCCAGAAATGTCGAGGGAACTGCTTATTAAACCTGAATACTTCATGTGGGAAACCATAACCCGCAAAGCCTCCCTTTATCCCCCAATCATATGTAGGTTTATAAACTCATTAGAAGGAGGCATCAGCCGAAAAGTCCAAAGAATAATTATGCCGGGATTTGAGGCTGCCTTAAAGAAGGTGGAAGAGAATGGAGTAATCTCCTTTTCTAACGGATACGTCAAGATTAATGAAGAGTACATCGACGTCTTTAAGGGAAGAAAACTTCGCTTTCTTAATCTTCTCCGAAACGTCCGGAACAGCATTCTTAGACACAGCATCGAAGTCTTCCCCAAGATGATGTATTCCCTCTTTGAGGATTATGCCGCGTATGCTAAGCAATCAGTCGTTGAAGGAAGACTCTCCCTTCTCGAGCTTGAAGATACAAAGAAGCTCATCTTCATTCCCACATCATCGGGGCTTGTCTCCCTCTCGGAGACGCTGACACTCAGCGAATTCGCTAAAGATGTACTCTTCGGAAAACGAGGTTTAACCGTCAAGGTGGAGAGGCTGGGGGGAGTGTTAAACTCAGTTTATTTAGTGAGCTTTCGAGACGGAAAGAACATGAAGAGAAACGTGGTAAAGGTCTTCAAAAGCTGGTATAACCTAAAGTGGCTTCCATTGGCATTATGGGCTTTAGGGACTAAAGGCTTCGCAGTTCTAGGAAAGACTAGGCTTGAAAGAGAATACACCATAAACAGGTTTCTTTCGAGTCATGGAATCGTTGTCCCCCGAATAATACATGTTAGCCCTACTGAAGGCCTTATATTTCAAGAGTATGTCGAAGGGGAGAGCTTAATACAGATAATTAGACGGATATGCTCATCCAGTGAAGATAACGATGAGCTTTATTCGGTTATCAGAAAGGTTGGAAAGGAAATGGCCAAGGTTCACAATCTAAATATTTCACTTGGAGATTGCAAACCTGAAAATATGAAGTTGACGCGGGATGGGCGGATATGCTTTTTAGATCTTGAACAGGCAGAACGGGGCGGAGATCAAGTCTGGGATATCGCTGAATTCTTGTATTATTCTGGCCATTATGCCTACATGTCACCTATTAGAGTTCCAAAAAGGATCACGGAGAATTTTGTCAAGGGATATCTAGAAGGCAGAGGCAAAGCTGAGAATATAAGAAGAGTAAAATCGCCAAAATACATCAAGGTCTTCAGCTTCTTCACTCCGCCTCACATACTCTATGTGATCGCGAATACATGCGGGAAAAGCCTAGACGCATGAAGGTCTGGAAAAGAATAATAAAATAAAGGCGAGACAATCTATTTCTATCGCGGATCATCTGTTATCTACGTGAAGCATGCGATGACGACTTTTACATTCTACGGCGGAGTGAACGAGATCGGTGGAAACAAAATTCTCCTTAAAGACCGCGACACACAGATACTTCTAGACTTCGGCATGTCCTTCTCCCTTAGGTATCAATACTACTCGATTCCCTTTCTTTCCCCGAAAAACGAAAAAGGCCTTTTAGAATTTGGAATCCTACCTCGTCTAGAAGGAGCATATGAATTTGACTCTGAAGAACCAAGAATCGACGCCGTCTTCCTTTCCCATTCACATATGGATCATTCAGCTTACATCTCATTCCTGAAAAGAGAGATCCCCATCTACTGCGGTGAAACAACAGCGACGATACTAAAAGCATACAGCAAAGTACGTCTCCCAAGCTTAGAGTTCGACCTCGAGGGATTAAAATTCAGAACTTTCAGAACCGGAGATCGCTTGAAAGTGGGAAGCATCGAGGTTGAACCCGTTCATGTTGATCACTCCGTTCCCGGCTCCTATGGATTCATTATTCACACATCTTCAGGCACCATTGTCTATACGGGGGACTTCAGGCGACACGGCTCCAGACCTGATCTGACAGAAGACTTCATAGCTAAATCCTCGGAGATACGTCCAGATGTGACCATCTGTGAGAGTACGAACATGAC
>PIYJ01000014.1 GCA_003601725.1 Candidatus Bathyarchaeota archaeon
TCCTCGACTTTAAGGCAGTGTATATGTTGCTTCTGATTCTAAGGATTCTCTCCTGCTCTTCCCTCGTCTCAGCGATCATAGCTTCATAGGCATTATTTTTCTCAGCGATCTCCGAGATCCTTTCACACGTTGAGTACACTTCATCCTCGCTTGCCCCGGAAAGAATTATGATCAACTGTGCACTGCCGGTTTGAACGGGCCACTCTTCGCCGAGATGCTCCGCAGCTATGTTAAGTTCCTTTATCCCGACATACTCGATAGCGAGGGGAACCACGCCTGATTGAAGAATCCGAGGAACCGTGCCTATAGCGTCTCCGCGGCTCTCAAAGGGCAAGATTAACGTAACGGAATATTCACTCTTCGGATAAAGCTTTATCACCGCCTTCGTTATCACGCATAGGGTTCCCTCGCTGCCGATTATTAGATGCATGAGATCATAGCCAGTGTCTTGAGGAGCATACCTCCCAGATTGAGGATCTCCCCGGTGGGCAGAACAACCTCGACGCCTTTCACATAGTTCCTCATCACGCCGTACTTAACAGCTCTAACTCCCCCCGCATTAGTAGAGATCAATCCCCCGATCTGAGCGCCTTCATCACCGGGATGAAGAGGGAAAAACAGATCCGCATCATCCGCCGCCTTAATCAAGTCTCCTAGGGTTGCCCCTGCCTCCGCGACGGCCATGAGATTTTCTCTATCAACTTCTATCTTATTCATCCGCTCCAATGAGAGAATTATGCCGCGTTCCGTTGGCACACAGCCGCCGACAAGCCCCGTTCTTCCGCCAACTGGGAAAACAGGAATCCGCATATCATTTGCAGCTTTAAGAATCTGTGAGACCTCATCAGTTGAGGAAGGCTTCACTAGGATAAGGTCATCCGCGGCGGATGGCCTTAAAGCGTCAGGCGTCTCGTCTCTCAGATAGCTCTCCATATATTCACGTTTTGTTACAACCCATTCCTCTCCAACAATATCCTTAAGATTCTCAATCATCTCCTCCAGCTTTCCCGTCACTCTTCCCTCCTCTTCTGGCTTTATTCTTTATCTCGCGGATTAATAGGGGTATAACCTCATAAAGGTCTCCTATAACTCCATAATCTGATACGTTAAAGATAGGCGCGGTGGGATCCTTATTTATCGCGATTATCACATCGGAGTCTCTCATCCCAAACAAGTGTTGAGGAGAACCGGAGATTCCACAGGCAATGTAGACCTTCGGCTTCACAGTGTTCCCGCTGAATCCAACTTGATGATCCTTGCTTATCCATCCCGCGTCGACCAGAGGCCTGCTTGAACCGACAACCCCGCCTAGAGCTTCAGCTAATTCCTGGAGAAGCTTGAAATCTTCGGGTCTTCTGAGCCCTCTGCCCCCGGAGACTATGACCTCGGCGTCGGCGAGGTTAACCTCGTCTGCCCTTATCTTTTCAATGATCTTCATGCCTGTCTCCTCGATGACCTCGACCTTCATTTTGATTATCTTTCCCCTCCTATCGGTGTCTCTTTCCCGCATCCTCATTACCCTGTATCTCACTGTTGCCATTTGAGGCCTAGTCTTGGTTCTTATCTGAGCCATGATGTTCCCGCTGAAGGCCGGACGGATCTGAATGAGATTCGCATCTTCATCTAGAGCTAAGTCTATGCAATCAGCCGTAAGCCCCGTCTTCAAAGCCGCCGCTATCCTCGGCGCTAGGGTTCTGCCGATACGTGTCGCTCCGATAAGAAATATCTCAGGCCTTGTTTCCCTCACTAGCTTCACTATGTTCCGTCCATATCTTATTACATCGAAATCCCGAAGGGACGGATGATCATAAAGGAAGACATTATCGGCCCCTCGATAAATGAGCTCGGAAGATTTACTCTCCATCTGCCATCCAAGCAGCACCGCGTTTAGCTCTACGCCCAATCTATCCGCGAGCTCCCTTCCCTTTCCGAGAAGCTCATAAGAGACCTGATGGATCTCCCCATCTTCCTGCTCAGCGAAGATTAAGATGCTTCTATGTTCCCCCAAAGTTTTCACCCTATTATGTTTAGTTCTTTAAGGACGCTTACGATTCTCCTAGCAGCCTCCTCCGGGTCTCCTTCAAATATTCGGCCTCTCCTCTTCTCGGTGTGAGGGGCATAAACCTTAGCGACGGTTGTCGGGGAACCGGAGATGCCGAAACGACCCATCTCAGCTACATCGGAGAGGGAATCAGCGGTCCACACGGTTATCTCAGCCTTCCTAGAGCGGATTTTATCCTTCAAGGTTGGGAGACGCGGAGTATTCGCGTCCTTCGTCACGGTGATGAGACCGGGAAAACTTAACTCAATAACATAGTAATTCCTTCCCATCTTAGACTTAACGAGTATCCCATCTTCATTTACTTCTCGGATCTCTTCCACGTAGGCTACATGTGGGATTCCCAGAAACTCGGCGACTTCAGGGCCGACTTGAGCGGTATCGCCGTCTATGGTCTTCTCTCCGCATATCACCAGATCGAAGGAGCCTAGCTTTTTGATTGCGCTTGCCAGAGTGTATGAAGTCGCTAGGGTGTCAGCTCCAGCGAAACGTGCATCCGTCAAGAGAATAGCTCTATCCGCGCCTCTTGCAATAGCGTCTCTAAGGGAAGATTCAGCGGTTTTCGGTCCCATGCTTATCGCTGTCACGGTGGCTCCTTTCTTCTCTTTTATCTGTACAGCTGCTTCTAAGGCGTTCAGGTCGAAAGGATTGATCACTGCGCCTGCTGAGCTTCTGTCCAGTCGTCCTGTTTTGAGGTTAAACTTGACTTTTTCGATGTCTGGAACTTGTTTTATGAGGACGATTATATCGAGTTGATCATTCACTCATTCCACCGGCTTTCAATAGAAGCCTAACTATGATTCTTTAAGCAAAATAAAGATTGAAATGAATCATATTTAATTAAATTGTTCTCGGCTTTTTCAGTTAGTATGCTCTTGCTACGTAGACTACCTTTTCAGCCTCTCGTTCGCATATGATGCATGGATGTTCCGGTTTCTCTTCGATATCGATTCTCTGCCCCCTTATCTCGCCTCCCGATTCCTCCGTGATCTTCTCTGCGCATTCAATGCTGCCGCACCAGCAGACCCTCGCAATCTTTTTAGATTTTATTGCCCTTCTAAGAGACTCTACGTCTGACGCGTCAACCGTCATATCCTTCAGAGTTGAAAGACTTTTATCCTTCAAGTCCCTCTTGATCTTTTCAAACGTCTCCTTTATGACCTGAACAGCCTCTTCAAAAGCCACGGAGATTCTTTTCAGATTCACCCTTTCACATATCGTTACGTGCTTATCTCTCACATCTCTCGGGCCTACTTCAACCCTAACGGGAACACCGAACATCTCCCAATAATAATACTTCTCCCCGGGAGTTTTGTCAGTCTCATCTAGGTAAACCCGGAACCCAGCGGCATTCAGCCTTTCAAAAACTTTCTTCGCATATTTTTTTATCTCATCTTCTGATCCCTTGTATGGTATGGGGACGATGACGACTTGAATAGGAGCTATTTCGGGAAGAAGCACCAAGCCGTGGTCATCCCCATGTTGAGATATTATGGCCGCTAATGTTCGGCTTATTCCAAATCCATAGCAGGTTTGGACTACGTATCTCTGTCTTCCCTCGATGTCCTCGTAGGTGATGCCGAAGGCTTTAGAGAAGTTCTCGCCTAGATTGTGAACTGTTCCTATCTGGTTAACTCGACCATCAGGATTCCAAGCGTCAAAGGCTATCGAGTAGGCGGCGCCAGCGAACTTGTCGAAGTCTGGACGCTTAAGAATATAGTAGCTCAACCCGAGGCTTTTGAAGACCTCATCGTAAATCTCCACGGCTTCTCTTACCTGTTTCTCCGCCTCTTCCCAGTCCCTGTGAGCGGTGTGAGCCTCGTTCCAAAGAAACTCTCTCATTCTGAAGAGCGGCCTCGTCGCCTTCGTCTCGTATCTATAGACGCATACGCTTTGGAAGATCTTCAACGGGAGATCTGCATGAGATCTTATCCACTGAGCGAACATCGGATACATCGCAGTCTCAGATGTCGGTCTTAAAAGCATCCTCTTCTTCAGTTTTCTCTTTCCCGCATGTGTTATCCAGAAGACCTCTGCTGTGAAGCCTTTGATGTGTTTTGCTTCCTTCTTGAAGGAGTCCTCTGATATCGCCACGGGGAAGAGCATCGGGGCATGCCCTGTCTCCTCAAGTTTGCTCTCAAGCATCTCGGTTATTTTTCTTACTATTCTTGCACCCCATCCTTTGTAGACTGCGAATCCTTTGATGGGATATCGATTGTCCATTATCTCAGCGTTAAGCAAGAGCTCATCAAACCATCTACTGAAGTTTTCGTCCTTCTTCATTTCGAGCATCTCTCTGGATGTTTTGAGCTTGAAGTTCACCTTTTCCTCTTCATGGACTTGACAGATCTAATAAATCTTTCATCCTTTTTGATTTTCAAACATTTCTTGGATAAATATTTAGGAACGAATCCTATTTAATATTGTGAGGATCCGTCTATGAGCTTAGATTACAGAAAGATGCTGGATGAGGCTTATGCAGAGCTGCCCCCATCAGTCTTTGAACATAAAAGATTCGAGGTGCCGAGACCCCTCGTTACAATCTCCGGTTCAAGAACCATATTTCATAACTTCAAAGAGATCTGCGACGTAATCAACCGTGATCCCAGCCACGTATTAAAATATCTGTCAAAGGAGATGGCTACGGCTACGGCGATGGAGGGAGGCAGAGTCATATTCCAAGGGAGATTTGAGGCTGAGACCTTTGAAAGGCTGATTAAACGTTACGTAGACCAATACGTCACATGCCCGGTATGTCGAAGGCCAGACACGAAGATCATCAAGGAGAAGCGACTCTACTTCTTACAATGCGAGGCATGCGGAGCCAAATCACCGGTGAGACCAGTCTAAAAATTTAAGCATCACTGGAAGCGCCAGTATTGGAAGTATACGTCAAGATTCGAAGATGGGGCGGCCAAGTTCTACTAGCAGCCTGCGATGCTGACGTACTCGGCAGGACTCTTCAAGACTCCGACATAGTCTTCGAAGTGAAAGAGGAATTCTATAAAGGATTCAAAACCAACCTTGAAGAAGCTGTAAACCTGATAGAAAAAAGCACAATCGTAAACCTAGTTGGATCTAAAATCGTCAAAAAAGCAATAGAAAGAGGCTACGTCCACCCCGAAGCCGTCATCGAAATATCCGGAGTTCTACACGCCCAAATAGTTAAAATGCAACTCTAAAAACTTGGATGACCAAAAACAAGACGGAAAAATCTAACCTTCCCCCATCCGAAAAAATAATAAAAACGAATAAGTCATGAATTCTAGAATTACCTAACAAATCCACAGCCGGGGTGGCCGAGTGGTTCAGGCGGCGGGCTGCAGACTCGCTGCACATGGGTTCAAATCCCATCCCCGGCTCCAATATAGACCCATGAATATGGGCACAGGAATCCATAATAAACCTAAAAATATCTGCGTTTAGTTCAACAGTCGTATCCAAAAAGAAGTAACAAAACTAATGAAACAAGGCTTCGAGTTTTTCATACCTTCGGGGATAAAAATGTTTATTCAGAAAGCACAAACTTTGATCCAATCCTCGTCTCCTTTTGGGCCCACAGAATTTTTTCTTTATAAATGAAGTGATATTTCCAGAAAGATTTGTATTACTTCTGTCTGGAACGTGATCCACAACCTTATTGCGTTTCTAATAAAAGTCATAATTTGCAATTAATATTTTTACAGCATTACAGAAAACAGTAAGATTCATATATTTTTATTGAAAAATGTAATAATGTAAATTTGTTGGGGGGAACTGTCTTGTCAAGGTTGGAGGATAAAGTGGAAGAACTTAGAAGAGAGATTTCAAAGCTCGCTAAAGAGGTGGAGAAACTAAAAAGCAGAAAAGAGAAAAGTGCTTTAGAGTCCCAACTTGGCCCACCCGAAACAGTATCTTCTTTAATTCAAATATTAATAAAACAGCTTCCGGATAAGCCTGACGCTGGAATGGCTTTCTTCGGCGGAATCCAAAAGAAAGGCGGAAAAATCAAGTCAAGCTACTTTAGCGGACACGATATTGAAAGCCTTCTGAAGTGCTCACCAAAGAGGATTGCAAAGCTTCTCTCACCCTTTTCCAGCGAGCAAAGAATATTGATACTGAAGACGCTAATTGAGGGAGATAGAAGTTCTTCAGAACTGAGCCAAGCAACGGGCCTTGAAGGGGGACAATTATATCATCACTTAAAGGAGCTTGCCCTCGCCGAGTATATCGAACAGAAGGAACGAAGACTCTATTCATTAACTGAGAAAGGACAAATGGCTTTATTGACAGTTTTAGCCATGGCCTGCACTCTTGAAAAGAGAGTCATTCCAGAGGAGGTTGAAGCAACCTTTTGGGTGACCAGAAAAGAAGAGAAAACAAAACAAGCAGATTAAAAAATTATCCTTATCTTATGAAACAGATTTCTTCACTGCAATTTATCTTTCATAGATTGATTTGCGGTGGCCGATCGTTCTGATTATTACTTGGTCCTTTGTTATTTGGTAGATTATTCTGTAGTCCCCAACTCTAAGTGATAGAAGTCCGCTGAGGCGTCCCCCTAACCTTTTTCCGCTGAACGGTTTCTCTTCCAGGATCTTAACTCTTCTGAGAACTCTGATATGAACCTCTCTATCGAGTCTCTTAAGCCTTCTCAGAAACTCTCTAGTGAAGAGTAGTTTATACTTCTTGCTCATTAAGGTCCAGCTCTTTCAGGAGCCTCTCAAAGTCGATTAATCTGCCTTCTCGGATGTCTTCTTCGCTGGCTTTGACGCTCTCCATAAGCTCTTCATCGCCTAATACTTCCAGAGTTTCCATAAGCTCCTCTAGAAGTAGACGTATCTTGGGCAATTCCTCTCTGAGGATTCTTAGATTCTCACGATCTTCCTCCGTAAAGACAGCCTCAACCATACTCAAAACACCAGCTGAACAGTCTAGATTTAATTCCAACACTGTCCTATTAAAGGATTCTTCATAACAGCACTAGGAGCTATGCTTATATATACATGTCTGAAAGACTAAAATGACCTGTGCATGTGTCTATAATTTTCCCGTGCCTATGTTCAAATCCCATCCCCGGCTCCATTTTGCCGGTAAATTTTTTAAGCAGCACCGGCGATTTTTTCTTGATGCAAGTTAAGGGTTGTTTTCTATTTCTTAACTTGTAGACCAACAATATTCGCTATCATAAGAGAAACGAGAATGATACATTAGATATTCTCTGGAGAATCCCTTTGAGAGAAGTCTTTTCATCAAGAAGCTTGAAAAGCAATTTGAGCATTTCTTAAATGATTCTCTACGAGAGCTTAGAGAAATCGCAAGCATATGCTCAAGACGCAGATAAAATGAATCAGCATATGGAAATAATTAATGTTTTTTATGGGCATTATTTAGTTGGTTGAATTGGTTTTCTTGCTGAGAGGCTTAGGAAGCAAACTTCTGACCTTGCCGATCTGCTTACTAGCAGAATTAACGAGCTGAGAAACAGAGAGAGTCCCATTTCGTGTATTAGATGTTCCGAGAAGACTGGGAGAAACATTTTGGGAAGACCGCTGCGGCTCCATGGAATAAATCTCAAGGTCTTATGTTTTTGCCATCCTGACCGCCCTTTTGCAGCTTTTAAGGTTTAAAAACTTAAATGCGTAGACTGTTAAATTACGCATCATCCGCTAAAGGATGGAGATGACGCCTTCATGGTTAGGGTTTTCCTTCTTGTTATAGATCAGATGGCTGGGCATTGGGCTGAAGGGGTTAACGTCGTTGATGATATTCCACCGGTCAACGTTTGGGATTACGCTCGGCTTGGGTTCATCTCAAACTTTAGGAAACTTATCGAGGAAGGCATATTCTGCTTTGCATGGAATATGGGGGTTTGCGACACTCCTCACGGCATGAAGTATCTTGCGACTGGGCGATACTACTGGACAAGCAGGGGAGGATGGCCATATTACCCTAGAACTGAAGATGAACCTGGCCCCATGGGTCTGTTTGAGTTCTCTCAGCATTACGATCCGGATAGGGTACATCCAGCCTGCTTCACAACGGATCATTGGATAGCTCCGGGATACTTCTATACGGCGGGATATCCCATGGCTTTGTCAGCCTACCATCCGGATGATGAAGTCTGGCATAGATTTGCGAAGCCATACTTGAATAAACATGAAAACTGGAATCTTGTCTACGTATACTTTCCAGTTATGGATTCGGTCTCGCTCTGCCCCTCATATCAGAAGGCAAATCCGCACGTTAAATCTTCAAAGCATAGCTACATGCTTCATTTAGATTCTCTCCTATCAGACATAGTGGATTTCTTAAAGCTAAAGGGGTTCTGGAACGATACATTTCTCATAATAGCCTCGGATCATGGATACCATGCTGCCTGTACAGTAGCTCACAACATGAGTGTTAAAACTCCAAACTGGTGCTGTGATCATCCGGCACCATATGACTGCGAAGTCTGGGATTTCGATCTTGATAGAAGTACTAAACGATATTCTGGTGGACCGCGTAGAACGCTATTCATGATTTCAGGTGGAGCATTAGATGAGGAATTTAAAGGTAAGATTCTGAAACACTGCGAGATAATCGATGTGGCAGCCACAATATCCGACATTCTAGATGTTCCATACAAATGTGAGGGAACCTCAATCTTTAAGAGAAAAAATGAGATGGAACTCCGGATAAACCATGTTTAAATACTCAAAATATTCGGTTACAGCGAAGTTTCCTTTGAGTGTTTCTTGACTCACAGCGACTTTTATGGGCTAGCTTATTCTGATATGCCATGGGAGTATAGTGAAGCCTCTACGGAGACGTAGCTGTTTATCTATCATCATCGGTAATCTTTGTTATTAAGCCAAAGATTCCGCCTTTTTGAAAGCTCGCATCTTCTTGAAACTGAGATCAGTCGTAAGGCTTCCTATATGTGTAACATGGATCAATAATGGGCATCTATCAATCAGCGTCATCCCAAATCTTAATTAAATACTTTGGGCTATTTTTGATGTTGTTCTTTGGGCGTTAGTGAAAAGTATTATGGTTGGATGGTCAATAGGGAAACTTCGTGAGTAGAAATGGTGCGGATTGGGTATCCTGAAGAGAACGAGTGGTTGTATGATTTTGATCCGAAAAGCCTCGAGTCGCAAAGAGATACGTTGAAGCAACGTTACGATATCTTTTCTTTTTGGCAAAGGTTTCCCGATACTGATCCACGTTACAAGTATTTTATGGAGTGGGACAATGTTGCGGTGTTAGAGATCAAATCTTTTCAAGATTGGTGGCGGAGCATAAGCAGGAAAACAAGAAATATGGTTCGAAAAGCAAAAAAGTTGGGCGTTCTTGTAAGAGAAGTGGTTCCTGACGAAGAATTCTGGAAAGGTATTGTTGAAATTTATAATGAAACTCCGATCAGGCAAGGGAGACCTTTCAGGCATTTTGGCAAGAACCTTGCGGATGTCAAGGCGAAGTTCGAACCATGGATTTCACAAAGCACTTTCATCGGAGCGTATTATGAGCAAGAATTGATTGGTTTTATACAGCTACTTCACAGCGACAAATACACGTTAATGTCGCAAATTTTGTCTCGAATGAAACATTTCGATAAGGCTCCTAATAATGCTATGATTGCTAAGGCTGTTGAAATATGTGCGAGTAAGGGCATAAAATATCTGATTTATGGAAAAATGGGTAGTGATTCGCTCGGTCGATTCAAAAGAAGCAACGGATTTGTTAAGAGGCTTGTTCCACGATATTATGTTCCCTTGACATTAAAGGGAAAAATTGTCCTGTTGTTGCATCTTCATCACGGCGTTAAAGGTCTTATTCCAAACGTGATCAAGGATAAGCTGAGGCCCCTGCGTAAAAAGATGCTCCGGGCTGGTATTCAGAGGTAGAGGGAAAGGTTTTGACGGTTAAGTTTAACCCGTTTAAGGATCGATGGATAAGGCTTGACGTGGACAATCCTTCAACCAACAGGCTGCTAAACTATGCACATCTTGTTCTCAATCTTCCAATTCCCAGAAAGCTCCATCATCTAAGAGAAGCTATGAGAGTAATACCAGCTGATATCCCACAGATATGGTTCTTCCGTAAATGGACATGTCCGGACAGTTTTGAACGACCGTTCGGCGCGCATCTCACTTCTCCAGAAACTACGGAAGAAGAGATCAGAACTGTGAGAAAGAAACTTGGAGAATTCAAATATTTCACTCGCCATGGTTACTCAAAGAGGAAGTCGGGTAGGTTATGGACGGAAGATGAGATCCTCAAGGTTGAAGAGGAGTATGGAATAATCGACTTGACTGATATTCCACACTTCACTGTTAGCAGAACTAAACTTTTTGATCGCAGAAGCCACGTTTGCGTCCTCATTCACCCGTGTCATGTCGAGACATACAGAGACGAGATTGAACATGTGATAAAGACTTATTTTTTGAATGAAGGCCTCAAATGAAAGAAATAATCATAAGATTCTTCTTTTAAAATCCAACCGATCATAAAAAAGGGTTTTATTTGATTAAAACATCTAAAAAAGGAGATTTCTAGCCATTCATCTGTGCGGCTTCTTCACATGCACGGCTTATTGCCAGAGCTATCTCCACCGCACCTCTGCCCGCCAAGCCATCAGTGATCGGTTTCTTTCCTGTTGAAACGCAATTTACGAAGTGCTGCAATTCATCAACAACGGGGTTGCTCTTTATTAAAGGCTCTTTCCGTTCACCTCTACCTTCAACGGCAACCTTAACGGTTAAGGCCTTAAAATCTATGTTAGCGGCACCTAAAGTTCCATTCACGTCTATCTTATGATCGCCCAATCTGGATGAGAAGCCTGACTCTAAGAGACCTAAAGCGCCATTCTTAAACCTCAAAATAGCAATTATAGAGTCGTCATAATCGAATTCTGGATGAGAGAAATTGGAGCTGTAAGCTTTAACTGACTTGACGTCACCGATGAACCATCGCATTAAATCTATATCGTGAATTGCCACTTCGAATAGGCTGTTCCCGCACAGCTCCTTTTTACACCGCCAGCTCTTGCTCCAAGCCCCAACCTTTACCCATGTAGTTCGGAAAACATGGCTGATGATCGGCTGACCTATCTCGCCGTTTTCCAAAGCTCGCTTTATAAATGCGCATCCATGATAGAAACGCATCACGTGACCGACCATTAAGGTTAATCCCTGTTTCTCGGAAGCTCCGATCATAGCATCGCAGTCTTCAAGTTTAAGGGCCATAGGTTTTTCGCAGAAAACATGTTTACCTGCCTTAAGAGCTGCAATCGTAAAAGCGGAGTGGGTGTAATTTGGGGTTGCCACTATTACAGCGTCAATGTCAGGCTTATCAAGCAGATCTTCAACGCTATCGTAATAGTCACATTTAAGTTGATGTGCCAGAAACTTAGCTTTCTCCTTTACTGCATCATAGGTTCCCACGATCTTCGCGTTATGCACTTGTAGACATGACCTCGCCAGGTGAGTTCCCATGCCGCCGCAACCGATGATTCCGATTCTTACATCTTTCAAATTTATCCCTCAAGATCATATTCATTCAGATCAAGCATTCCACATGTTTCTTTTAATCTTTTCGGGGGGAAATTTACATTTTACTATAAAAGAAGAAAATGATATTGTTAACAGGGACAAGATAACTATTGGATTTACCAAAAATGTATATTATACGTTTCAATCGAAGCGAAGCGGAATTGATCAAGAGCCGGGGTCCCAGCCGGATACGGATTCATATACGAATATCAGGCTTCAAATATGCTGCTTTATAAAGAAAAAATTCACGGTAAAAAATGAAGGATGCTGAAGCAGCAATGGAAGCATCCTTGCAGACATACCATCCTCCTTTTCAATACGACTGGGGAACTAAACATCGATATCTTAAGTTTATTATGGATTCCAGAATCCGTACTCGCGTCTATTGCTCGTAAGGTACTTACTCAGCTTAATCTCTTAAGCGCTTGATTAGGCTCCTCATCAGACACGTCGTTGGAAATATCTAATTGGAGAGCATATGTTGAATCGCATTTCTGGGTTTATAAAAAATGAACATGGTATCTTCAACTGGCAATTCTATAAAATATCAAGTTTACAGTTAGCGATAACCTTCTATCTGGCTTTTCATCTTCCATTGATAATTTTTTGTTCAGTTCTTGGCTGTCTCAAGATCAGAAAAATTTGTGACCAATCATCGAGGCGAAGAAATACTCATCAGTATTCACGCCGCCATCATTTTGGCCTTGGATATTTCCCTATTTTTCTCGCGTGAGAAACCATCGTTATCAAGTTCTTCGGATTTGATTCCAGCATGCTTCCCGATGAAGAGATTATGTATCCGCCTCCTTCCGCTGCGCTATTGATGCATCTCTCCACGTCTTTCTTCACATCGTTCGGGGAGCCTTCATTGAGAATTTGAAGATCAACGTTTCCTATAAGGCAGACCTTGTCTCCTATCCTCCTCTTTACTTCAGCTAAATCCATCCCTCCCAGAATATCTATGGATTGATAGGCATCGATGCCTGCTTCGACGAACATATCTAAGAGAGGCTCATTGTTTCCGTCAGAGTGAACCACAAAAAATGACCCCTTCTTTTTTATTACATCTTCTGCTCGTTTAAGATTGGGGTAGATGAATCGTCGGAAGTGCTGAGGCGAAATCCACGTACTCTTGGAGTAGCCAAAATCATTGCATGTTAAGATTCCGTCAGCTCCATGATCAATTGCCGCCTTTGCACGCTCGATTGTTATGTCGCTTACGAGATTGATCATCTTCTCGACCACATCTGGGTAACGATAAAACCACATGAGAAAGATCGGCCACTCCTCAAAAGTAATCTCTCCCCCAAGCCAAACGCTGCCTGCACCAACCAGAAGAAACTTCTCTTCCTTGTTTATCTTCCTTAAATACTTAAGACCCGGGAACTGGGCGTTCTTTGCATTTTCAATCCAAGTCTTCCCGTTATCTTTTATCTTTTCAAGAACGGCTTCCGGACCTTTTCTCAAGGCCGTTTCAACAGGGTTTCTCCTCCAAAGAGTCCCCCCTTTGAAGACGTATTTGACCCCGTTGATTACCCACTCGTCCTCGCTGATCTTCTCTATAGATTCCGCCGGCTTGAAGTTCCACTCTCCATAACGAATCATATCTAAATCCAATTTTGAATACAGTTCATACTGGTCTCTAATTCTCTGCTTGTTAATCCATTCTATCTTATCATCTGATAATCTTCCAGCTCTCTGAAGTTCAAGAAGATATCTTGTATTTCCATAGATCGGTTCCCTTCCCAAGATAGCTCTAACAGTATCCACGGGATCTATTATCATCTCGAAGGTAGGTACCGTATCCGGCTCCTCCAACTCTAAAGCCCGGATAATCCTCTCTCTAGATTTCAAAACAACAATCTCCTAGATTTGAATCCTACGTGCATCTGAAATTATTAAAAACTTCCTCAAAAAAGGTTATGCCGATTTTTTACTTTACCTCGCTTCGAAATAGTGCTCACTTGGAGATTTTTTCTAAAAAAGAGTTATTCTGCTAATAAGGAGCGAAGGAAAGATACTGCTTTTCTTATATCTTCCACTGGGTTCTCTCCGGTCTCTCGTTCGATGGCGAAGTACCCTTCAAAGCCTTGTTCTCGTAGTAGCCTCACATAGCGAGGCCAGTCAATCCACCCTTCTCCTAGAGGCACCTCTTTTGGTTGACCGTTCTCTTCTACTATGGCATCCTTTGCGTGGGTGTGAACGATATATTGACCAAGTATCTTCACTCCATCCACTGGCATAAATTCCCTTAGGGCCTTCTCTTTTTCGTATGGTTTCTTGAAAAACCTAGCTAATATCGCCGGCCAAAGGATCAAGTTTGCAGGATCATAATTAACCCTAAGCCCGGGGCTTCCCACAGTTTCTATCAATCTTCTCAAAACAGTCGGCGGTTCCGGTCCCGTCTCGACGGCTAAACATGCTCCCCTGCTTTCTGCGTAAGATGCGATCTCAGATACATTCTTCACAAGAGTCTCCCAACGGGGATTAGTTGTCTCACGAGGCATCACGCCTATATGGGCTTGCCAGATCGGAGTCTCCAAGTCCACTGCTAGATCTATGATCTTCTTAGCCCAAGCTACGTTTTCTTCTCCTTTATCTGCTTCACATAGATCTACCTGGCCGCCCCAAGCTGATACTGAGGATAACTCTAACCCCAATGAATGAATATGCTCAACTAGATCCCTTCTATCTTTTCGGGTCATATTGTCAGGTGCGAAGCGGCCTGACCCTACGCTTAAGGATATGCCTTTTACCCCCATCTTCGTTACTTCTTTCATTCCCTCATACGGGTCCATCCTCAAGCAAGCCAGCATCACCGAGATCTTCAAATTTGACAACCCGGAAATACCTCCTCAGTGAATTTTTATAAAAAATGTTGGATCTCTATTTTTTGGATGCAAAGATTCACTGTCTTTCCAGAGGCAGATTTACTGGTCGCCCTGTCTCCATAGATTTTTTCACTGCAAGGGTAAGCTCTAGGGTTTTTGCTCCTTCCCTCATGGGGGTCCTAGTCTCCTTATCCTCTAAGACCGCTTGGATAAGATCCTTAGCCTCAAGGAGATAGACGTTCCTCTCCTCTGTGATCATCTGTGTCTTCACGGGTGCTTTGGTGCTGGTGAAAGTTAGATTGTTATAGTTTGAAGACTCCATCGTATAGTTCTTTGTCGCCATCAACCATCGGATCCACCACTGATTTGGGACTCCCCACGTTGTAGCAACTATCGCTCCGACGGCGCCGGACTTGAATTTAAATGTGGAGCTATAGACGTCCTCGACTGTGAGATCTGGAACGTCAACCCAGAATTTCTTGTTCATATATCCACAAACTACCTCAACTTCCCCGCAGAGATATCTGAAGGTGTCGTACAAATGTGTCGATTGCTCCACGATTTCCCCGCCGCTTTTGCTTTTGTCTCTCCACCATGCACCGCCGAGGAAGTGACACCAGTACCATCCGACTGCGAGGCCTACGTCGCCAGCTTCCCCGCTTTGGATGAGATTCTTCGCCTTCTCTACGCCCGCTCCGAATCTTAAGCAATAGCCAACTTGGCTTTTCACATCATGTTTTTCAACAGCTCTCACCATCTCATCTGCGAGTCTCATGTTCAAAGCGATCGGTTTCTCGATGAAGATGTTTATGCCGTTTTCAGCTGCAATCATCACTTCGTCGCTGTGAGCAAATGGAGGCAGGCATATATAGACTATGTCAAGTTTTTCTTTATCCAGCATTTCATGCCAATCTGTATAGGCTTTGCCGCCGTATCTCTTAGCGAAAGCTTTCGCTTTTTCCTCAACGATATCTGCAAAAGCCGTTAGTTCAATTTCTCGGAGGGTATTTAGTCCCCTTGTATGGGCGTTCGCTATGCCGCCGCATCCGATTAAGCCGACTTTAAGTCTATCCAAAATATACACCTAGTAATCTAAAACTCGGCTTGGACTATTTTAGTTTTTTTCTTAATGGCGATTATTATGACAAAGTAATTATTTTTAATTCTTGGAATGGTTTTTTCATACGTTCTTCAACCGGTCGGTTGTCAACTACATAGCAGATGGTCTTTTTCTGCTTGACGGATTCCATGGTTAAAGCAGAGCATATTGAAGCGTTCTCTCCTGAGATGCATACTATGTCTGCTCTCGAGACTAGATTTTTAGCGGCTTCCATTATTTGGGTCAAGTTATGAGGGTTAACGATTGAAACTGTGAATTTAGGTGGCCGAATTCCCCTTAAAATAAGAGCTTCCTTTAATGTCTCTATCTTGTCATATGTGTCCGGATAAGTTGATATTACATACAGCGTAGTGGGGGAATAAGTGTTAACTAGATTATAAAGTGTGCTCAGATGAGGGTCGAATGGTGTGGCCACCTCGCATTCCGCTGTGCTCCATTCGAGAATTACCTTTCTAACATACGAAGCAGTTACATACACGGATTCTTTCTGAGGAACAGAAGGGTCCTCCGCGGTGCACATCAGCTTTAACTCGTATACTCCCCCTACTCCTTTTTGGATGATTAAGCTATTTCTTGTTCTTCCTCCCTTCCTAGGGAGATAATAATCGAAACTTATCTTTCTCAGTATTCCTTTTTCAGACGGTTCTTTCTCAAGATTGATCTGCCCAACGAAGCTAGGCTCATCTCTTTGTAGACGCTTGATTATAAACGCTGTGAATGGCTCAAGTTCTTTAGCCATCAATACAATGGGTAGATTTAAAACCCAAGGTCTATTGGATTCTGTTGGAAGTTCTTCTTCTTCGATGCTCCACTGTCTTGATAATGAGGGGGTCACAATTGTGGATGAACGTAAGGCAGGGATCAAAGAAGCAACGACCGCTGTCAAGACGGATATAAAAATGGATAGAACTCCCCATTCAGCTGAAACCTTCTCTCGTACTTGAAGCCCGCTCAGTAAGAATGCTAGACGATAACCTGAAATTCCAAGAAGATAGCCTAGCCCTCCGCCGATAAATCCGATTATCATAGCCTCTGCGATGAAGAGTGCAGCAATATGAGCTGGGTTCAACCCTATGGATGACAGACTAGCTATCTCATTTCTCCGTTCATTAACATTAGCGAACATCGATAGCCCTATATTCAGCATAACTAAGACCATGAGTGGAAGAACAAGACCAGTTCCCTGCTCCTCTATATATTCGCCTAAATAGTAGGCGGTTAAAAATCTCGGATGCGAAATGTAGACTCTATATTCATAGATCAGAGCAATCATCTTAGCTAAGGATTCATAGCCCTTGATCTCTGAGAGCTGCACGGCGACGCGTGATGTAGAGACTTCAGGTAAGGTGAGAGCTTTCTCATAATTTACTATAATGACGCTCTCAGGTGGGCATGGAAGATTCCCAACCGCACTCTGTGGATCAGGATCCTTACAGTACGGCAGATATATCTCGCCATTGATGTCTACTAATCGTGATAGGGCATCTCTGTCGAAGAAGCCTCGAATGATAAATTCTTGTCCGAACCCGTAAAGTTTGTCCCCTACATTGACATTCAATGATTCTTTCCAAGAAGAGCTTACGAGGATCCCGTTAGGATCGTCATCCCTTAAGTAATCTCCTTCCTTTACTATTTGATTTAACTTGGTGAGGTTCGCTTCTCCACTTGGGATGATTCCTATGACTCCTAGTACCTCCCTCCATTCCCCACGCGTCGAATATAATCGTCCAAGTGGATTATTCATGTAGACCGGCGTATTTTCCGCTTTAGGAGAGAATAGGGTCACGTTCGGATTAGACTCTAACCATTCAAGGAAGGATTCCGGTAATTGTACGAATTCCCCCGGAGCTCCGCCTAAAGGCAAGTCTTCAATTAGCAGCGCATCAACTGGTAAGACGGAGTTCATCGTCATCATCGAGAGGCCGTATCTGGGAGATATAGAAGTTAACGTGATAAACCCGAAGACAAGGATCATGATGCTTATCAGGTTCATCAATGTCCTCACCCTTCTTCTTTGGAGATTTCGGCTGCCCATTGAGAATGCCATTGCAATTGCACTTTTGAGCTGTATCGGTTGATCTTCACTTCTCTTTTCATGAGCAAGCCTGGGAAAAAGGAAAGTTGTAGCTTTTCCAAATAGGAAGATGAAGATGCCCATGGAAATGTATGTTAGCCTGTGAACTAGGCGGCATCCTGGGAATATGAAGTAATAGAATGTAAATAGAAGAAAATAGAACGCTGTTTCTAGAAGGAAAGTGATAGAGATTGAAAATCTTCCATTTTCTGTGGTTATCTCTAAAAAGTTAGACTTTTCCGTAACGAGACGGGCAGAGGCCAAAGCGACAATTAGGAGAAGGATGAGCGCGGGAACGAGTGATTGTGAGCTTGATTCGATTAATCCTTTAAGGGTGCTTTCGGATCTTACTGCTAGGATGTATGCGCTTCGTGCCTTCGCAAAGGACTGATCGAAGAATTGTTTCTTCCACAAAAAGAGAGCTTCTTCAACGGAATCATAAGCATTATAAAGATCCTCACTCTCCGCCTCGACTAGGAAACCGGCGGTTCGGCAGTCATCAAGAAGGGAAAAGCCGGAATTCAATATTCCCTTTACATATTCAATGTTTGATATAACGCTGTATTCCCTAACATCGACATGTAGAGTCTCACCTTGTGGCAACTTAAAGTATCCAATCTTTCCGGTCACGATGAATGTTTGAGATCCTCCCGCCTGAAAATTCGCTGTTACTCGGAGCTTAACCTCAGTTTCAGCCGGAACTATGACTAATCTTTCATCGAAACCGAGAAACCGAACGAGATGCGAAGAGCTTCCATAATCCCTAACTGGCCCCGTCCAATATTCTTCCCCGCCGCCTTTCGGCTCCAAAATCATAAACTGATAGCTAGTAGCAGCTCTATTAGTCTTGACATGTCTTATATCTCCATCCAGATATATGGACGCGCCTTTCTTCAAAACGAATCGGCGTGAAGATATAGAATCCGATGATAACCAAGTGCGCCATCTCTCTGGAACGTAATCTACACCAGGGGTCTTTCTATTATCGTAGGTAACATAGATTAGGTATGACCCTTCTCTATCAACCGAAGTATAGAATCTCCCCGCAGAGTCTGTTTTCACCATCTTTACAAAGGATACTCTATATCTATAATAGCGAGTATCAAAAGAGAGTATAGTGACATTTGCCCCGATAATGGGGTTTCCATCCTCATCGACAACTGTTCCTTTTACACCTGCTTGATTATGAGGCTGAGCATTATCCGCAAAGAGTTCAGTTACAAGAATAGTGAACAAAAAGAAGATTGCAAGTTTGTAAAGCCTATCGATGCTGAGTCTCCCTCCAGTACATGTCTATCGTGTTATAATCATTTAACGCTCATAAATAAGATTGTTGTAATTTTTGGATATTCATTTATACGTATTGAAACGATTATGGAGCCTAATACAAGATCGTTCTTTAATGATCCCTCCTGTCTAAAGATTGCTTCTTCTCTAACCTAAATTAACCTAAAACAGATTCTTTCAAATCGTTATCATTTACGACAACAAGAGACTTCGTTTTGAATAAAAGATGAAGAGCGAAAAATTTAAAAACTTAGTTCACAAGCGGCACGGAAGAATATATCCAATATTATTTAAGAAATATACACTTACGCGGAAAAAAGGGATATAGAGAAACGTACAATCACGGTCACGAACGTATAGAGATACGCATTCCCTAGAAAACGAAGGAAAATAATACGAATCCATCCGAAAATATCACTTCATTTATAAAGAATTTTTTCCCAAACATGAAGAAAGAAGAGGAAACCCCCGCCTATTTTTAAACTATTTAAAGAAAAAAATTCCTCGCAAAAATAAGAGAGGAAAACAAGTCTGCTATTAAAGAAAAAGGAAGAAAGGCAAGGGGCAGATCACGCCGTGTCAACCCTTCTCAAGAACGCACTTGGGTTATGTTTGTTAGAATCTTCAAAAAAAGTCGATCTCATCCATCTCTAGCTATGGATATTCATGTTTTTCATCTAGTATAGTAATACGCGTTTTCCGTGAATTCCGGGCTGCTGATCCATCCTTTGAATGCTTCAACCTTTATCCTATCATCGCTTACCATTTGAACCAGCAGAGTGATCTTTGGAGCATCCGGATTCGTATCGTATGGCTCCAGATAATAAACTATCTTTCCAGAGGAAGGATCAACGTCAGCCGGATCCGGCGTGTTACCGTGGATCACGTATGTTGCGGGTTCTTCAACGAGGTATCCGCCTATCCCTATAAGCACCTTAGATGGGTCAAGATAATCATAGGCGAATGCCAGCGTAGCCTTCCAGGAAACATCGGGGTTTTCCTCGGCGAATTCTTCAAGGATCCAGTTTCCAACGAGCTTTCCCGGCTGGTCGTAACAGAAAGTGCCTATTCTAGGCTCAGCGGTTCTCGGAAGCTTCGCCAAGTACTGCTCCTTTAATGATTCTTCGCAGTAGGGAATGAAGTGCGTTCCACATATGTACTTAAGATTGTATCTCTCGGGATTTATGAAGCTATTATTGACGTCCTTGTCGTATACGCCCCAGTCAAACCCAACGACGAGATCTGGATGCCCACCAACTTTTCCGATCACATCGCCAGCCTTCACGTATATCTTAACGCGCCAAGAATTCTCACCTGTCTTCTCCCCTTCTTGAAGGCCCTGTTCTACTTCTTCGCTCAGCCCCGTGAGATGGTCGAAGATGCTGACGAAAGTGTTTGAATGAGCCATTCTCAGCTGGTAATCATCGAATTCCGGCTTGTACATTATCTCGAATATTATGCCGTCAGCTGGGGCGCGAAGCTGATATTCCAAGGCTGGATTCTTAAGGATGAAGCCTCCATGCTCTGTCGGTATCACATGCCCAGAAGGAGCGTTCATCCTTCCTAGAGGTTCAACCCGTCCTATCGCTTCAAGTTCCACTGGGCTAACAGTGAAGACCACAGATCCCTCGCCTAGCTCTGGAAGGTGCGTGAAGGGAGGTTCAACCTGGAAAAATGCCCCCTCTCCTTCCTTTGGCGCCGTCTCACTCATCATCATCGGCTGGCATTCTTTAAGCAGTTCCCACGGTCCAGACGCGATTCCTATCACGATTTTACCTGCTGGGACGTGGGGGTCTTTCATTACGAATATGTAGACTCCCTGATCATCTTTCTTCAATAAAAGATATCTTAGGCTGAAGTTTTGGTTCTCATCAGAGAAGAAGTCTTCATCAATAAGAGTCCATTCAGCCATCTTTTGCTTGTACCATTCTGAAACCTCATCAATAGTTGCGGAGGCCATGTAGGCTATACGGTCAGCATCGCCTGCCACGCCCATATCCGCCCATACATCGTCAGGGAGCCAAGTGACTTCAGCGCTCGGATATTTGAGAACTGTTTCCTCTGAAGGAGCTCTCCAGATGGGTGATGAAAAGAATTCCTTTATTGTTGATTCTGCAGGTCTGTTGATGATGTCGGCGAAGATCTTGTCTTCACGTAGATTCCAGTTCATAATTAACACGCCTACTGGTCCCCGGTAAACTGACGGGTCTAGATGCCGTATAACCTTAAAGAGAGACTCGAAGCATTCGGATTGTCTCTTGAGCTTCTCTTCCGTAGCTGGCTTGTCATCGTAGAACCAGACCTCGCTGATGTACCAGCTATTGTTCCATCTTTGACAGAGCTCCCTCATTATGCCAGCGGTTTCCAGAAGGTCATTTCCGAATCTCTCCTCGTCGAAAAGGGAGATCTTCGATCCAACCAGGATGCCTACGAGATCGACGCATGACAGATTATAGGCGTAAAGGCTGTCTCGGAATATTGGATGAGCATCCCCGAGCTGCGTGACGAGTTTTCCTTTGAAGACTGATCTGACGGTTGAGGCATATTTTGAATGATACTCATTAACGAGTTTTATAATATCTTCTTCAGACATCTTCAGTCGGCAGTCAACCCTCAAGAAGTGATCAAGCTCACCGAAGGGATTAAAGAACTCAAACTTGTATCTTTCAGAGAGCCCCGCAAGCCTTCCAACTATCGTCTGCCAATCATCTAGTGCTTTGCGAAGCTCATCAACGCTTTTAAAACCTGATTCAGAAAAGAAGCTTGCGCTTAGATGAACCGCTAACCCCGCTTTCTTAGCCATTATGCAGTCAGCCATCACCGCTCTGAGATATCTATCTATGTCACGCGTTTCCGATCCGAGAGTGTAGAATTCGCCGTCTCTGTACACCAGCATGAACCTAGCTGCATAGACAGTTGCGTTTAATCGTTGCTTCATCAAAAGGTTCTCTTCTATCGCTGTTTCGTTAACAGGACGGAATGGACCCGGATCGAAAAGGCCAGCTGAGATTGCTCCCTTCAAGAAATCAATTTCTATCCGCGTTAAGTTTTCAGCCGTATTATTCAAGACTTCCCATGAGGGAGCTCCTTTACTCCAATCGTAATCTTCAAGTGTAACCGGGACTACCGAGACTACGGTCTGATTGGATTGTTCCTCCTCGGATGTTTTCGACGGCTGCGGAGATTCTTCACGTTGCTCTTCAGCCGGAGCTTGAGGAACTCTCAAAAGAGCTATTCCTACAATTATGCTTACGGCGAGTATGCCGATGAGAAGCGACACGTAAATAGTCGTTTTTCCATTCAATCTCGACTTCCTCAACGGTTAACCGTAATATTAGATTTTAATTTTCTTAAAAAATGAATGAATCATAAATATGTTTATTCCTTCCCGATTCTGCGGCGATCTCAAAGAAGTAAAGATTTATTCGTTTAGGCTTCTCTTTCAGATCATGGAACCGGAGAAGGATGCTTGCGGCCAAGAGGTCTGGGCATATTTCAAAAGGAAAGCTGGCTTTGAAATTGTGGAAAGAGATGACGGCTACTTCGATGTTTCAAGCGGGCCGAAGCTTTATTTTTCTGAATATGAAGAGTGGGTGGATTACGAGAAAAAGGCAATGGAATTCGTTAAGGGCAGAGTTCTGGATATAGGTTGCGGAGCGGGGAGACATTCGCTGTATCTTCAAAATAGGGGCTTCGACGTTCTTGGAATAGACAATTCTCCACTTGCAATTAAAGTTTGCAAGCTTAGAGGATTAAAGAAAGCGAGAGTAATGTCAATCGATGAAATAGGTAAATTTGCTCCCAACTCATTTGACACAGTGCTCATGCTGGGAAACAATTTCGGACTTTTCGGAAGCCCCCAGAAAGCAAGGGAACTGCTGAAAAAGCTTTACGAAATAACAAGCCCAAAGGGCTTAATCATCGCTGAGAGCCGAGACCCATATAAGACTGAGAACCCGGCTCATCTTGAATATCACGAATTTAACCGGAAAAGAGGGAGAATGCCCGGTCAGCTGAGGATAAGAATTAGATTCGAAAAATACGTTACAGACTGGTTTGATTACCTGATCGTCTCGAAGGATGAGATGAAACAGATATTAAAAGGAACAGGATGGAAAATCAAGAGATTCATCGACTCCGACGGTGCACAATACATAGCAATCATTCATAAACAAACCTTGGAGTAACCCAGACAATCCATTACCTCAATCATGAAGAGTTATTTCCGTTTCATAGAATCCACAGCTACGTACAGACCTTGCCTTTTAATGTAGCTAAAATCCTCGTATCGCGCTGAATCTAATTTATGTTTTCTTAGCCTTAACTTTTAGGCGGGTTCACAGTTAGTAAAATAATATTATTGGAGACTCGTGGAATGTTCGATGTAAAACACAACTTCGATAGGCTGATTGAGGTTCTATGGAACGAAGAGCCTGACCGCCTCCCCTTCTATGAGCATCTGGTCGATAACGAGGTCATCGAAGCCATAACGGGAGAACCTGTCACGAAGCTCGAAATCTACGATCCGGGCATTGCACGCCTGAAGGAAGAGGGACCAAAGATTATGAGAAGGGTTAGACGTTTCGCGAAGGCTCTGATAAAGTTCTACCGTGGAATGGGTTACGATTACGTCCCGTTTGAGGCTCCACTTAGGATTGTTCGAACTAACATCCGTGAGGGTACGGATATTGCTCAACTATCGCGGGGGATACGAACGTGGGTCGACGAGACAAAAGGGACGATCGAGACGAGGGAGGACTTCGAGAAGTATCCCTGGCCCGACCCCGAGGAGGCAGCTGACTTAACGATAATCGAGGAGATATGCAAGATGCTGCCGGAGGATATGGGGCTTGTCTCAGGGGTTGCGGGAGGAGTCTTCGAGCATGTCGCATGGATCATGGGGCTTCGTCCGTTTTCGATAGCCCTCTATAGGGACCCTAAGCTCATCGAGGATATGTTCAACATGGTCGGCAAGCTCATTCTTGAGACAGATAAGCGTATAGTTGAGATCGAGGAGGTGGGGGTTCTCAGGATGGGGGACGACTTGGGCTACAAGTCTGGGACGATGATTTCACGTGAGCAGTTACGGAGATACGTCTTCCCATGGCAGAAAAAATGCGTTGACTTAGCTCATAAGCATGGTAAGCCATTCATCCTTCACTCCTGTGGAAACCTCGAGAAGATAATGGAGGCTCTCATCGAGTATGTGAGGATAGATGCCAGACACTCCTTCCAAGATAACATAACGCCCGTAACCGAAGCCAAGAAGAAGTATGGCGATAGAATAGCCATCCTTGGAGGGATAGACGTGGACAAACTCTGCCGCCTTCCAGTGGATGAGCTGCGAAAGTACGTAGCTAAGACAATCAGTGAGTGCGCGAGGGACGGGGGATATGCCCTCGGCTCGGGGAATTCTATAACGAATTACATGAAGATAGAGAACTATAAGGCGATGCTGGAGGTTGGGTTAAGGCTTGGGAAGTACCCCTTACGGCGCCGTTAACCGTCCTAAAACACGGATGAAGAAATTTTATCAGGTATAGGAGACTCCGGATCGGCCGGATTGAGGATCTCCGTCATCCGGTTCGAATACATCAAAACGCGTGAGGCGGATCAGAATCTCACGGAGAGGTACAGAGATATTATTAAGCCATTCCTATAGAACGATTTTATTATGGCAAAAAAGGGAGGCTAAAGGTTGAAAAGCCGTGAGAGGGTTATATCTGCTATCACTTTAAGCAGTCCAGATAGGGCGCCCATAATGCATTCTCCTCTTCCAGGGGCTTTGATAAAGTATGGTGAGAAGCTTAATGCCATATTTATCAAGTATCCTCAGGACTTCGGGCCGTCTGAATTCTCCATACCTAAACCTGAAGACCTTTCTCCCGATTATAGGAAGGGCATCCATAAAGATGAATGGGGAACCGTGTGGTCTTCACCCGTTGACGGTATCCACGGGCAAGTTTACGATTATCCCATAAAGAATTGGGAAGATCTCGACGAATACGAGTTTCCGCCTCATCAGAAAAC
>PIYJ01000015.1 GCA_003601725.1 Candidatus Bathyarchaeota archaeon
CTTAAGCATCTCAGGGGTTCCGTAGCGGCCTGTATCTATGGGGAGAATGGGCATTGCTTGTCGCCTCTGTTTTAATCTATATGCTGATGGGTATTTCGTATTCTTCATATTTAACCATTAAATGTGAAGATTCACTTGCCTTTGTGGTAAACGTGGAATAGATAAAGGAGGATTATTATTAACCTATAGGCGAAAAATGCATGAGATGATAGAATGGAGAAAACAGGGATAATATTCTCCCAAGGATATCTCCTTCACAGAACCGGGGAGGGTCATCCAGAATCACCAGCAAGATTAAGAGCTATTATGCGGGGAATCAAACGGTCTCGCTTGTTAGAAAGCGAACGATGCGTCCTTATTGAACCTCGAATTGCAAGCTAGCTTAGACGAGCTTAAGACGGTGCATTCATCCAGATACATCAACATGATAAGGGAGTTCTGTAGACGCGGAGGCGGACTCTTAGACGAAGAGACCGGGACAGTAGTCTCGCCGGAAAGCTTCACGGTTGCCCGTCTCGCAGCCGGCGGGGCAATAAAAGCTGTGGATATGGTGATGAAAGGAGAACTTAAGAACGCATTCGTTATCTCTAGGCCGCCGGGTCATCATGCCAGCCGCGCTCATGCTTCCGGCCTTTGCATTTTTAACAATATCGCTTTGGCCGCTAAGCATCTCATAGATAGATTCTCGTTGAATCGCATCTTAATATTAGACATAGATGCTCATCACGGTAATGGAACGCAGGAAATCTTCTACGATACAGATGAAGTCTTATATATCAGCCTCCACGAGGACCCTTCGGAATTTCCAGAATCCGGATTCATTCATGAAGTTGGCAAAGGAGAAGGAATGGGGTATACTGTTAATATTCCACTTCCTTTCGGAACGACGGATTCAGCTTATTGGAAAGCAGTAAAATCCATAGTGATGCCGATAATTCGGCAATACAGACCCCTGTTCATTTTGGTTTCAGCAGGATTCGACGGATACTTCAGGGACACCCTCAGTGAGCTTTCACTCTCCGCCTATATTTATCCGAAGATCTTCCAAGCTATAATGAATTCAGCGCATATAATCAGCAGAGACAGGCTCGTAGCAGTGTTAGAGGGTGGTTATCGCACTCGTTTTTTGAGGAATATAATTCCAGTGATTATATCTCGGATGGCGGGCGGGGAAGCTAAAATCCGAGATAATCGTCCTTTCTTCAATATGGAAGCTCAGAGGATGGCAGAAAAAATTATTGAGGAGGTGAAGGAGACTCAATTGAGGTTCTGGGAGTTGTGATCTTTAAATGATTCTCTTTAAGGAGTTACTCTATGACTTCGATGGCGCTTTCTGGGCATTGAGACTCACATGTATGGCATGCAAGACATTCATCCATGTTTACTGGAGAGGATTTTCCTTCTACCAATTCGAAAACTCCGACGGGGCATACATCTACGCAGGTTCCGCAGCCAGTGCATTTATCAACGTCTACTTTTACCTCAACCAAATTGATCACCTTTAAGATTTCAATGAAATGGCATTTTGCGGAATAAAAGTTTTATGGAAGAATGAAATTACTGGTCAATTCCAATATTATATGATTTGAATATTCCGCGGCGATTTTTAACTGGAGTTTTGATTTCTGTTTTCCGATATTTGGAGGCTTATTTCTTCAAGTCTTTTTGAGATCTCTTCGAGTTTTTCTATGATTAAACATAATTCCTTCTCATGCTGTGTGAGGGTTAATATTAAAAGATCAACGTAGCTCAATGGACCGGCATTTTTTAGTTTCTTCTCGGACTGCAGATGCTTTCCCCTCTGGATTGGTTTCTTGTCTAGATTATGTAAGAGTAGTGTAACCTAGAATCTCCGAGGATAAGTGACATCCCCCGCGTACTCATTATATAGATGTTGTCAATTAAAAAATGAGAAGTCTATTTGGTCATCTGAGCAATGAGGAACCAGACAAGCTTTCGTAACACGGGGTCATTGGAGAAGATCGCTTTGTCCTTTTCAGATTTTAAAAAGTAACTATTTGGCTGGAGATAGGACATGAGTAGTTGATCATCATCTATGGATAATATGATTAAGGGAAGATGGAAATCGGTCTTTTCAATACTGCACAGATATTTGAGTTCTCGAATTAGATGCTTATTGTTAGGCCCATCAGTGGTTGTGATCTTGATTTCCACCGAGCGATTTACTAATTCATCAAACATCTTGTTGAACATCTTATACAAGAGAATCAATCCATTCTCATTGGTTACTATCCGAACGGACTTTTTCGCTTTAGCCAGCATTTCTTGAATCTTTTTTAGGATCTCCTCTCTTCCGCTGATCGTCCACATTAAACCTCGACGCATGCTCTCCCGTGTCTTCGCTTTTCTGAAGGCATCCTCTAACGTTGAAATGAGGGAGCTGAGACTTTGAACAGTATCTTGATATGTTTGAAGATATGATCTCAAGGCAACGTTAGGCGGAGTGGGAGAAAACCTCCTAGGCTCTCCCGGAATTTCGGTGACAAGACCCATATCGATCAGTTTTTTGAGAACGCTGTATACCTTGGTTCGGGGAACCCCGCTAAAAACACTTAGAGTTCTCGCCTTCGATTGTCCAAGCTCAATTAAAGAAACGTAAATCTTTGCTTCATACTCTGAAAGTCCCAGATACTCGCAGAGTCTCTGCCAAGTAGCATTGACAATGAGATTGCTTTTCACTTGAGTCCCCTTAGCCCAACGGATGAAAACCACCGTCATTCAACTCTTCGAGAGCTTCGAATAATAAGCCTAATGTAACTGTTCAAAGCGGATATTCGGCGACATTCAAAAACTTGTGACTTTAAACAGTCTGACAAAGCGAAAAAGACCGATAATTTCAGAAAACTCATGCTTAAAACGCGTTTTCATTTTTCTTATAAGAATTCTTTTATTGTTTTATTCGGAATCTGATTCAAAATCAGAAAATAAATTCGGAAAAAGGCAGCTTCATCTCTATACGTTTTCTTCTTGAAGCCTTAAAAGGATCTCTGATATTCTGCCTTCAGCTCGACTCTTTATGCGGTTGTATTCATCCATTAATCTCCGTCGAGCATCAGCAGAGATCTCCCCGCGCCTAAACCTCACTTCAACACGTTCAATATCCATGTTTAAGGTTTCGATCTCGACCTCCGCCGTTTCAAGATCCCTCAGCATTTCCTTGTATCGATCAGCCACAGTAACTATCTGATCTTTAAGCTCCGCTAATCGTTTATTCAACACCGCCAATCTTTGATCTAAAGATCTTTTTCTGAGCCTTAGCTTCCTTCTTGAGAGTTTACCGCTTCTGAATTGCTTCTGCAGAGATTGAATCTGCTCGGAGAGCCTTCTTTTTTCCTCATAAACTTCAACGAACTTCTTCAGGATGCTCGGAGAGACAGGTGTGACGACGGTTACAGGATGCAGAAACCTTTTGATAAAGAATAATGCGGCGCCGATTAAAGCGGCTAGACCCGTCCAGACTAAGGGTCTGAAGATCCTCCAGAGAATGAAGTATTGATACTCCAAAGTTATGTGGGAGGTTTGAAATTCTACGAGATTATCTTCTGTTAGGATAACTTTTACGGATAATCCTTGCCGCTCAACTTTGTAATTCGCATTTGAGAAGCTTTTCAGTTCCGCTCCTTCAGGTAGAGAGATAATCAATGAAAACTTTTTTACAATCCAATTTTCAGGTTTGACTAAATTCAACTCCAACGTGTAATCTTGCCAGCTTTTTTGACTGATGAATCTGCTTGACGGAAGCTTATATGTTATTAAGAATTCATTTCTTTCCTTCGGTTTTAATGGTTCTCTTAAAAAGATATCGATTTTAATGTGGTCTTCTTGAGGAGACGTGTCTATTTTGGTCTTAGAATAGTCTCCATACGCGTCTTGAACGGAAATGTCGCTGGCGTTAGCTGGTAAGATAAAAGTTACCTGGGAAATCACATCCGATTGATTGTTAAAAATTGAGTAATAATCGCTGCCTGAGATTCCGCCCCAAGCATCCAGACTGATCCTTCTACTCCACTCATCAATCATAAACGTCTCATTTGCCGCTAATCCAGGATTGCCCGGATTAAACATTAAAGATGGATTAACAATGTGTGAACTGCATGAAGCTCCATAGGTGAGACTTATCCTTGAACCAGCAAGAATCAACAGTAAAGCTACAGAGATGAAAAGAATCTTCTTCTCAACATGCTTTCTATCCAACTTTATCATCCCTAGACCGTTAGGCTACGTAACGTTTTGAAAAGTATGTTAATTTCCATCTTTTAAGTATGTCCCTTTAAATGGCATGTCTGAAAGGCTCAGCATACCCTTTCCCAACGAAATCAACCATTTAAGAATCTATTTTTAATACTTTCTTTGCAGATATACGCCAAGGAGGGCTAAAATGATGATTAAGAAAAGCATTGTCTATTTTGATGCTCCCGGCTCAGAAAATACATGTAAGGTCTTGGAGCTAGTTAAGAAACGCGCCGGGGAGACAGGGATAGAAACCGTTGTCTTGGCTTCGACAAGAGGGAACACGGCTAAAAAAGCAATGGATGTCCTGAATGGAAATAAGCTAATAATCGTCGGGATAGGCCGGGAAAGATTTTCCGTAGATGCGATGAAAACTGCCCGGGAGAAAGGAATCCCAGTGATTTTCAGCAAGGAGACGGATTATCATTACCCAGAGGAAATGAAGATTGCCTTTAGACGGTTCGGACAGGGCATGAAGGTCTCAGTTGAAGATGTGGTGATTGCTTGCCGCAGAGGAGTCTTGAAAGAAGGAATAGACGTCATCTCGCTCGCTGGGTCTTCAAGAGGCGCTGACACCGCTATTGTCATCAGATCATCTAAGGATTTCTCCGCGGTGAAGATTAGAGAAGTAATATGCATGCCTAGATAGAGATGATCTAGTATCCGGCTTGTTTAAGATAGTATCCATCTTCTTTTTTGGATCCGAAGCTTCTTATTCCCTTCTCTTTGAGCTGCCTTCTAAGGTGAGAAGCGTACTTCTCGCTGATTTCCTTTCTTTCTTCAAGATAATCAATTATCTCGTTTGCTTGCTCCTCATTATCACATCTTCTCAGAAAATCTATCACATCTGGATTGTATCCTCGAAAGCTCTTGGAAACGATCTTTTCTCCTGACTCGATATCCGACCTGACAGATGTGATGGTTACTCGATTATCCTCGTCGCTCATCTCCCTAGCCAAGTTAGGAAACATCTTCTTGAATTGCTTTTTATCTATTTCCATTGATATGCATCGTCCAAGCCTAATCTTCGACTCGTCTATTTGTTATTCGATTCAGCATTAAAAGATTACTAAGAAAGAAATCATGCTTTCGACCGTTAGGATCACTTCATTTATGAATGTAATAAACCTCTGAAGGAAAACTTTCTACATCAGAAATAATTTTGCAATGAAACATGTTTAATGAATGTGCTAAAGATTTTTTCAGCTTTCTCAGGTGATGGGGTTAAAGGATCCAACGCAATCGCCTGTACGATGAGATTCTTTTCTTTTTCAAGGATTCCATCTACGAGGAGCTGGAACTTATCAAGATGCAGATTCAGCATGCTTGTGATTGCTTTGGGCAGCTGAAACATTCTGACGGGGACTAAGCCTTGCTCGCTTACTTGAATAGGCACCTCAACAAATCGCTCCGATGATACATCTCGTAAAGCCCCATTGTTCGGTATATTCGCCGCCAAGAGCCTCGTCTCTCTCCTATTTTTTACAGCTGAAATTATGTCCATTGCATATTCTCCTGAAGGAACAATCTTGATCTCTTCTCGACCCTCAGCCATACGTAGGAGTCTTTGCATCCTTTCTTTCTCGTCCTCGGCAATCTCTCTCCTAAGAGTCTTATTCTCGTAATCTATGAAGCCGCTGATTCTCTTTAAGATCGGCCCATATTTCGGATCGTTAATCCAGTCATAGAGGTAATGAAAGAACTCTGAAGTATGTCTATCGCTTAGGGTTGGGGGAACCCCGAGGACTTTGTAAAGATCCCTTCCGATGAGATATGGATGATTAACTATGGCCTCTTCGTTTTTCTCTAAGAAGAGGGCATTCAAAAAATCCGCATATACACTTTCGCCTTCATACCTCATATCCACAGTCCATGTGAAATGATTTATCCCGGCTGCCTCAACATCCAATTTCTCTGCGTGGGGGATCCTCAGAATCTCCGATGCGAGTCTACGTATGTGGTGAACGCCGTGACAAAGACCAACAGTTTCTATCTTTGCGGTCTTCTCGATGGCTTCACATATGGGAGTCATGGGATTTGTAAAGTTCATTACAAGAGCATGCGGAGAGAGATCTCTAATCTTTTCAGCTATGTTAATGATTGCCGGCATCTCAACAATACCTTTGAGTATGCCACTTGGGCCTACAGTGTCCCCGACTATTTCGACTGTCCCAAGCCGCAAAGGAACCTCAATGATCTCTTTTAGAGTTCTTAGATTTCCGCTTCTAATGGTTATAATAACGAAATCCGCATTTTCCAATGCCTCGTCAAGATTATCCGTGGCGTTAATCCTGAGTGACACTTTCTCGCGCTTAACGCTCCTTTCAACTATTCTCTTCATTATATTGAGTTTCTCTTCGTTAATGTCCATTAGAACAAGCTCGCTTTCCCACAGATCATTAACCCTAAAGAGATCCCCGAATAAGCCTAAGGTAAAATGGCTACCCGCCCCAATTATGACTATTTTGGTATAATCCATGTTAACTAAATTGTAGAGAAGTTGCTTATTACTTTTTTATAAGATAATAAAAAGAGTAAAAGGAATTCGAAGATGATTCTTTAAAAAAGGCAGGAAAAATATATGTTAGATCGACCTTATGGCCACCCGTGCCTATTACCGCTACTGCCGCCTTTCCCCAATCCTCTTCCGCTGTTTCCAGGTTTATTCTCTGTCTGATTCTGTTTCTGAGATTGACTCTGGCTTTGGCTCTGACCGCCCCAAGATTCATGACTTCTCCACTGATGCAGATGCTTCGTCAGGGCTCTATCCATTCTCCAGAAGGTTTGGCTTATTTTCTGGAGCTCAAGCAACGTCTTCTTGATATTCTCAGCTTTACCGCGTGCTGCCATAATCATCTTCAGCAGGTTTTCTTTGAACTCTGTTTCGTTCTTATAGCCGAGTTCCTCGAGGACAGCTGAAACGTTGACTCCCATCTTCTTAGCCAGCGCAATCTTCACCAGTATTCTCCGACTGGATCTCTCCATGTTGTTTAGAAACCTATCCATTCTCTTCCAGATCATCATTCTAGCTTCCTTCCTAAGAAGCTGATAGGCTTGGCTGATCAATTGATTCCCTCGAGCGAGGTTATGAGCGACCTCTGTTACGTTGCCCTCGGCAAGCATCTCCTTGGCGGCTGTTATGTTTAGATATTGTTTTGCTTCGTTCAAGAGACTCGTGACGTTCTCGTTAATAAGAGGAAGCATCTCTATCCGTTCAATTCTGTCAAGGGCTCGCTGCATTGCGACTATTAGTCCCCGTGCAATTCCACTGTTATTCAAGGCAGCCACATGCTTTCCTATTATGCGGTGGATTGCTCTGTAAACTTCTCTAAAGGTCTTCATAGCTTCGGTGACATTCGCGATCGCGCCTTCGTAATCGCTTGCGTTTATTGCTGCGGAGGCCTCGTCTAGAAGATCTGTCGCATTCCTGAAGAGTGCAACATTTCCTTCAAGGTCGCTGAGCAATCCGTCGTCTTCAAGCACTCCTATGAGTGTCTCATTATCGTAAATCTTTTCTATGAAGAACTCGATGCGCATTGCAGTTCTATTTGCGATCTCCAGCATCCTTTGCGCTCTTAACGCGATGGCAAAATCATTCGGCTTCGTATTTACTGCATCTTCAGTTTGGTCTGTTGCATCATCTTCAGCGGCAAATACAAGAAACGGAGCGGCTGAGAATAAAAGCATCGACAGGAGGAAAAGCGTTGCAGCTTGACGGCTCTTCGTCACTTTCAAATCACCGCTGAAATAAATGTAAATGCTGATAATTAAGGGACACTGCGGAAAAAGTATTTCAAAATCTGAAACAGCCATTCCAACAGTTATTGACCCCGAAGAACAAAACATCTTGAATAAAGGATCCTATCTTCATCTGATGCTCCTGAAATTCCCAAATCAAACATTTTCCATCTCATCTAAAAGAAAAAACTTTATAGATTAAGCCGATGAGCAAATGTTCCTACCATGCGCGTAGAGAATCGACATACAAGCGAATCCGCTGCGAAGAGGGGGATCCTCGCGGGTGCTTCCCTCGCTTTGATAGAAGTTGCTGGCGGGCTGCTCTCAAACAGCCTAGGGCTTCTTTCAAGCTCACCTAATACTCTAATCGATTTCATATCGTCAATAATCATGTTCATCGCTGTGAAAGAGAGCAGTAAGCCCCCCCGACGAGAAACACATGTATGGCCATGAAAAAATCCGAGTCAACCGCAGCGATCATCGAGGCCCTTCTCCTTCTACTCGGCTGTTCATCGCCTCAGAGTGAGACGTGCCGGATCAAAGTTTTTCGTAGATGCGCATGTGAAGCTCTCCGGCGGGATGCCTCTCTATCAAGCACACTCGATCGCATCTCAGATAGAAAATAAAATATCAAAGGTTCTTCCCGGTTTGGATATTCTGATACATACTGAGCCTCACATTGGAGAAGATCTTACCACGATGATTCGAAGCATCTCCCCGGAAATATCTGGGATTCGGAATATACATAACATAATTCTAAGAAATGTTTCAGGAAAGCTTTCAATCTCATGCCATGTTGAAATCGATCCTGAAGTTTTAATATCCCAAGCTCACGAAATCTCGTCACGATTAGAAGAACAAATAAGAAACAAAATAAAAAGCGTTGATTCAGTCATCACCCATCTCGAGCCGGCATCAGAAGATTCCGAATCTGTCTATAGACTTGAATCAGCCAATTTGTTGCAAAGAAAGATAGTGGAGATTGGTGAGACCATTCCCGGAGTCATCTTGCTTCATAACATCCAGCTTCTATGGCGGAATGGAAAATACAGCATCTCTCTTCACTGTACTGTTGATCCATCATTCTCCTTGAAAAGGGCTCATGAAATCGCCACAAAGATTGAAAACAAAATAAGGGCGCTTGATGAGAAGATAGATCAAATAGACGTGCATTGCGAACCAGAAGTTTCATCTTCAGCCTGATCATTCAGAGAGATAAAAATTTAGACGTCTCATTCTCTCCTCATAGAAATCTATAATAAAGATTTTCGACTTCTACGTTGATTTAATGAAAAAACGGGGGGTGAACAATTTAGAATGGCAACCGTTCTCGTGGTCTATGACTCTGAAACGGGAAATACTGAAAAGGCGGCTAGACTGGTAGCTGAGGGAGTGAAAGAGGTCGAAGGGATAGAATGTATCCTCAAGAGAGTAGACGATGTTTCCCTCGATGATCTCTTAAAATCAGACGGAATAATCATCGGTTCACCGACATACTACGGGTTAATGAGTGCAAAGATAAAGAGATTGCTAGACGAAAGCGTCAAGGTCCACGGTAAGCTTGAAGGAAAAGTAGGCGCTGCATTTACGTCTTCAGGTGGAACTGCTTCGGGAGCTGAAACGACTATTCTCTCAATTCTCGAGGCGTTTCTCATTCACGGCATGATCATACAGGGAAATCCACATAACCAGCATTATGGGTTAGCCGTTGTCGGAGCTCCAGATGCTAAAGAAGCAGATCGATGTAGAAAGTTTGGGACGAGAATAGCAAAACTTGTATCTAGACTTGCAAGATGACTTTTGCTTCTTCTCAGATCCCCCTATCTCCACATACTTAATTTTATAACTTTTCTGGCGGATTTATTACTGTGAAAAACTTTGAAGGCGGTTGTTTTAGCTGCAGGGGAAGGTCGAAGATTACGTCCTATTACATTGACACGTCCTAAACACATGATTCCAATAGGCGGGAGACCGCTTCTTGAACATCACCTCCTATCATTGAGAGACTCAGGTATAAAAGAGACTCTGCTCGTTGTCAACTATAAATCCGATCAGATTAAGGGATACTTCGAAGACGGCTCAAATCTTGGAATAAAGATCGAATATATTCGCCAAAAAGAGACCGGGGGAACAGCAGATGCATTCGCATTAGCTGAAGACTATGTGAATGGAGACTTCTTAGCGACTTATGGAGACCTGCTGATAAGCTCTGAAGTTGTTAGATCAGCTTTAGATCTTCACTTGAGGGAATCTCCTGCGGCTACTCTTACAACCGTTGAAGTGGAGCATCCTGAGCGTTATGGGGTAATCAAAACAACTCAGAACAGAGTCGTAGAGATCGTTGAAAAACCTACGCCTGGGACGATAACCAGCAGACAAATTAATGCAGGCGTCTACGTCTTTTCACCTGAAATATTTAAAGCTATAAAGCGAACAGAGAGATCGCCGAGAGGAGAACAGGAGATAACAGATTCGATCAGGCTGCTTATAGAGAATGAAGAAACGGTTCTCGCTGCGAAGGTTTCAGCTGATCATTGGCTTGATGTTGGAAGACCGTGGGATCTTCTAGACGCAAATATGCGGGTCCTAAAGCATCTTGAGCCTAGAGTTTTAGGGCGAGTCGAAGGAGGGGCGCATATTGAAGGAGCAGTCTTTATAGAGGAAGAAGCGAGGATTCGTTCTGGCACTTATATTGAAGGACCAGCATATATAGGGAAAGAGAGTGATGTTGGGCCGAACTGTTACGTTGGACCTTATACGAGTGTTGGAAGAAAAGTTAGGATTGGGAATGGAGCTGAGGTTAAAAATAGCATTCTGATGAATGATGTCCATATTGGGCCTTTATCTTATGTAGTTGACAGCGTCATAGGGGAGGATTGTGACTTCGGAGCTGGAACAATCACGGCTAATTATCGTTTCGACAGAAAGCCCATCAAGATGAGAGTTAAAGGCGAAATGGTTAGCACCGGCAGAGAGGAAATGGGCGTTGTCATGGGCGATGATGTGAAGACCGGTGTAGGCGTACTTTTTATGCCGGGTGTAAAAGTCGGCTGCAACAGTTGGATTGGACCTAACATCGTTGTGTATAAAGATGTCCCGTCGAATACGATTATGAGTCTTAAACAGCAGATTCGCCACGGTGATTTTTCGGAGAGAGACTAGGAAAGATAATAAGTCTCTTATACAAAATATGACTGGGCTGATCTAAATGTCAATGGCTCAAAGGAGATTTAACAGCGAAGTCGCCGCGCTTATAGATACTACAGTAACAGTCGTCACCACAGACAATAAAACATACACTGGAACATTGATAGGCGTGAATCCGGAGAATCTAAACTTAATAATCTCAGACGTGAAAGACTCTGAGTCACGCTTTTTTCCCAGAATAGTGATCAGCGGAAACACTGTTGCACGTATTTTATCCGCTCAAAAGGCTTTTGATTTGAGGGGACTAGCGGAGAGGCTTGAACGGGTCTTTCCGAGAATGGTTAAGCTCTATGAGAAAGAAGGTTTCATCTGGGTTATGGATAGAGTAAAAGTTACAGAGAAAGGAGTAGTTGAGGGCTCAGGTCCAGCTGCGGAGAGAGTTCAAAGAGTTTACTCACAGTTCTTGCGGGAATCTCAAGGGGAATAATTCTGATATCTATACTGATCTTCGGATCCAAATGTTTCCCTTTTTATTTTTGAAGCCGCCAAAAAAGGAATAGATGATCAATTATGTTCTATTTGAAACCCGGCAGATATTTAGATTCAGCTTCAAACATCTCGTCGACCATTCTCCGCGTCTCATCTATCGTCAAAATCGAACTTGTAAGCGGATCAAGAAGGATCGCTTGAAAAGCTAACGTCTTATCTTTCTCCACAGCAGCCAAGACCCCTAATTCCTGAACGTTAATGTTCGTTCTGTTGAGAGCAGCGCATTGAGGTGGCAAGTCGCCGACATAGCATGGGTGGATTCCGTTCTTGTCGACGAGGCATGGAACTTCAACGCAGCAGCCGCGGGGCAGATTCGTAATCAACCCTTCATTCTTCACATTCCCGTTTATGCGGGTGGGTTCGCCGGTCTCCATCGAGTGTATTATGGCTGAGCAGTACTCCCTGCTTCTGCGAAGCGGTATTTTCTCATCGCTTTGTATTAGTTGTTTCATCAGTTCATCTCGTTTTTTGCGTCTTTCTTCCATAACCTCCAATCTTTTAACTGGATCGATAAGCTTGAATCTTTCAAAGAGTTCAGGCCGCTTCCTAAAGTAGGGAACATACTCCGACATGTGCTGACTTGATTCAGTATTGAAGTACCCGAATGCTTTGAATATCTCAACTCGAACAATATCCGCACCCGCCCAATGAGCGTCAGGTCGGGAATATACATTCGGGTCTTTAAATTTCTCCCTGAGAAGCGGGTAGGCATCCTTCCCTTTCCATTTTAGCTCCAAGAACCATGCCATGTGATTTATTCCAGCAACCCAGTAAGATATCTCATTTAAAGGTGCACCTAGATATCTTGCAAGTTCAGCGGCTGTTCCCTGCACGCTGTGACAAAGTCCAACATTTTTGATCTTTGAATAATCATTCATAGCCCAGCAGAGCATGGCCATTGGATTCGTGTAATTAATCAGCAAAGCGTCAGGACACAAGTCTTCAGCATCGTGGCAGATGTCTAAAAGGACAGGTATGTGCTTCAAGGCGTAGAATACTCCTCCCGGCCCTATGGTATCTCCGATTGCTTGTTTTACTCCGTATTTTGCAGGGATCTCTATATCCAGCCTAGTAGCATCTAAACCTCCAACTCTAATCGAGACTATGATATAGTCGGCTCCTTCCAGAGCGGTCTTTCGGTCAGTTGTAGATTCCAATCTAGTCTCAAGTTTATGCTGAGTTATCAGCTTCTTTGCGAAGGCTGTTGTTAATTCCAGAGCTTCCTCGTCAATATCCACCAATGAAATCGTGCAATTCCTAAGCTCAGGATAGGACAGAATATCTGTGATCAAATTCTTAGCAAAGACATGGCTTCCAGCGCCGATTATTACGACTTTCAAATAAATCACCACAGGATAATATTCATTTAGCATCTGCCTAATTAGCTTATGCGTAATCTTTGATTCTTTATTTTTGTAAACATAATACGATTTTGGATCGTGTTGATGTATTCCACAAAAATAAGTTGAACATCAAATGCTTCCGTACGCATCACAAAAATCATAAGAGCCTAGACGAACCAGTTAGGCCTCGGTCTAGGGGTTTTTCTCATCTGTTTTTTTGCTAAAACTCCGAAGTCGAATGGAGCGAGAAAATCTGCTAGATCCTCAGAATCCTTCAATTCCTCTAAATCAAGATTCAATCCCAAGATTCCTGAGATCGCCTTTAATACTTCCCGAGCACCCGCCACATCCAGTCTGTCACCAGAAGTTTCAGCAAGTAAACAGAATCCTCGCATTCCACGAAGAGCCGCTAATCCGACGAGAAGCCCAGCTACGCCGTAGATCTGCCCGCTGAGAATCTCTGCGCCTAGGGATGCCGCCGTCTTTGCTGTTTCTGGATCTGAAGCTGCGTAGTAAAGATTCGGTCTTTCTACTTTCTTTCCCGGTCTATATCCCCCTAAAGTTATGACGTATTTACATCCAAATTTTTCAGAGACATCTAAAATTGCGCTGCAAAGTTCATATTGGCCTTGGCGTGTAAGAGCTTGAGCGTTTCCATATAGAAGAATGAGGTCTCGTTCTCCATGATTTTTTCCTTGATAATAGTAGAGACGGCAAAAAGGCGATTTTAGAACCCCCGTTTTTTCTACAACGGAAATGTCTGGGAAGGCGGTGGATCTAATCTCGCCGAGAATTCTTGCTTTCAGTTTCTTAATTAGAAAAGCAACTGCTATGTTAGCTACGAGTCCTATTCCTGGAAGCCCTTCTACCAGTATCGGATCTTTAAGCTTAAGATTCTCAAGTATCTTGATTTCACAGCCCAACCCTAGACACCTTCTCTAACAATGTCTCATCGACAAAATTTTTGTGTAAGTCATCTCCATTGCGCCATGTTGAAAGGGACGTGTCGACTCAGACAGGATATTTTGAAAGTCATAATCTTTCGATTTCTAAATGTTCATTCTTATCTTTCCTATTGTAATATATATTTAGCGCTATTAGAAATGAAGAGCAGGGAGCAGGGTATGTTTAAAAATTTAAATCTTGACGCCTTAGGCTTCAAAGCATCGTTCTATGAATCAGTGGAGCTAGCATCTCTCGGAGGGTTCGAAGGGATAGATCTCAACGTTCAGGAGATGATGAGCCTTTTGGAAAAGAAATCCGCAGCGGAGATGAATGGAATCCTAGAAGAGAAGGGGTTGAGGTGGGGCGGATGGGTATTGCCCATCAGGCTTAGCGGAGACAAGAAGGACTTTCAAAGAGGACTTGAGAGGCTCCCTGATATCGCTGAGAAGGCACGGGAGCTTGGATGCCTTCGAACATATACTTGGGTGATACCTTTCTCGGATGAGCTACCCTTTAAAGAGAATTTTAGCCTTCATGTGGAAAGAGTAAGGGCTGTAGCTGATCTCTTAAATGAGTATAATTGTCGATTGGGAGTTGAATTCATAGCGCCTAAAACGTTGCGTCTCGGCCATAAATACGAGTTTATTCATGATATGAGGGGGATGCTTGATCTTCTCGAAGCGGTGGGAGCAGATAATGTTGGATTATTGCTAGACTCTTGGCATTGGTACACGTCTTATGGGACTATAGATCAGATTTTAGGGCTGAAGGGAAAAGATGTGGTTTATGTCCACATCAATGATGCTCCTGCGGGGATACCGATAGATGAACAAATCGATAACGTTAGGTGCTTGCCCGGGGAAACGGGGATAATCGATATAACTGGATTTCTGAAGGCATTAAGAAAAATAGGGTATGACGGCCCTGTTACCCCTGAACCTTTCGATAAGAAACTGAGGGAAATGCCGATTCGTGAGGCTGTTCTCAAAGTAAGCGAAGCTGTCAACAAGGTCTGGCATTCAGCGGAACTTTAAGGACCATGATACGTTAAGCAAAGAAAAAGTTAGGTGAATGGTAATCCAATTCTTTCTTGGGCCTTAGACTCGATCCTAAGCATTCTCCTGTTTTAGTCAAGACTTGCTATAGCGGAGTTGGCAGATCAAATTTTTAGTCGTCTCTCAGGGATTGAGACTCATTTCCTAGTGGATATCTCTTCTTGTCTAAAGAAGAGGCCTAATGTCCGATCGATCGTCTCAGCCACTTTGTGAATGTTTTCAAGCACACGGGTAATGTCCCGCTGTATCTCCTCAACTGTGTTTCTTAGGCTTCTTCCCCTAAGTTTATAGAGTCCCTCTTGATGGATCACTAAGCCGCTTTTTATCATTTTATTTAGGTGATGAACTATCGTTCCTCTAGTTAAGTTAAGCCTTTGGGCAAGCTCGTCGCTTGTTAACCCCTTGTTTGTCCTCGCGGCCTCAACTATCTCTTTGAAGATTCGGTAGGCAGTTTTCTGTTTGTCTCTGGGCTCTAGGAAGCCGAAGCTTCTGCAGATCCATTCAAGGTCGCTTTCATAATCTATCGTAGGTAGGATCCTTATGTCGAAGATTCTGTATTCAGCTAAGGTTCCCTCAAATAGAGCCATTAGAGATCATCTCGGCTAAATTTAGTCTACTTGTTCACAATTTATTTTTCTAGTAAAACTTATATATTTTTGGTTTATTATGAAAATCAAAAGGTCAGCAAATGGAAAAGAGGTAGATAAAAAATGGCGTATCTCGCACAAACTCAGTCAGGTCAACCTATACTTATCCTTAAGGAGGGAACCTCTAGAAGCAGAGGAAGAGAAGCACAGAGAAACAATATTATGGCTGCGCGGGTCATTGCCGAGGCGATAAGATCAACGTTGGGTCCACGCGGCATGGATAAGATGCTTGTTGACAGTCTAGGAGACATCACAATAACGAATGATGGAGCAGCGATATTGGATGAGATTGACGTTGAGCATCCAGCGGCTAAGATGATGGTTGAAGTCGCCAAAACCCAAGACGACATGGTGGGAGACGGAACAACAACATCAGTCGTCTTAGCCGGCGAGTTACTTAAAAAGGCAGAGGAGCTGCTGGATCAGAATATTCACCCAACTATAATAGTCAGCGGATACAGAAAGGCCGCTAAGAAGGCAATGGAGGTTCTGGAGAAAATCGGTGTGACCGTTGATCTTGATGACAAAGAGACGCTTAAGAAGGTCGCGATAACTTCGATGGGAAGCAAGGCGGTCGGCACTGCTAGAGAGCATTTAGCGGAGATAGCGATTGATGCTGTGAAGCAGATAGCTGAGAAACGTGGAGACCGCTGGGTTGCTGACGTTGACAATGTGCAGATAATCAAGAAAGAGGGCAAGAGCCTTCATGACACTGAGCTTGTCAGAGGCGTCATCCTTGATAAGGAAGTTGTTCATTCGGGTATGCCGAAGCGTGTGGAGAACGCTAAGATTGCACTGCTGAACTGCCCATTAGAGGTTGAAAAGACAGAGTTCAGCGCAGAGATCAGAATCCGCGACCCATCACAGATGAAGGCCTTCCTAGATCAGGAGACATCGATGCTCAAAGAGATGGTTGAGAAGATAAAGAAGGTCGGTGCGAATGTGCTTATCTGTCAGAAGGGCATTGATGATATGGCTCAGCACTTCCTCGCGAAGGAGGGCATATTAGCCGTTCGCAGAGCCAAAGAGTCAGACATGGAGAAGCTGTCCAGAGCTACTGGTGGTCGTATTGTGACTAATATTGAGGATTTGAAGAGTGAGGATCTTGGGTTCGCTGAGCTTGTTGAGGAGCGGAAGATCGGCGATGGATGGTCTTCATCGAAGGCTGCAAAGATCCGAAGTCAGTATCGGTTCTCATCCGCGCTGGCCTTGAGAGAATGGTCGACGAAGCTGAAAGGGCAATGCATGATGCTTTGTCGGTCGTAGCTGACGTATTTGAAAAGAACAAGATCGTTGTGGGCGGAGGAGCAGTAGAAGCTGAGGTTGCCAAGGAGCTTCGTAAATACGCCGTTCAAGTCGGTGGAAGAGAACAGCTGGCCATCGAGGCATTCGCTGAGGCAGTGGAGACTATTCCGAAAACTCTAGCTGAGAACGCTGGCCTTGAACAGATCGATATAATGGTTGAGCTAAGGTCAGCTCATGAGAAGGCTGACGGTCACTTGATGGGCGTGGATGTCTTTGAAGGCAAGGTCGCCAACCTCTGGGATAAGGGAGTTATCGAGCCGCTGAGTGTGAAGGAGCAGGCTATAAAGTCCGCTGCCGAAGCAGCTGCCATGATATTGAGAATCGATGATGTCATAGCTGCGTCGAAGCCTGAAGAAGAGAAAGGCAAAGGCCCAGAAGGCGGCGGAGAAGAAGAAAGCGAGTCAGAATTTGACTAAGAACGCCTCCTAAACTTTTATTTATTTTTACAGTATCGATTCTTTGCATCGGATTTTGGGATTCTTCTCTTGGGTTTTCTGTAGTCTTCTTGAATGATGCTGGTAGCTGCTTCTGAAATGTGAATGCACATAGGCTATGTTGAATCATCTTTGGGCAATGTTTTTAATCGATTCGTCTCTCTGTATTTTCGGATGGTAAGGGGATAATGGCTGAAAGGGGAGTATTCAACTTAATTGTTTGTCCCTCATCTGAGAAGAATCCGAGAAACACAGAGGCAGATATAATAGAGCTAAAGGATGGGCGTCTCCTTTTGGGATGGACTGAATTCTACTATTACGGCGGAAGCGATTTTTCTCCTGCAAGGATCGCTGGAAAGATCTCTGAGGATAAAGGTCGGAGCTGGGGTGAGCCGTTCACAATACAGGAGAATATCGGCGTCATGAATGTTATGGAAGCTGATTTCCTCAGGCTGAAAAGCGGGGAAATAGCATTCTTCTTCTGTGTAAAAAATTCAGGATTTGATTGTCACCCGTACATGAGGAAGTCCTTTGATGAAGGAAAATCTTGGAGCGAGATCGTTCCAATAGCGAAGTTTCACCCGGGATACTTCACACTTAACAATGACCGAGCAATACAGCTCTCAGATGGGAGAATTCTTCTTCCAGCCGCTTTCGTTCCAAACATTTATATAAGCTCCAAGCTCGTCTCGCTGTGTTTTTATTCTGATGATAATGGCCGAACATGGTATAGGAGTAGGGATGAAGTTTCGTTATTGCCCGATTCGACGGCTGAGGAGCCAGGGGTCATCGAACTTGAAGATGGAAGAGTCATGATGTGGATGAGGACAAGCCTGGGCTACGTTTACAGAGCCTATTCTCTTGACGGCGGTGAAACCTGGTCTAAGCCTGAATCGATGGGAATAGTCTCACCTCGGTCACCGCAGACGATAAAGCGTATCCCTAAGACTGGAGATTTGCTTATGATTTGGAATCATACTGCTGGTCCGAGAAGGGTTCCCCTAACTGCGGCAATTTCATGCGATGAGGGGCAGACTTGGGGGAACTTCAAAAATTTAGAGGCGGATGAGCATCAGACCTATGCGTATCCAAGCGTCACCTTCGTTGGTGATGAAGCGTTGATAACGTATTATTGTGACCATCGTTCTTTGAAATTGAAGATAATACCTGTAGACTGGTTCTATGAGTAAGACCATTCGGGATTTGCATTTGTTTATCGCTGAAAAATTTTTCTTCGTGTGATCTTTTGTTTTCTTTCCGCCTTTTATGTTCTAAGCCCGTTTCTTTTGTATCAAGTGGCCTGAAATGTCTAAAAGTGTCTCAGAATGGCCCGAAATGGCTCTTTCTGTCTTTTTCTGTCTCAGAATGTCTCCTGTCTCCTATTTAATCCGTATCCTAAGAAGGTTAAGGTGTGGCGGGTATTCAAGATGTGGAACGGTGGAGGAATTGATATAGTGTCACTAA
>PIYJ01000086.1 GCA_003601725.1 Candidatus Bathyarchaeota archaeon
ACTCTTTATACACGTGGGTATGTAAGCGGCGAGAGAGCAACCGTCTCTGAGCTCGGATTAGATGTAATTGATGTTCTAAGCCGATACTGCCCCGAGGTTATCTCAGTTGAATTCACAAGGGAACTTGAGAAAAGCATGGAGAGCATTCAGAATGGCGGCGAAAAACTTGAGAATGTTATAGAAAAGGCTGTAAGCCGTCTGAAGCCTGTTCTCTTCAGATTAAAGGAAAACGAAAAACAAGTTGGGCAAGAGTTAAGTGAGGCTATAAGAGAGACGTGGATGAGCCGACGGATATTGGGGGATTGCCCTGTATGTGGCACGGGGAGACTTATCATTTTGCGTTCTCGTCGAACTAAGAAACGTTTCGTAGGATGCACAAACTTCTTCAAGCATCTATGTAAGACTTCATTCCCCCTTCCGCAGAAAGGCACCGTGACGCCTGCCAACAAGACTTGCAGCGAATGCGGGTTTCCCATGATTCGATATAAATTGAAGGGTAAACGTCCATTAATCTTCTGTGTTAATCCGAAATGCCCCGGAAAGAACGGAAAGGTCTAGAATGAACTGTGAAGTCTGTGGTAAAAAGGCAAAAAGCAATCTCTGTGAGAGGCATGAAGAAGCCTACAACTCTTTACTTAAGACGTATGATGAGTGGCGAAAGGCGATGGATATCTCTTGGAAAGACTATCTCAAAGAGATTAAAGAAAATCCCTATACGGGTAAATGGGCTAAAGAGGTCGCTGCGCATCTGCTGTCTTCCGATTAGCCAAAAAGGGAAATCCGTCCATTTGTTTGGTTAGCTGTCTGGCTGTAAGATTTAAATGTTATTTCACGTTTATCTTAGAAGAATCGATGCTCAGTCTCTCTATTGGAGCTAGTGATAAAATTGTCAAAAAGGTCGCGAAGTAAAAATCCTTCACGAAGCCGCTCTATTCAGAAAGCCTATGTTAAAATAGCAACTTACCGTCCTCCACGTTCTTTAATCGCCGCTATAATTATAGGAGTCTCAATCTTCCTTTTAGGAGGCGGAATTTATGATCTCTTCATGAATCCCCTTGCTGTGTTACCTGTTGGAGGAGGCAGATTTCTGGCGTTCATGCCGTATCGTATAAACGAGCAGCTGCTTGTTGGAAGCATAGGCGTTATGATACTTTATGCATGTGGATCTTTAGGGTTAATTCTGATCTATTATAGTACACGATACATGCATAATCAAAGATCTGCATTTATCCTCATAGGGATCGGTGCTAGCTTACTATTAATCTCCTTCATCATGGTTGAGTCAATCATGTTCTGGATAATGAATTATTAATGGATGAGATCCTCGACATTAATCTTTGAGAAATCAGATACGCGCAGTCTTAATCATGGCGGATCACTAGCCTTTTAAGATATATTAGCACTTGAGCTTAATATTCTTCTGATCTCTTTAGGAATTAGTCTTAGGTGAATTTCGTATGAGAACGATTGAGTGGCGCAGCGGAGTTGTGGTGACCCTTGATCAAACAGTCTTACCCGTCGAAGAGAAGTGGATAGAGATGAGAAGCTGCAGGGAAGTTGCCTCTGCAATTAAGGAGATGAAGATGAGAGGAGCTCCTCTAATCGGGGTTGCTGCGGCTTATGGATTGGCATTAACAGCCTATCATTCAAAAGCTGAGACGGAGGAAGATCTCATGCAGGAGCTTGAGAAATGCGCTGAGACTTTAAGAAAGACGAGGCCGACCGCGGTTAATCTCTTCTGGGCAATCGATAGGGTCATGAATAAAGCCAGAACCATTCAAGGAAACCTAGAAGAATTGAAAAAAGCTGTTGTTTCTGAGGCTCAAGCCATGGCGGATGAGGATGTCGAGACGAATCGGAGAATCGGAAAGCACGGTGCAAAGCTCTTATCAAACGGCGATACGGTCTTAACCCACTGTAACGCTGGCAGCTTAGCTACTGTTGATTATGGAACTGCATTAGCTGTTATTCGAGCAGCTTGGGAAGAAGGAAAACGAATAAAAGTCATAGCTGATGAGACCCGACCGAAGCTTCAAGGCGCCAGGCTCACCGCGTATGAGCTTATGCATGACGGTATCCCCGTGACTCTGATCACGGATAACATGGCGGGATACGTGATGTCGAAGGGTCTTGTGGATAAGGTGATCGTGGGGGCGGATAGAATAGTAAGGGACGGCGTGGCAAACAAGATAGGCACATACACGGTTGCAGTTTTAGCTAAGGAGCATGGGATTCCCTTTTATGTTGCAGCTCCAACTTCTACGTTTGATCTTTCGAAAAGATCAGAAGATGTGATAATTGAAGAAAGAAGCCCGGATGAAGTTACACATTTCGGTTCGGTGAGAATAGCTCCGGAAGGCGTAAAAGTTATGAATCCAGCTTTTGATATTACGCCTCTTAAATATGTCGATGCAATAATATGCGAGAAAGGAGTTCTCACTCGGAAAGAGTTCCTAAGACTCGTCAAAGAAAAGGTCTGAGCCTCGACGTGTCTCCTCTATAATCGAGGAGGCAGTGATAATATGGAAAAAGAGATGGAAGAAAGAGCTAAACGTAGACTGGATGAAAAAACCGTTATTCACGGGCTATTAAGGGAAGACGGAGTCATCGTGTCATCCTCGGAAGATATCGAAGGGCTTACTTCGCGGGGTTACGGAACTTCGAAGAATGGAGATTTGATTCTAACATTTCCCGAGGCGCTTTATCTCTTAAGTAAGGGGATACTCGAGGTTAAGGATGAAAAGACAGATGAAAAAGTCTCATTTGAAGATCTTCTTGAGAGGGCAAGATCATTCAATGAAGATGCTTGGGTTAAATACCTAATCTACAGGGATCTTCGAAGCAGAGGATACTTCGTAAGGGAGGGCTTCGGATTCGGAGTGGATTTCCGAGTCTACAAAAGAGGCGAGTATGGAAAGTCAGCGGCGGCTTATCTGGTGCTTGGAATACGTGAAGGTCAGCCGATTGTTGTTGAGGAGCTTGCGAGAGTTCTAACCCGAGTGCAGAGCTTGAAGAAGAATCTGATCCTCTCTGTGATCAATAGGAGAGGAGAGATCGTTTACTATTCGGTTTCGCGTTTAAGCTTTATGTAGCCTCCGAGTTCATATTTATCAGGTTTGAAAGAAAGAGATTTTAATGCATCCATAAAACAATATGAACCTGTGATAGGAATCTAAAACTGAATCGTCATATGTGTTGAGGGATTCTTGTTGCCACCGGTCTTTAATCAAACCGTTCGAGGCATGAGGGACTTTCTGCCTCAAGACGCTAAAAGACTAAGGTTCATCGAGCAGATCGCAAGAGAAACCGCGGAGCTTTATGGATATGAAGAGGTAATCACTCCGGCGATTGAATACTATGAGCTTTTAGCAGCAAAGATCGGAGAAGAAAATAGGAAGCGAATGTACGTCTTCGAGGATCTCGGAGGTAGGAAAGTCGCCTTAAGACCTGAGTTTACCGCGTCGATAGCGAGACTTGTAGCTACGAAGCTCCAATCAGCTCCGAAACCGCTGAGGCTCTTCTCCGTTGGAAGCTTATATCGATATGATGAGCCTCAATTTGGGAGATACCGAGAGTTTTGGCAGGCTAATTTCGAGCTCTTCGGCTCAACCATGCCGGAGGCGGACGCTGAGATTATATCTTTAATTGATAGCTTTCTTAGAAAAATAGGCTTACGGAATTATTGCTTCAAGATTGGTCATGTCGGAGTGTTGAGGGGCATATTCAGCCAAGAAGGGATCGATGAGGAGAAGCAGAACAGGATAATGCAGATGTTGGACAAGAAGGAATGGGAAGAAGCGATAAGGCTGATGAAAGAAGCAAAGTCTTCCCTGGCATGTTTAGATTTATTGAAAAAGCTTTTAGGAACCTCAGGGAGTGACCCCGCTTCTGTTATAAAAGAGATGAGGGAGATTGTTGATGATTATCCAAGCGCCATCGAAGCCGTCGAGAACCTAAATGAAATATTAGATCTGCTGAAATCAGGCGGATTAAAAACAGAGATTCTCATAGACGCAGGATTTGCGCGAGGCTTAGAATATTACACAGGATCAATCTTTGAGGTTTATGTTCCCGAAATGGATATTGCGCTCGGTGGAGGCGGCCGTTATGATAGGCTGGTCGAGCTCTTCGGAGGAGGAAAAGTTCCAGCAGTAGGTGTGGCGATGGGGATGGATCGCATTTCAATCGCCTTAGAAAAGCAGGGAGCCCCAACAAGCTGGGGTGTCTCGGAGAGGCTGCTGGTTATCCCGGTGGAAAGATCCATGCTTGGTGAAGCATTCAAAGTAGCCTCTATGCTTAGAGAGAATGGATTTTCCGCTGAGATCGAGACTATGGGGCGTTCTGTGACACGTGCGCTTTCCGATGCGGATAGAAGAGGAATAACCACTGTGATCATTGGGCCTAAAGAGATGAAGGAGGGCAAAGTTGTTCTGAGGCACATGATCAAGCGGAAGCAGATGACTGTGGAATTAGATGAGCTTTTGGAAAAAATAAAAGAACAGACATGTTAATCATAATCATATTGATCGTATCTCTCGATATTGCTGGGACCCTATGTTAGTATGGAAATGAGAATACTTTACTTCTGAATGTGCATTCTCAATCTTCCGGTTAATAAATTTAAGGATGAATCTTGATAGATAATGAGTGAAAGAAAGGCTCGATCGCGTTAGAAGGCATTATTGATGGGTTTGAATGAGAGAAAGATTGAGGATTTGCTTGGAAGGATTGATGAACTCATAAGAATACTGAAATTCCTACGACCTATCGGAGATCTCTAAGACTTTAAGAACCTCTTTAGGCTCTTATGTCCCTGCTCAAGAAGTAAGTCCACCTGAATCTTTGAAGCCCCCAGTCTCCGCTCAGCAGACAATAATTCCAGAGGAATCCTCAGCGGCTCAAAGAATCTCAACCGGGGCAATGACGATAGAAAATGTGCAGAATCTCTTTCCACCAGATCTGGCTAGTCTGCTTTACTTCGAGGACACAGGTGAGCACATCATTGTTAAGCCAAGGCAATATCTAGGATCAGATAATTTCCGCCGTATAGCTTCAATCATACGGGATCAGCTAAGCGGAGAATATATCAGCGCAGGAAGGGACAGTCACTTCAGAATCCCTAAAACCTGAGATTTAGAGGATTAATTAAGAAAAATGTGATCGCCACGTTTATTTACATTCATATATAGAACATGTCTTCGGGGGTTCTTCTCGCTCTTTCATCAGCTTCGCTTCTCGCCCGCTGAGCAGCCATACCTTTGCTTGTTCCTTTCTCCGTTATTTCAATATCATACTTTATGAATTCCGTTATGAACTCCGTTAGCTTCTTATTCATTTCCTCAAGTTCCTTCTGATTGAAAGTCACCATTATATCGGGGTTGTTAACCCAATTCAGCCATCCCAAGATGCTTCGATGCAAAGCGTAAAGGGAAAACCTCATCGATTGAATTAGATCCAATCTATCCTTGTCTCTTTTTTGCGACATCCGCTGTATCTGTTCAAGGATTCTTTGGCAGGTCTCAACCCATCCTTGACTCAAACATTCACACCTCAGTTTTTCTCATTTTAAGAATTCCTTTTTTCACTATTCCATCATCTTAATACCTTAAGCATTTATTATTCCTTTTGGTTCTGTCTAAATTCCCCAAGAATAGCGAATCTGAAAGCCTTGAAGCTCCCCTGTAGGTTTCTCCCATAAAATTTTAACATCTCTAACGACTGCGGCTGGTGGTCCTCTACGGCAGAATCTGATCATAGCTTCAACATCATCTTTTTCGCCTTCAAATACAGCTTCAACTCGACCATCCGGCAAGTTTCTCACCCACCCTGAGACGCCGAGACGTATAGCCATACGTTTAGTCTCGTATCTAAAGAAGACTCCCTGAACACGTCCGCTTATGAAGACATGCGCTCTCACTTTCATGAGGATCGCCTTATATCCAGCTGATATCTTCTCAAGCAACGTGACCTAAGAAAAGCAGAATCATGCTGAGGCGATCTATCCCCATGTAGAGATCCTATGAGATCTTCCTGAACTTTATTGTCTGGTTTGACAATATCACATCGTAGACCTGATTCACAGCGAAATTTACGCCTAGCTGCTCGTATTCCTGCTCGGTTAAAAAGAGTATCATCTTCGGCTGATAAAGCTGCATGCGGGCTCCGAAAACTGGTATTTGCTGCTGAATGATCTTAACCATCTCTTGAACCATACGTGCCTCTTCGCTTGGAGGTCTTATGGCGAAGCTAGGGATCACATTTTCTTCGACGAGCTCGATTCGTTTTCCAAGATTTCCAGACGCATCCTTCATCGATTCTATTCGTTGAACAATCACTCTCATTATTGTTCTCCTCGACAAGATTGATTCTTCTCTACTTAAAAATAAATAGGTTCCCCTCGCTTCCTTTAAATAAAATTTTTCTATGGATCCCCTTATTTGTCAGTCGTCTCACGTCTCTTTTAACTTAAGCCTTATAGGTAGGTACCACAACAATAATTGTCATGTTATGTAGGAATAGATGCAGGTGTGAAGACGATGAAGCTCGTAACAGTCCTTCTTCCTGAAGCCTACCTAGAAGGCTTAGATGAATTAGTAAGGCAGAACATGTATCCAAGCCGAAGCGCAGCAATACGAGCTGCAGTCAGAGACTTGTTAAGACGAGAACTCTGGACCAGATAGCAAAAACTAATTATTCCCCCGCTCTTTTTGACTTTGACTTTAAGAAAAATTGGCAGAATTAGACGTAAATGTGCCAAAAACGCTTTTTCACGTATAGAGATGCATGACTCTATGCATGCTTTTTTCTTCATGGAAAGAAAAGAATCAATTTTATGATTTTCTGGCGGCGTCTCTAAAGAACCTTGCAGCTTCCCCTGGGCTTCTTGCGAGCGTTATTGCCCTCCCAATTATTAAGTATCGCGCTCCAGATGAGACCGCAGCTTTTACGTCGCCTCCCTGCGCACCGATACCGGGAGAATAGATCGGGACCTTTCCTTTCAAAATTGCATAGATCTCTCTTATCTTCTCGGGATAGGTTCCACCGACGACCGCTCCATCAGCGTTCCAAGCTAAAGCCTTCTCCGCGAAGGCAACATACTGCGGCTTCTTCTCTCCAGTCTTCGAATCGTAAATCATCTGACCGTAGCCTTCCCAAGACGCCTTGTGGCTCATATAGACGAGAAGTATAACCCCCCGATTCATTTCCTTCGCAACTTCGAAGACCGGTTGAAGCCCATCCTCCCATCCCACAAAGGGATTAGCTATAACAGCGTCAAAGCCCGCGTTGAAATAGTTCTCAACGCGATTCGTGTATCCAATATCGTTTATCTTGCAATCCATTATCACGGGTAAATCTAAGCTATGAGCTTTTTCAACGATTCTTTTGACGCCGTCATACAGTCCAAGCGGCAACAGGAGATGCCTATTCAATTTTACGGCACAAATGTAAGAATGAGTCTCATCGAGGATCTTCAGGCTGACTGACAGAAGATTTCCAGATTTGAGGGAACACTATCTAAAGCCAGAATGATGTTGGAGCCTCTTTTTTCTTCTGATTCTTCTATTAACTTCTTAAACGACAAGTCAACCATCCTCTCTACTTTCACGTTGACTCCACTAATCTTTAACGGTTCCTCCACAGAATTTAGTCACGAACTTCAAGGTCACATCCTTAGCTTCCAGCAGCTTTTGCATAGGTATCCCCGGCACGCCGCAGAACAACAGAAGCACATTTCTCGTTGCCTCCGTCACCTTCGTATCTTCAGCATCTCTGTATGGATAGACCGCTAGAAGCTTTTCCTCATCCGATATGACTATTTCCCGTCCGTTAAGCCGTAGAGGCGTCTTCATTCCTATTCCAAGAAACTCTTCGCCCGTTTCCGCGTATCTCATCGTCAATTCCCCGCGTATCTTATCCGAATCAAACGCAGCAATCGCGATTTCAGTCTTTATCGAAGCTAAATTATATGCATCTACAAGCGTATTTATCCGCGGCAAGGGCTTTCCCC
>PIYJ01000087.1 GCA_003601725.1 Candidatus Bathyarchaeota archaeon
ATACACCATCGGGCTTCTCGGAGGAGTATGCGGACCGATACTGCTGGGGAAATACGCGGACAGAATCGGCCACCTTAAAATGGCGGCTTTAGCCTCCTTTTCCGCCTTAACCCTGGTCTATCTGCTTGTATTCTACGACTCAGCCAGCTTCATTTTAGCTCCACATCTCTTCCTCTTAGGCCTAACGAGCTTCGCCCTGCCGACTCTTCTCCAGTCACACCTCGTCAGCATCACGAGACGATACAACAGAGACCTAGTCGTCGGGGTATTCTTCACAGTCGGGTTCGGATTCAGCTCACTATGGTCCGGCATAGTAGGCTACATGATTGATGTGTACTCCTCATTCAAGCCCGCCTTCCTCATGATGGGGACGCTGGGACTATTCGCGTTCTTGTTACTAATCCATCAGCTCAAATCTCTGCGACGAGTAACCACTCAGCATGAAGCTTGAACGCATTTTTGAAGATCTGAAGTCTTGCCGAGTTTTCGTTGACTCTTAAGCAGGATCAGCCATCGTGAAGGATTTCTCGGAACAGTTATCTTGAAGCTTCTTTGGCTAAGCTGCCTTTTTCTATTTATGATTAGATGCCGCTGTAACATTTATAGGCGGAGACCAAGGATATTTTAATCAAAAATTTAGGGTGTCTATATAAAAGCTATGAAGAGTAAAGTTGCCATTGTAAGAGACGTAGATATTGAAGAAAGAACTAGACGTGCCGTTGAGCTTATAGGCGGAATAGAGAAGACGGTAGGAAGAGGAGACGAGGTTCTCATTAAACCAAACATGGTTGGAGGTTTTCCTTCAGAAACCGGGGAGACGACTGATCCTGAATTTGTCAGAGTTATTGTTGAGATGGCGTTTGAGGCTGGCGCCAAGAAAGTCCTTGTTGGTGAAGGAGAACCATTTGTCTCCATGGAAGAGCTTAAGAGAAGATTTGTGAATCGCGCTATTCCATCCACTGAGCCCCTTCATACTCGATACAAGAGAATCTTGAAAAAGACAGGTGGAAAGCTTATAGATTTCAATGCAGACAGATGGGAAACAGTTAAAGTTCCGAATCCTGTCTTCTTTGATAAGATTCAAGTTGCACGGGCCGTTCTTGACTGTGATGTTCTGATAGGAGCTCCAGTTTTGAAGACTCATCACTTAGCCGGCATAACAGTAGCCTTAAAGAATCTGTATGGTGTGATTCCTCGAAGCGACAAGGGAAGATATCATCGATTAGACAGAGTAGAAGAGGCCATAATCGACATAAACAAGGTTAGAACATGCGACATGGTCATCGTCGACGGAACTCGGACAATTCTACACTGGGGAAGAATAGATGAATATCTCGAGACAAAGCAGCTGAACCTCACATTGGCAGGATTCGACCCCGTAGCAATCGACGCCGTCTCAGCAAAGATCCTCGGAATCAATCCTGAATCTCTTCGATTTCTCATATGGGCTGAGGAACATAAACTTGGAACCGCTGATCTCAACCGAATCGAGACGGTAGGCATCACAATCGAGGAGGCTTACAGAGGGAAGATGATGACCTCAGTTGAGTATGTAAATAGAAAATTCTCTAAGATTCATCTGCTGAACTGCGGAGCATGCACGGGATGCTTTGGAAGAATCGCCACGGCGCTTAACAGAATCGACGATAGCGGAATGAAAGAAGATGCTTACATCTTTATGGGTCCAGATGTGAGGTCGATTAAAGAGAAAGGTAAGGTCTTTCTCTGCGGGAACTGTGCAGCTCCAACAATCTATAATAAACGTAAAGGAATATTCATTCCTGGATGCCCTCCCGATCTGAGGCCTCTTCTCGATGAGATCAAGAAGATCGGCGCATTAATAAAATAAAAGAAAAAAAGGGATTTACGTAGAGAAATGCTTTGCACCCAGCCATGAAGTTTACATGGCTGCCTTGATTTATGGAGAAACGAAAGAATATCAGCTTTTATGAAAAAATCTAGGGAATGAATATTGAAAGGTTAAATCAACAAAAAGAAGGAGTTTCTAGGATATTCTGATTTTAAAGTCGTGAAGCCCTTTATAATTTAACTATAGATGCTCTCTTTTTAGGGATTCACCATTTCTAAATATCTTTCAGCGTCAAGAGCTGCTTTACATCCAGAAGCAGCAGCTACTACTGCTTGTCTGTAACGGCGGTCTTGCACGTCGCCTGCGAAGACTCCTTCAACGCTGGTTTTCGTCTCATCATGGGTAATGATGTATCCGTCTTTATCTAGCTCAATCTGGTTCCTAAAGATTTCAGTGTTCGGTTTGCTGCCTATCGCTATAAAGACGCCGTCACACTCGATTGTGAACTCCTCCCCTGTATCTGTTCTTTTAAGTCGAACTCCTTCCACCCTTTCTTCTCCAATTATTTCCTGAACAACCGCGTTCCAGACGAATCCTATTTTCGGGTTGCTGAAAGCTCTTTTCTGCAGAAATCTGGAAGCCCTTAATCGGTTTCTTCTATGTATGATCTTAACTTCTTTCGCAAATTTCGTGAGCTCTAAGGCTTCTTTTAGAGCGGTATCTCCCCCGCCGACAATAACCACTTTTTTGTCCCTAAAGAATGGGCCGTCACAGGTTGCGCAGACTGAGACTCCTTTTCCTCTCAGACGCTGTTCGCTCTCGAGACCTAGCCATCTCCGAGAAGCTCCGGTTGCTATAATGACTGAGCGAGCTTCATATGTATTGTCCTCTGCTTTAACCCTGAAGGGCTTACTTTTAAAGTCGACTGACGTGGCATCCTCAAATATGATCTCCGCGCCGAACTTTTCAGCCTGCCTTCTCATGTTCTCCATAAGCTCGGGCCCCATAACCCCCTCGCTGAACCCCGGAAAATTTTCGATCTCAGTTGTCAACATAAGCTGGCCTCCCCATGAAGACCCAGCGATAACAAGGGTTCTAAACTCATTTCTGCTTGTATATATCGCGGCTGTCAAGCCTGCTGGTCCTGAACCTATGACTATCACATCGTACAATCTCTTTCCTCCTCTTCTCGTAGAGATAAGCTAATTAGTTAGCTACGGCTTTAATGAATTTTTAGGCGTTTAGACACTTAATGCGACAGGGAGTTCCTTCGTCGTCTATTTTTCGTTACAGACAAAGAAAATTCGGAAAGCCTACGAATTAAGTTGTGATTCTAACCTTGGATAAGTTAGCAGCCCATCTATGACCCGAGCGAATCTCGTGAGCTTATGTTCCCTTGCTTCTTGTTGATCTATGATATGTGTAACTTGATGCCCCTTAGCTACTAGATAGTCTGAGAGTATTCTTCGGTGGCATCTCCAGTAAAATTTCTCCGCGCACATGTAGGCTATTCTCCATTTCTCCCCGTATCTGAGAAGTCGACGTATCCCCATTCTGAACTCTTCACTTAAAGTATAATCCGCATAATTTCTGAATCCCACGCTATCCCAAGCCTTGTTTGGCGATCTGTCTCCGAGACCGTTCTTTCTATAGCCGCCTAGCTCCCTACCCAGCCAGAAGTATCTTATCCCTTCCGCCTTTAAGCTCTCTTCTAGGGCTTCACGATTAAAGTGAGGATACTTCTTCGAGCTCGGCCAGCTCCGAATATCAATTAACGCTTCGATGTTGAATTTCTTAAGTAGACTGAGGAACTCGCCTAAACTTCTGTTAGAATGTCCAATAGTGAAAAAATGCATGGGTGATTCAAAACTTGTCCGTTGAGACTATCTCGTCAAGCGGCTTCCGACCGACCGGCTCTTTGAATGCGCTTTCCCCCTCCGCCGGATAGCCGAGTGGAGTTAATGCAGCCACGTTCCATCCTGACGGAACATCTAAAACTTCTTTGACTTGTTCATTGTCGAAAGCTCCAATCCAGCATGTTCCTAACCCCTCAGCTCTTGCAGCGAGGATAAGATGCGTGAAAGCTATGGTTACGTCCATGACTCCGCTTAGTTTCCCCATGTATCCTCCTCTGTTGTAGCTGAGTTCCTTAGCGCAAGCAGCTATGATTATCGGGGCCTCTGCGATCCATGACTGGTTGTGACAAGCGGGCACAAGCTTCTTCTTTATCTCGTCATCTTTGACTATTATGAACCGCCAAGGCTGACGGTTCGATCCGGAGGGGGCGATCCGTGCGGCTTCTAGCACTCTTTGCAAGACATCGTCGGGAATCGGGTCAGGCTTGTATGATCTTACGCTTCTTCGGGTTCTTATGACATCGTAAAATTCCATGTTAATCACCTTTCATCTTAACAGCATGTTATTATAAAGATGGCCTTTCAATATTTTTCTTTTGGTTATTGACTCTTTTCTGATTTATGACGTGCTTCAAGAATTGACTCTAAGAGAGGAATTATAATGAGAGATATTTGTGTTGGTTTGAGCTACGCACATCCTTTTTTATTTTTCTCTTCTGAACTTATGGCTAGGTGTTCAGAATGAGCTCTAAAAGATCTCGGATCGAGATTTACCTTGATGTTCTTCACGCTATTAAACGTGGCACTCATAAACCTACTCGCATAATGTACAGGACGAACTTGAGCTGGAAACCCCTGATGAGCATACTTGAATCGATGATAGAACAGGGACTGGTGAGAGTTGAGGAAGAAGGAAATCGAACAACCTATTGGATCACAGAGAAAGGCAGAAATGTCCTGAACTACTTCATGGAGGCAATGAACCTCATCGAGATCAAATGAAAATGGCGTTGACGACTGAGAATCTTTAATAATGACTTGTCTCCCTTCGTTTTAAAGAAAAATAAAGTAAAGGAATAGAAGCTGCGGGTTAGCGATTTAGAGAGGTATCTCTGAATCTTCAATCTGATTAAAAACCCGCATGATTTAAGTAATCATCTATAAATTTTTCATTTTCTACACCGCAGTTTTTCTCAAGACACATCTCCGCCAATCTCCGATTGATTATGAAAGAGCAACTCCTTTTTTTAGAGACGCAAAAATTCATAAGCGACATAAGCTCTGCAGCAAAATATCGAAAAATCTAATTAGAGCCCCCATAGAGAAGAAAAGGAAGCAGCATGAGAGGGACAGATTACGGTGAAAGATTTACTCATTTATGTTGGGACTTATACCCTTCCAATACGCTTTGGAACTGGAAAAGTTTTGATGGGCAAAGGTGAAGGCATATACATTTACCGAATGGATCCGGCCTCAGGTACCCTAGAATTCATCAGAAAGATAAGAGACGTCACAAATCCGTCCTACCTAGCTTTTGACCCTAAACAACGCTTTCTGTACGCAGTTAATGAACTGAAGTCTTTTGAAGGCAAGCCCACCGGGACCGTTAGCGCCTTTTCGGTAGACTCAGAAACAGGAGAGTTAGAGTTTCTAAACAAGAAGATGACTTACGGCGCTGATCCTTGCTACGTGGTCGTTGATAAGACTGGAAGATACGTCTTCGTTGCCAATTACATGAGTGGCAGTGTGTGCGTGTTACCTATACGGGAAGATGGGAGCTTAGGAGATGCCACTGACTTCATCCAGCATCGTGGTTCAAGCGTTAATCCTAAAAGGCAAAGGGGGCCTCATGCTCATTCAATCGCGGTTGATCCTTCTAATCGATATGTCTATGTTGCGGATCTCGGGCTTGATAAAATAATGATTTATAAATTTGATTCGGAAAGGGGGAAATTAACGCCTAATGATCAGCCTTGGACAAAAATAGAGCCGGGTGCCGGGCCGCGTCACTTTACTTTTCATCCTAATGGAAAATTCGCTTATGTGATTAACGAGCTTAATTCAACAATAGTTGCATTTGTATATGATGGAGACAATGGCACCCTTGAAGAGATACAAACGGTCTCCACTCTTCCTAGAGGATTCAGAGGTGTAAATTACTGTGCAGATATTCACATCGTCCCCTCTGGGAAGTTTCTTTACGGGTCGAACCGTGGACACGATAGCATCGTGATTTATCGGATCAATGAAGAAACAGGCAAACTTACTTATGTGGGCTACGAATCGACTCAAGGTGAGACACCACGTAACTTTGCCATCGATCCGACTGGCAGATTTCTACTTGTCGCCAACCAGAATACCGATACAATAGTGACGTTCCATATAGACCAAAAGACGGGTAAGCTCTCACCGACAGGCAACGTTACGGAAGTTCCAACACCCGTTTGTATAAAGATGATCTCGAAAAATAGATGAGTATTTTCAGAACAATAATTATACTCGGCGATCAGCAAGATGTTAAAATATTAGATATGTAAAAGAACATAGGAGGTTCCACGGCTTGTTCAAATTTAATAAAAAACAGAAGATCTTTGAGATTGGAAAAGTGAAGATCGGCGGGCAGCCGGGTGAATTACCCACAGTTCTTATCGGCAGTTTATTCCATGAAGGG
>PIYJ01000088.1 GCA_003601725.1 Candidatus Bathyarchaeota archaeon
TTATGGGCTGCCTTAGCTGGAGATTATGACGTGCCGATTGGGCTGGTTACAGGGGATCTAGCAGCCGTTCGGGAAGCTAAGAATCTTTTAGGTGAGATCTTCACTGTTGCGGTTAAGGAAGCTACGAGCAGATTCGCTGCGAAATGTCTTCATCCTGATGTATCTCGTAAATTGATACGGGAAGCTGCGAGAAAAACCGTAGAGAACATAGATAGGTTTACCCCATACAAACCAGAGGTTCCTATAGAACTTAAGGTGGAATACCACAACAGCGATAGAGCGGATAGAATCTCTGGAAAGAAAAATGTGATAAGAGTAGATGGAAGAACAGTTCTAGCCAAAGGAGAAAAGATGATTGAGGTCTACTCGCTGCTTCTTCATTAGATGATTATGCAACGTGATTTTCAGCAAGGCTCATTAAGGTCTTCTAAGGCCCGAAACATTTGGAAGCGGAGGAACAGATGAGAACGTATGAGATACTAGCCTAATATTCCGTAGAAGGCTTTGTTTCCCAAGAAGAGGTATTCGACGGCTCATCGGAATGATAGGTAGTAGAGTAATCTTCTCCTATCGATGATTCTGAACTTTCCGATTCTGAAGCCGCCGGACTTACTTCCGAGGTCTCCTCTGAGGTTTCTACTTCAAGCTCTTTTTGCTCTTCTATTTGGGGCTCCTCGTAGCTGACCGTCGTCTGCTCCAGCTCAGCTGGTGGCTTTTCAGCCTCTGCTGTTTCTGTCTCCTCACTGGTCGGCTCTTCGACTGTTGATGGTTCTTCAATGGCTGTCTCCGCTGTGGGGCCCTGAAGAGAGTTTCGTATATCGTTTAATTCACGTTTTGTAGCTTCAAGGCCGAGGAGAATTGCCTTATTCTCTTTTTCATACGTCTCATCGCTGACGTCTCCTGCAGCATGATGGATCTCTAGGCTTGCTAGGAGCAGCTCGAGCGAGCTTAATTGACTCTCAAGCTCTTGAGCTCTTGTTGCCATTCTTTCCTTGAGCTTCTTAAGGTTGTTTTCTAATTCGGATATCGCCTTGGCGAGCTCGGACTTTAGGTAATCATAGGTTGACTGCGAGATCTTTCTCTCTGCGAAGAGATTATCGAGAGCTTGCTTCTTTTTCCGTGTCACTTCAAGTTCCTTATTAATCAATTCGAAAGAGTATTTCCATAAGCTCAAATTTAACACCGTAAAACGACTTGAAGTTATGAAAGATAACTTTTGTCAACACGCATGAATATCTCAACATAATAACAATTGTGATGAGCTATTTCTCTCTTTTCGAACTCTGCTCATATGTTTCCATGCGGATTCTCTTCATACAAAAAATTTATATATGTATATATAAGTCTAAATATAATGAGAAAAATATGATCGAAACCATACATGTCAAAGGAAGGAATATTCTTCAACAACTCCGCAAAAGAACAATAAAGAACTTCATGGATTTCCTAATTTTATTGAATCTCCGAAAGGAACCCATGAGCGGATACGACATGATAACTCTAATCTTCGAGAATTTCGGGTTTCTACCCAGCTCAGGATCCATATACTCTATGCTTTACGCCCTTGAAAGAGAGAATCTCATTAAAGGATACTGGAACGGCAAAAAAAGGCTTTACACACTAACTGAAGAAGGAGAGAACGTAGTAAAGATATCTCTCGCATTATCCAATACCATTGAGGGTTTGATCCAAAATATCTTCAAAGATTAAAAAACCTAAGAATCTATGAACCGTCTTTACACATTAACTATATAAGTCTCTTATCAAAAAAATAAATCGGATATAGAGAAGGTGCATCAACAATGGAAAAGAGCGTTCCAGCTGTAAAAGTCGTTGACGTTCACAAAATTTACCAACTGAGAGGAGAGGAGGTACACGCCCTTAGAGGGATAAATCTAGAAATTCCTCACGGCGAATATCTATCAGTCATGGGTCCTTCTGGTTCTGGGAAGACTACTCTCTTCAACATGGTCGGCGGAATAGACAGACCTACAAAGGGCCGAGTCTTCATCGACGGAGTAGACCTCTCCAAAATTCCTTCGAAGTCCATGGCCTGGCTTCGATGCAGAAAGATCGGATACATATTTCAGACCTTCAACCTCATACCCGTACTCACCGCCCAAGAAAATGTCGCATTGCCAATGATCTTCTTAGGGGTTCCCAAGCCTGAGAGAGAGAAAAAGGCAGCTGAACTCTTAAGATCTGTTGGTTTGGGTGATAGGCTTGACCATAGACCAACTGAATTAAGCGGCGGTCAGCAGCAGAGGGTTGCCATCGCCAGGGCTCTCGCTAACGATCCTGCGATTATCCTTGCCGATGAGCCCACTGGAAACCTAGATCTCAATACGGGATTTGCCATTGTTCAGCTCTTGTATCGCTTAAAAGCTGAGCGTGGAACAACCGTCATCTGCGCTACGCATGACTTGAAGATGATAGACATAAGTGACAGGGTTGTCTTCCTAAGAGATGGGATGATAGAGAACATAGAAAGGAGACGTGCACTTACATTAACAGCTGAAGAATTTGAGAGTGATTAAATTTAGGAGGATTGAAAATGTCTGAAGAGATAGAGAGTATTCAATGTCCATGTGGGAGGATAATAGAAGACCCCGAAGAATATAAGGTGGTATATTTAAAGCATGAATTAAAAGAGATTGATATTCTCTGCCCGAATGATTCCTGCTATCTCAGAGAACTCGGATACATAAAGTTTGACATCGTAAATGGGAAGGCTAAATTTAAGGAAGCTTCCTTCTATCCGCCTTTCGTCACTTGGAATTCAGGACGCTTAGGAGCTGAGAAGGCAGTGGCTCTCCTAAAAGACCATCTTAAAAGGATCGCCAAGAGAGTAGACTGGGAAAGACTGGGAAGATCAACGGAATCATAAAAGGCTTCTTAGAATACGATTCGCATCTGCTTTTAAGCCTAAATAAATAGGAACAGATAAGTACGTTCCATAATAAAAGTGATGCAGGATTACGGAGGGTTGTGTAATGTGGACACTTTGGCGTGCCGTTACAGGTGAATGGTGCATTTCAGATGCCTATGGAACCACCGTGACAATTGGGGGAGAAGAAGAGATTAAGGCATTAATTGATGAGCTTAAAAAGATACTTGAAGAATCTAAACAAAGCGATAAGAAATAGCATTCCGCTACGCTTCGAGTTATACCTCAATTTTTCATGTAGAACTGTTGATCAAGGAAAGGGATTTAAACAATCGCCGTTTTTCAACGATTTTTCCGCGGTATAAAAGTTTACTCTTATCACAGACGTCCTCTTTTCTTCGAATTCTCATGTAGAAGAAATTGTAAATATTGGAAAATCTTTAAATGCATAATCCTTCATTAAATCTATGCGTGAGGAATAAAATATGAGTTCCAAAGAAGAAGATTCTTCAATGGAGATCGGTTCCATATCTTTCCCAGTTACAGAAGCCTTCCGCTACTGCGTTGAAAGCATAAGGAAGCGGTTTACGAGGGCTCTTATAACCGCGATTTCTATTCTTTTGGGAATCGCATTCTATGTAACTATCCGATCGATGAATACGATACTACCAAATGTAGGTCAACAGCCACCTCAAGCTTACCAGATGCTGATGGCTATAATAGCTCTCCTCGTCTGCGGCGTAGGAATAGTGAACTCTATGCTCATGTCCGTCACGGAAAGATACAAAGAAATAGGCACCATCAAATGTCTAGGCGCAACAGACACAAGCGTTCTAGAGATCTTCCTCATCGAAGCGCTCTTACTTGGGCTGCTCGGCGGGGTAATCGGAGCCTTCGCAGGGTGGATCGCGGCAGTCGGAATATTTAGCTTCCAATTCGGGATAGGAGGAGTCTTCCCCGCAGGCAAAACGGCGATAGTCATGCTTCAATATTTGAGATACATAGCTGAAGCCGTGGGGATATCTGTATTCTTAAGCGTTGTAGCAGCAGCATATCCAGCCTTCTACGCCTCTAGACATCCGGCAGAAGCACTCCGATACGAAATCTAAAAAAATGAAAGCCCCCTTAAGAGCCGGGGTTATTATTCAAAAATCGGCATGCGTAGCTATGATTTTTATTTTTTAATCTTTCTTGGATCTCTACTTCTCGACGAAAAAGTAGAAATTTAATTATGATTTAAATTATGAAAAGAGGCGTGTTAAATGAAAAGTGTTTATGTGGCTTTTCAATTTGATACTGAGGATTTTGTAACGCCGGAGACTGATGATGTTTTATTGGAGCTCACAGATATTTTAGACCGGTTTGGCGTAAAGGGATCCTTTTGCATAGTCGCCGAGAAGGTGAGGGCCTTAAAAAGGCGAGGCAGAATCGATGTTTTAGAATCTCTTAAAGGACATGACATAGCATATCAATCGAATCTTCACTCCGTACATCCGGTAATATCGGAGTATCTGAAAGACAAAGGATGGAAAGAAGGCGTTGAAGAGGTTAAAAAACGGGAAAGCTCCGGGTTAGAATTATTGAAAAAAGTTTTCGGCATGAATCCTTCAGCTTTCATTCAGCCCGGGGGAAGCTGGGCGCCGGAGACTCCTTACGCCTTGAAGGAGATGGGAGTACCCGTTTATGTGGACGGAATCTTTCAAGATAGCCCAATATGGTTTTGCGGCAGTCTCTGCTTTCGGGCAGCTATGGGTTTTCCAGAAGATTCATCCTTCGCCGATCTCAACATGTTGAAATCAAGATTTGACGAGATTTACAATTCTAAAATTAATGGCGGGTTAATCACGATTGTTATGCATCCATGTAAGTTCGTCACTGAAAAATTTTGGGACGCCGTCAACTTTTCTCACGGAAAAAATCCGCCCACAGAAAAACTTGTACCAGCTCCCTTAAGGGATAAAGAAAAGATCAAAGAGTCGCTTCAAGTTTTCCAAACGTTTTTGAGTTTTATTCTGGAGCATCCGAATGTTAAAGTGGTTACTTTCAGGGAAGTTGCGAGATTATTCCGTGATCCTGAAGAGCGAAAGTTAACTCTAGATCAAATCTTCACCTTAGCGGAGGAAGCATCCAATAAAAACGATTGGCAAATCATCGATGGCACATCTATTTCTCCAGCTGAGATCCTTCGACTCTTTGTAGATGTAATCGCGGATTATCTTCAAAGAGGTCTCGAGTCGAAATCCATGCCTATACGTTTCACGCTTGGACCGGCATCTAAACCTTCAGAAACCCGTATCTTAGAAAATATCAACCTAAGCGATATTTTGGAGATAACTCGTTCCGCCAAAAAGTTTATGGATACCTATGGCAGGGTGCCGTCAACCATAACGAGAGATAAGATGAAGTTGGGCCCCGGAGCTCTTTTAGAGGCTACTGCGAAGACTATTTTATATTATTCTGAGCACGGAAGCCTTCCAGAGAGAATTAGAGTGCATGGTCTTCCAGATATCCCTGCAGTTGCACAGAGATGGGGTTTAATCAAAAGAATTAATAATCAGTGGAGATGGGTAATCTTTCCAGCTGGTTTTGAATCCAAACATATCGAAGAGCTAACCTTGCTGCAATCTTGGACTATGCGTCCAGCTGTATTAGTTGATAACTGAGAAAAATGCTTGAAGCTATCTCTTGAAGAATGCTGGTAAATATTTAGCATGAGCGTTTAGCATATCATCCAATAGTTTTTCCGTTTCCTCCAAGGTCAACTTAGATGACACTTGAGGGTCCTGTAGAAAAGCCCTATATGCTGCATCTCGGTCGCCCGTCACGGCCGCTTCGACTGTTAGCTTCTGAGTTGCAATATGATTCGTTAGAGTGGCAGCTATAGGTTCCGGCAGGTTACCGACATGAATCGGCTGGATACCGTATCGTCCTACGATGCATGAGACCTCTACTATGGCATCTTCGGGCAGATTGCTTATCGCTCCGTTATTCGGAACGTTTACAACGTGAATTTCGTTTCGGTTCTCTAGAATCGACTCGATTATCTGCACCACTTCTATGCTTTCTCCCCGAGGTAGAACATCTAAAGAGACTTCTCCCTCTCCTAGAGCCATCTTCTCGACGAGGCTCTCCCACTTTTTGACCCTTTCCCTTTCACGTGTCATATCATGAACATGCATTCCGTACTTCATTTTAAGTCCCTGCAATCGTCCATTATACTCTTCTTCCAATTTGCAGAGCGCGGGGAAGAATTCTGTCCAATGAGTCCAGCAGTAGGGTAATATCCCATAATTTTCAAGCGCCCACTTTTGAACCGGATTCTTGATTCTCTCCTTTGCTATGGGAAACGCGTCCGTTCCATCTTTAAATCTCATTTCAAGAATAGCTGCGCAGTGGTTTATGCCTCCAGCAGGCATGGGTATAGCTAACTCTTCGGGGTTAACGCTTAGAAGCTTACTTAGATAACTGGCATTTCGCGGGATAGAGCTACATGAACACAAGCCGAAAGTCTTTATTTTTGTATGCCTTCTCATCGCCATCGTATTAGCAGTAACAGGATTCGTATAATTGAAGACAAAAGCATCCGGCGAGACCTCCTCTAAATCTTTACCCACACTTACGAGAACGGGTATATGACGAAATGCACGCATCATGCCGCCTGGACCGATGGAATCTCCCACATGCATGTA
>PIYJ01000016.1 GCA_003601725.1 Candidatus Bathyarchaeota archaeon
CTCCCGAGATGGATGGAAAAGAAGTACTCCTTATGGGATGGGTTCGGGATATTCGAGATCTAGGCGGCATAAGGTTCATCGTCCTCCAAGACAGACTTGGCAGAATTCAGATTACTGTTCCTGAATCTGATGTTGACGAGAAAACACTAGCCAAATCAGGTTCCCTTCACAGGCAAGACTGCATCGCGGTTAGAGGAACCGTCAGAAAGATGGAAAAGGCGCCGAGAGGAGTCGAAATCGTACCTAAAGAGATAAGGATTCTTGGAATCGCGAAGCAGCCTCTTCCCCTCGATGTCACGGGTAAAACTCCTGCGGAGATAGATGTTAGGCTAGACGCCCGCGTATTAGACCTACGCAGCGATAAAGGGCAAGCAATATTCAAAATCCGCCATACAGTATTAGAAGCTACTCGCAGCTTCCTATCGAGAAAAGGCTTCTTAGAGGTAAATACGCCGAAGATAATCGCCTCAGCCACCGAGGGAGGAGCCGCCCTATTCCCAATAGTCTACTTTGAACGTGAAGCGTTTCTAGCTCAGAGCCCTCAGCTGTATAAAGAGGAACTTATCATAGACTTTGAGAAGGTATTCGAGATTGGCCCCGCGTATAGAGCTGAGAAGTCGCATACTAGGAGGCACATAACTGAGTTTATCTCCATCGATATAGAGGAGGCATTCGCCACCGCGGATGACGTGATGAAAGTCGCTGAGGAACTTATGTATCACGTCTGCAAGACAGTGCATGAAAAATGCGGAGAAGAGCTGCGAGTGCTTGGACATAAGGTTGATCTTCCTCGGCTTCCTTTGAAGAGGCTGACATACAGCGAGGTCATCGAGGAGCTTCAGAAGAAAGACGTGAAGATAGAATGGGGCGAAGACATACCTACAGCTGCCTTCAGAACCTTAGGGAAGATTCATCCCTACTTTTACTTCATAACTGATTGGCCGACGAGACTCAAGCCGTTCTACATAAAGCCCAGAGACGACGATCCGGAGATAAGCGAAGGATTCGACTTGATGTGGAGCTGGATAGAGATAGCTTCAGGCGGTACACGCGTCCACAAAAAAGAGGTTCTCATAAAGAGATTGAAGGAGCAAGGGTTGCATCCTGAGTCTTTCAAATATCATCTTCAAGCCTTCGATTACGGTATGCCCCCGCATGCCGGCTGGGCGATCGGCCTAGAAAGGCTGGTAATGATGCTTACAGGAATCAAAAACATCAGGGAAGTTGTGCTCTTCCCACGTGACAGATTCAGATTAACTCCGTGACCCCTTACGCGATTTTAGCCTTTTTAATTATATTTTTAGAACCGCTGCATAGCTGAAGGACTCGGTGAGTTATCTGGGCATTGCCGAGTTCGATTTCTTCGTTTGCTTCGTCAGTTTCCTTCTTAACGAGTTTAGTGTTCCTGAAACCAGCTGGATGTGAATCGCGGCGGCTCCGCCGCCTATTCGTGTGACGCATGGAATAGAAGCTTTAACTAGCGGAAGGGCATCATGGGAACAACGTAGTATAGCTTGCCTATTTTCTGAATCGTAATCTATTAGTCTCAGATCTGTCTGGCTTGCTCCGTACTCTCCGAACATCTTTAAGATGCTGTCCCAAATCGCATAAAAGACCTCTTCCTTTTTTATCGCCTGGTTGCTGTCGATCTTAACGGCGATGTAACGACGCCTCACCCGTCTGGGCAGTCCTCCCCCCTCCTTATCACATATACGCCGGGAGCCACATAGTTCGGGCTGAGTTTTCTCCTATTCCGATCGATTATCTCTTTAGGATTTTCAGAAACAGCCCTCTTCGCATCATTCAAGTCCAGTCCGAAGAGATAGCCCAAAGAGGCGTAATCTTCAGGTTTTCTCAACAAGCCGGCGTTATTCGCTCCGCTGGAGAGGATTATGGGAATATTAAATTTTTTCGCTATGAAGGCCTCTTCTCTTAGCTTAGAAAGAAGACGGATCCTTCGGTATCCATGCAGATATAATAGCGGAGCTAAGTCGAATTCAAGGGAGACTTGAGTTTTAGAGGCAAGCTCAGCTTCAGCTGAATCGAAAAACCGTTTCCTCACGTCTAAGGGAGAAAAGGATAGAACGTCAACTCTCCGATCCTTAGCGGCCTGTCTCGCGACGCTTTTAGAGAGGCATTTGACTGAGATTACTTCTACTTGTCTTCTGAGAAGCCTTAGGCTTCTGATAAGCTCAGTCGTGTTTGATGGTTCCAAATCGACCCTATGAATGAAGTCTAAGCCAGCCTCGCTGCAGATTTTGCGGGTCTTCTCAATTTCGCTTTGAGAGTATTTTTTAGGAAATGTTACTCCGACGGCTTTGTATCCGAGCTCAGCAGACTTCTCAATCATCATCTTAGTTTCATCTTGATCTTCAAGGTTTGGGCATAAGTGAAGATCGATAAAGAATTTCACGGCAGCATCCCTAACTCTTTGCATATGTTTCTTATCTCTTCAATCTTTGAAGTCTTAAATCGGATTCTTAAACGAATCGGATCTGCATTGCAGAGTCTATATTTCTCCATGTAGGCAGCTTGCTTATCGAGTCGAAGATATAGACTGCTCCTCTCCAGCCGTCTTTTCAACTCCCAATCAAGCGTCTCTTTATCGTCCTGCGAAAGATTACGTCCCATTTTTCTTAGAAGAGCCTCGGTTATCTCAGGCTTCGTTATCTTCGCTCTATAATGGATGATTGGGTTTCCATATTCTCCCTTCAAGGTTCTTTTATGAAGTATTACCTCTTCAATTCTGTCAGACGGCAGAATGTTCTGGAAAGCCTTCTTTACTTTCTCCGGGTCCTCAGTCGCATGAGCGAACAAACTAATTTCAATAGAGATTACCCTTTTTCTCACGTGGATACCACGCATATCAGATTTAACGATGCCTTCCAAAGATATTCTTCAGCGTTAAATTTAAAGATAGTCAAGTGAATCGGCTAATCTCTTCCATAAGGCTAATATTTATGGATGTCTCGAGAGAAGACGCAGAGAGGGATGCACAGATGATACCTAAAGCGTTTTTCGTTACTGGGGGAAAGGCAATCGGAACCGTTTCGAAGCTGAACGCCTTTGATCTCGCATTGAAGAATGCAGGAATAGCCAATTGTAACCTCGTTAAGGTAAGCTCAATCATTCCTCCGAACTGCAAGGAGACCGCCCCGAAGAAGATTCCAATAGGAAGCATAACATACGCCGTCATCTCGAAAGCAGATGGAAGAGATGGAAGAATAAGCGCAGGAATCGCCTGGGGCTTTGCGGAGGGCAAGAACTTCGGCGTCGTGGCTGAAGCCTATGGAAGCATGGATGAACCTACCACGAGAAGGGCATTGAAGGAGAGAATCCAAGAGATGGCGAATACCAGAGGAATCAACCTTTGCAATGTGAAATACAGAATAGAAACGTTAGATGTGCCAAAAGACAGCTATGGATGCGCCGTTGTTGCTCTGGTATATCTCTTCTAGGCATGTTCTAAGACATAAGTCCTCGGACTTTTCTCCCCGCGCTTGTTAATCCTCTGAATACTCGTCCTCTGCCTTTTCCTAGACGCAGCGTAGGCAGCAATGTTCTGTCTACAAGTATGACCTCATACCATTTCGACCGCCCATCTTCCCATACCCAATATGAATTGAGAACCTCCAAGTTTGGGTATTTTCTGGCGGCTCTTTCCTCCGCGATCAGTCTGATGCTCTTCGCCGGCTTGTATTTCTTCACGCCCATCCTTTTCTGTCTTCTTCCCGCCTTGGGACGCTGCTTTCTCAATCCGCCTCTTCGGACTCGAACGCGGACAACGATGTATCCCGGCTTGTCCTTGTATCCTAGTCTTCTAGCTCTGTCTATTCTTGTCGGCTTTTCAATTCGTATAATCGCTGGCTGTTTCCGCCACTCGATTAGTCTTTCCTGCATTAACTCTTTGATGTAGGAGGATTCTGGTTTTTTCCAAGCTTCAGCCATGTATTTGTATGCCATCGTCTTACGCGCTCCGGATATTGCAATTCTAGGAATGTGTCAAATTTATACCTTCCGCCTTTGCTTAAGAAAACAGGCAGTATAGTTAACAATTGAATTTATTGTATGATTTTGTTTAATGGAAAGCATTATTTAATATTTCTGGAAATACTTAGCCTTGGAGCGGATTTGGAATAATGAAAGAGAAGATCCGAGTTACTGTTTGGAATGAGTTCCTGCATGAAAAGAAAAACACGGAAATAGCTGAAATCTACCCCGAGGGGATACATGGAGCCATAGCGGAATACTTGAACCAGAAGCCAGATATTGAAGCGCGAACTGCGACTCTAGAAGAACCTCAACATGGATTGACCGATGAGACGCTTAATAATACGGACGTACTCATCTGGTGGGGCCACATGGCTCACGACAAGGTAAGCGACGCCGTGGTAGAAAAAGTATACCAAAAGATAATGTGCGATGGAATAGGGCTAATAGTGCTTCACTCGGCACACTACTCCAAAATCTTCAGGCGGCTTATGGGCACCAGCTGCAGTCTCAGATGGCGGGAAGATGGAAAAAAGGAACGCTTATGGGTGGTCTCCCCTGGGCATCCAATAACTAAGGGGCTTGGCGACTACTTCGAGATTGAGCAGACTGAGATGTACGGCGAGTTCTTTGATATTCCAAGGCCGGATGAACTTGTATTCATAAGCTGGTTTAAAGGGGGAGAAGTATTCCGAAGTGGATGCTGCTTTTACCGTGGGCGGGGAAAGATCTTTTATTTCAGACCTGGACATGAGACTTATCCTATCTATCATGACAAGACCGTTCTTCAAGTGATTGAGAATGCTGTCCGATGGGCAGCGCCAGTCAACAGGCCGAAGACTCTTACAATTCCGAAAGCTGTCCATGTAGAGCCACTTGAGGATCTTACATAGCGATGTGACGATTTCCCCTTTTCCTCTTTCCATGCTGGAAGGCCTTGTGACTATTTTTGAACAGCACCATGAAAAACCTGTTTTGGACATTTTAACCTGGTAACTAAATGTTGTTTAAAAAGGAATATCTGAGAGATGAGATGAAGATCAGTTCGGAACCCATGATTGAAAGTCGCATTCTAGACTTGGAACACCTGTTAAGCGCGATTAAAATCTCTATTCAACAAGGCGGTGGCTTCTTAGTCAGGAGAAGAGCGCCGAACGGCCCAATCATGAGGGAACGAAGCTTAGAGTACATACACAAGGCTTGTTGGGGTTTATATGCTGCTGGCGTAGATCATAAAATAATTGCCCAAATACTTGATTGGGTTGCAAAGAACGCTCTTAAGCCGAACGGCGACTTCTATTTTGATGAAGAGAACCCCAATTATAAGATCTTACAAAGAGTTTATAGACCCCTAACCTTCCTCAAAGTTGCAGCTTGGATCGGTCATCCCCTGGCTGAGAATAAGCTTGTTATAAACCGTATGCTTCAATACCAGCACAGCTCTGGAGGGGTATTCCATTACATCGGAGAAGACCCCGATAAGATTGAGGAGCAACCCTACGTTGGTTCTCTTAACACCAGTTTCTTCGGTCACCTCATGATCGCGCTTGACATGAAAGAGCCAGCTGTAAAGGCGGGGGACTGGATACTCAATTTTGTGAAGTCAAATGAAGACTACATGCGGAAGAAAGGCTTTATGTATACGCAGATGACTCCTGAAGGCGTCCTCGTAACGGATGTGAAGCCCGGAGAGAAGATCACAAAGATTTTGAATAACAAAGACCCGAAGCAAGAATTCTGGCATGTCGGAACGTGCATGGCATACCTGGCGCTTCTATATGAGACGATGAGACATAAATGGGGCCATTCAGAGGCAGCTGCCAAGCCATATCTAGATGCGGCTATAGAACTGCTTGAATTCGAAAAGACTATGCCTCTTTATACGTATCTGTGGCCTTCTAAATGTAAGGTCGGATGGGGAGCAGGGGAACTTTTAAGGGTTCTAATAAAGAATGGCAAGGGCACAAAAGAGCAGATTGAAGAGGCTTACCGAATAGCGAGGCTCGTGGCGATCTTCACATTTATGGATAATCAGCTCCCAAACGGAGGTTGGTCTTGTATGCATTATCCTCTGGATGAGAGGATACCTGAGATGCGTTTTGATTATAAGCCTTTAAAGGGCATGGTGAATGTTCCTCAGAAGCCGATACCGAATTCGAAGACTATTTTCCTGCCGTCCGAGGAGATAACAGGAGAGTTCCTCGGAGAGATGAAGGCAATTGAGACGGGAATAGAAGCATATCTTAATCATCTCAGGGAGTCTCTGTGAGCTATCTGAAATCGAGGTTTTCTAGAATATCAATTATGACGACGAAGCGTACGCTGCTTAATGGGCAGGAGGAATTGCAATAAATATATTTAAATTTGCTACTCATTTACTTATGGTGATTTTTGGATATTCCTAAATAAGGTATAAATAGCAATCATCGCTTGAAGTACAGAGTTGATTCAGTTGTCCAGCGGATCGATATTCAAAGACAGAAATAAGCTCTCGCCGTACTATATTCCGAAAAGGCTTCCTTACAGGGATGAACAGATCCGTATTCTTCACTCTATCTACGATGCGATGATAAAGGATGTTAAAGATGCCTATCCTAGATTCACGCAGATAATCGGTCCGACAGGAACAGGGAAGACATGTACGACCATAAGATTCGGGGAGCAAATAACGGAATACGCCGAAAAGGAAGGCGTCAATCTGAAATATATCTATGTGAATTGCAAGGTGGACGGCGCAACCCGTTACGTTCTATTCAGAAATCTTGTTAGAAAATTAACTCCTAAAATCTCGACGAGAAGCTTAAGCCCAGAAGAGATGCTCCGTCAATTCGTTGAGTATCTAAAAGCGGAAAACATATTCTCGATTATAACGTTCGACGAGATAGACTACTTCGTTCAGATCAATCCTAAAGATCACATAATATACGACTTAACCCGCACAACAGAGACCAGCCCAGGCGAACCATCCCCAATAATCGGCGAGATATTCATAGCGAAATCGCTAAGGTGGCATGAACGTCTGGATCCGGGGGAAAAATCTACGCTTGGACTTGGCGTAATAGAGTTTCCTAGATACACAAGCCTCCAAGTTAGAGAGATCCTTTCAAGCCGAGTTGAAGAAGCATTTCATCCGGGAGCAGTAAGTGAGGAGACGCTTGATCTTGTAAGCGATATCACGGCGAATCCTCCGGTTAATGGCGATATACGTGTAGGATTAGACCTCCTATATTACTCGGGGAATCTGGCGGAGAATCAAGGACTCGATAGGGTTCTTCCGGATCATGTGAGGAAGGTCTACAGCGAGATCAATCCATCCATCACTTCGGAAGACATCATGAATCTAGACAAGAATGGGAGACTCATTCTTTTAGCACTGGTGCGCAGCTTAAGGTCAAGCGGATCAGCTTATGTGGGGCTGCGTGATCTACGTAAAAATTACGAGGTTATATGCGAAGAGTTCAATCTGAAGCCGACGGAAAGATTTGAGGAACACCTGCAGGATCTCATATATCGCGGAATAGTCGATATGAAATCTCTGACCGAGCTGGGGATCTCAGGGGTTTCCCTAATAGATCTCGATCAATTCCTCAGTAGCCTTGCAGAAAAACTAAGGAAGGAAATGAAGTGATAAATAATAAAAGGAACATCTGGGAGGATCTGGAAGACGGTTTCGGAGGCGGAAGCAGATTTAGAATCCTTCTTCATCTTGCACTTCACCCAGAGAAGGCATACACGAAATACGCGTTGGTCAAAGCTACTGGTTTGAGAACCCCCTCCGTTGCGGAGCAGCTCAGAATCCTTGTTGATATGGGATGGGTTAAGGAGTATCCATTCACACCTAGGACCTATCAAATAAATGCGGATCATGAAATCGTTAAGTGTTTCCTAGAGTTTCTGGAAAAAATTAGGCGCTTAACCGAATAAACAACAGGCGGTTAATCCCCGCCGTTTTCATTTTTGTAATGATCTAATCCACCCCTCCCCCCTCCCTCAACTTTCACAGACTTCTTAAATATCGGCTAGTTGAAATTCTTGATGGACGAGAGAGGGAAATCCACTTGATGAGGGGAAAGCAAAGATCATTCAAAGATCGCCGTGATCGTCAACCGATGATCACCATTGAAGAGAGATGCATGAACCCTTGGAATGGAAAATGCTCCAGCACAGACATAGCTTTATACATAATGTTTAAGGGAAGAAGGTTACCGATATGCTGGAAATGCTGGATGGACATCTCGTCAAAAAATATAGAATGGAGATATAAGTAATGTCTGATGATCTTGAATCGCTTGATGGAGTCGGCTCTTCAACAGCCTCAAAGCTCAGAGCAGCCGGATACACGACGATAGAGGCACTCGCCGTTACTCCTCCCCGCGAAATTATGGAGAGAACAAACATAGGGTTCAATACTCTACTTAAGATTCAAAAGGCAGCCAGGGAACTCATAAGCACAGAGTTTAAGACTGCAAAGGAATTCTACGAAAAAAGAAAGAATATGAAAAGATGCACAACTGGAAGCAAAAAACTTGATGAAGCCCTCGGAGGAGGAATCGAGACTCAAGCTCTGACTGAACTGATAGGCGAATATGGATCTGGGAAAACTCAGATTTGCCTTATGCTTTCGGTAACTGCGCAGCTCCCATTTGAAGATGGAGGATTGAATGGAAATGTCGCCTTCATCGATACAGAAGGCACATTCATGCCTGAACGTATATACCAAATAGCTTCAGCCAGAGGGATGGATCCTGAAGCAGTCGCCAATAACATTTTAGTCGCCCGAGCCTATAACAGCAGCCATCAATGCCTACTGATCGACAGGCTCTTCACGCTGGTTCCTGAAAACAACGTAAAGCTAGTAGTCATAGACAGCATGATCAGCCACTTCAGAGGAGAATATGTAGGGCGAGAAAACCTGGCGGATAGACAGCAGAAATTGAATCAGTATCTGCATAAGCTCATCCGACTGTCCGAAGCCTATAACGTCGCAGTTGTATTAACAAATCAGGTTCAGGCGAATCCCACAGCGTTCTTCGGAGATCCGAATAGACCTGCGGGGGGAAACATAATGGCTCACGCCTGCACTCATAGGGTATTCCTACGTAAAGGCACTAAAGGAGTCAGGGTTGCGAGGGTGATAGACAGCCCGTATCTTCCAGAGGTTCCAGTTCGATTCATAATTACAGATAGGGGAATAGAAGACGTAGAAGAGGGTTAACTGGCCTTTACGATATTGAAGCCTGAAGCCTTTCTAAGCCTATTCATGATAGCTAAGCCTAAATGTTTCAATGGAACGCCTTCAGCGATTATAACGTCAACTTTTTCTTCGTCAAATTCCCGTAACAACTTGAAGAGATTCTTTGCTAGGCAAGTTGGGCTGTCTCGGCTTCCCAGCGACTTTATCACATCTGCCCTGTAGGAACGCCGAGTCTCATCTGTAGCTAGAACGCCCACTCTTTTTCCCTTCTCATTATAGCGATCTACCAGCTCTTGGATCTTATCAATTAATGCCTCTACGTCTCCCTCGACAAGGATAAGCTGAGCCTTTGGAGAGTAATGTCTATGCTTCATACCAGGCGAGGGAGCGCGATCTAAACGCAGTTTTTTGTCGGCGATCACAGATGGATGGAGCTTAACATCCTTCAATATGCGTCTTAGCTCTTCAAACGGCAGTCCTCCAGGCCTCAGAACTTGAGGCGGCTTCGACGTGAGATCTACAACGGTTGATTCTACGCCTATCTCAGTTGGACCTGCATCGAGAATCATATCGATCCGTCCCTCCAGGTCTTGCCGCACATGTTCAGCAGTGGTTGGGCTTGGCCGTCCTGCGAGATTGGCGCTTGGCGCTGCTATTGGAACCGCTGACTCTTGGATTAAGGCTAGTGCGACCTTATGATTCGGCATTCTTATGGCTACGGTGTCTAATCCTCCTGTTGTTTCTTTTGGAACAATGCTTGAAGCTTTAAGAATCAGAGTTAAAGGTCCAGGCCAGAGATTCATCAGTTTATCCGCGTTTCTTGGAACTTCATTTGATAGTCTATATACATCTTTCTTGTTTGATATGTGAACTATTATGGGATTATCAGGCGGACGGTTCTTAGCTGCATATATTCGTCGAACTGCTTCTGGATTCAAAGCGTCAGCGCCGAGGCCATAGACGGTCTCTGTGGGAAAGGCTACTAAGCCGCCTTTACGGATGATCCTCGCTGCAGCTCGGATCTTATCTTTTTCTGGTTTCTCGCCGTTTACCTTCAATATGGCCGTCTGTTTCATGCTGTGTTCCTCAATGAGGCATTTCCGTATCTGAATATTCAGTTTGATGCTGGGAATCATTATCCTTAATATGTCCCGATTATGAAAGCTTTATCCCAGTAGAAAGATGTATCTCTCTAATAGATAAGGTGCCATCCCATGCGTGATTTAAGCCGCTTATTTGACGCTTCGGATTTCCCGTTCATTTCGAAACATCGAAGCTTAACCGAAATCTTGACTGATAATGATCTGGCTGCTTTAGGAGACGCCTTCGTAAATTTTGTCTATTCATTAGCTCTCTCATTAAAAGAGGGGAAACCAGCAGGTAGAAAGTTGGGTAACGTCACCCTTGCTTCTGCTTTGAGAAAAGCGGGCCTTAGGAAGATGCTGCCTTTTAGAACGGACAGACATCGACAGGCAAATGCGGCTGAAGCTTTGATAGTATATGCGTGGCTTGTAGGCATCTTGTCCTTAAAGGAGATTCTTCGAATCATAAGCAGCTCTGAAAATATTGAGGATTCTCTGGAGATTCTTTTACAGAAGATAGTGGAGAAATCCGGGGAGTTCATAACCTAATGTTTAATAATTTTAAAGTGAACTTCATATTGAGGTCATGCTGGTCAATTAAGGAGGGGAATCTATGAGTGAAGTGTTGACTCCGATCGTTTATCAGCTCGGGATCGGAGGGACATTGGGGTTCTTCGCTGGATACGCCATAAAGAAATTAACAAAGCTTATAGCAGCCCTCATAGGGGTGATGGCTCTTCTATTGATCTATTTAGGCTATGAGGGAATAATCATGATAAACTATGAGAAATTGACTGAAAAGATTCAAAGTTTAATCGGAATAGTCGGTCAAGCTCCCAATGTGATTACGCCTATAATTTCAGGCTTGCCGTTTGCAGGAAGCTTCTTAGCCGGAGCGGCTTTAGGACTGAAGTTCGGATAAAAAAGGGCATTCTCTATTTCTGAGCGGGTCCTTTCTTTTGCATCCACATTTCAAGGGCTTTATCAATCTCTTGGCTCAGTTCTCTGCCCCTTTGACGGATCTTTTCTATAGCTTCGACGAGTGCCTCTTCCGGCTTCTTCCCTTTCTTCGTTCGAATAGAGAGTATCGTGTTAGAGACCAAGGGATGAGGCACATCGTATCCTGCGAACTCAACTTCCTTATCTTCTAAGAGAACTGACTCTAGAAGGTTGCAGAAGGTGTGTCCTTCACCTTCAATCTCTAGCTTTAGCTCTTGAGGGGTTCTCCGCAATATTTTTAGCTGCACGATCATTCCTCCTTTCACAATATTCCTTTTCCATAATCTAAGGTAATCTTACGTTTTTCAATATTCCCGCAGACCGTGCATTTAAGGTTTCTCCGCTTAACCAAGATGCCTCCGCATTGCGAGCAGAAAGCATAGATGACGCCGAGATTATCATCTCTAGTTGTAAGATGGAAAGTTTGGTTCTTATCACTTATGACTTTAGCTCGTACAAGGTCACCTATCCTGAAGGCATCATGCATGTTATCAACATATCGGTGACTCACATCGGAGATATGTATAATCCCTGTGAAATGACCAGAGAGGAATCTTCTTCCAATCTTGATTATCCGAATCGTCGCGTAGGAGCTCTGCACGCTTATGATCCATCCTATAACTGTGCTGCCGATTTTGGGAACATTTACATTACGCGCCACTGGATAGACGGAGACTTTCTTGTTGGCAAAATCTATCAGGACATACCCGACGCTTGTTGAATATATGCATCCGTCTTTCACATAGGTGCCAGAGTCGGGGATGAACTCTTCGATTACACCTAACTTTTGTCCTGGAACAACGAATTGACCGCTGCTTCTAACTTCATTCATGAATGACACTTCTTGCATTATTTAGTAAATTTACTCTTTAAGAAACGTCCCTTAGCTTCCATATTAGTCTTGCTATTGGCCATATTTATGTCATGAAGTCCCGCTACGTATAATCCGGTAGAGGTCCACAGCAACAGGGTATCTTTTCTTCTTGTGGAAATGATATGTTCTCCCGATGGTTAACCTCATCCCTTTCAGCCAGTCTATCCTGCCGCCTATCCTTGGTATTTTATCCTTAAGAAACAGCCTAACCGAATCGCTTTGTTTATGCAGTGAATAGACGACATTTGAGATCTGAAGGGCTTTCTTCAAAAATTTGATATCGACGCCTCTTCTCCGCGTTCCAAATGGGGGATTCATCAGAGTTGTATCGAAACTGCCGACGATGCAGCCGATATCTCCAACGATCAGGTCGATGTTAACACCTACTTTTTCAGCATTAAACACCACCGTCTTTATCGCCGATTCATCTATATCGATTCCTAAAACTTGGCTGGCTCCAAGTAATGAAGCCGCTATGCCTAATATTCCAGAGCCGCATCCCAAGTCGATAACTCTCTTCCCCTTCACATCACCATGCAAAAAAGCAGCGTATACTATTTCAGCCGCGCTTTCAGCATCGATATTATAGCCCTCCCATCTTAACTTAGGCTTAGGGTTAGGCGCCAGCTGAGAGAGGAGAATCGCCAAATGCTTCTTCTTCATCAAGCCTGATCAACCTGAAGAGTCTCTGCGAGTTAAATAATAATTAAATCATTCCTTCCTTCAGAAGGCTCTCCCATCTTTTCTCACCAAGCATTACATAGGCCTCCTTTAAAGTCAAGACGGGGCGGGGAAAGATTGAAGGCTCATCTAAGGAGATTCTTGGACATGCCGTGTTGATGTAGGCTTCAAAGTGGGGGAAATTCGCAAGCATCGCCGCCGTTATCTCACGTAAAGCCAGAAGATACGCTTTCTTGCCTTTCCGCCTAAGCGCTTCTCTTACCTGGAGAGCTGCCTTCAGCCTCTTCTGACCGGGCTTCAAGCCTACTATTACTCCATAGATCTCTGCCTTTCTGGCTTCTTCAATCTCAGCCCATCTCTTCCTCAGCATTCTTTTCATGTCGATATCCAGCGAATATGCCTTTTCTTCGAAGGGATCAGCTGCGACGACGGGTTTCATCGTTGCGAGAGCTAATCCTAACGGGTGAAAATGTCCCCCGCCGAGGAAAAGAAACGCATCAACATCAGAGGCGATCGATTTGGCGTTAATATAATTGCAGCCTAAAATCTGACCGGGATAAAGAGTATCGCAGGCCTTTCCTATGTATACGGCTTTCCCTGCTGAGGAGAGTATCTCTCCGGCTTCATCGAGATCTTCTATGTGTTGAACTGTCGTTACCAATCCGATTCTCTTCCACGGCTTCAAAAGCTTGACTGCCTTCTTAACGACTTTTTCAATAGGAACCTTCGCATGCGCCTCGAAATAGATGATGGGGACCTCTACGTGTTCAAGCATCATGGTATGGCCGTAATGAACTATTAGGTCTACATCTAACTCTTGAGCTTCAGTCACAGCCACATCGCATGCACCATAACATGGATCTCCCGAGATGATAGCGGTTGCTCCGGCGCGTTCAATCGCAGCGGCTAATCTCGGACCGTTCGGTTTTAAACCATCCGGCAGCTGAAGGAGAACCCTTTTTGCTTCGCGTCTTTTAATCTCCTCTTCGAGTCGTCTCTCTTCAAGTTCAAATAAGTCTTTTACCATGTGACACGCCCAGAAACCCTTTTGGTTAACTCTCCATTAGATTACATCGTGTTTAAGGATTTAGATTCTGAGAGAACCCTTTTAAAGAACTATTGACAGAGAGCGCAACATAAAATTTTTCGCATAGAAGGTTGAAACCAAAAAAATGAAGGGGGAAGATGCTACTTGTTTTAAAGAAAAGTCAGTGTCTAGTCGAGGGGAATATCCCAGTCGGGATCTTCACGCATTCCTTTTCCGGTAATCTTTTCAAGCATTATTCGCTGTTCAACTCTGGCGACTAGCTTTCTTGTCTCCACAACCACGTCTGGGTTTACGGATATGCTGTCAATTCCGCTTCGAACCAGGAACTCCGTGAATTCTGGATAGACGCTTGGAGCCTGCCCGCATATGCTGACTGTCTTTCCATCGCGGTGAGCAAGCTTGATAAGCAGTCTGATGGCTCGTTTAACGGCTAAGTCACGTTCATCAAACAGATGAGCAACCGTTTCGTTGTCTCTATCGCAGCCTAGAATAGTCATCGTCAAGTCGTTGCTTCCAATGCTGTATCCATCAACGTACTTGTTGAACTTGTCCGCAACCAGACAGTTACTCGGTATCTCAGCCATCAACCAGACCTTAAAGTCCGGCCCTCTGTGTAGACCTTCCTCTTCGAAGATCTTGTTGATCTTCTCCATCTCCTCGACTCGTCGGCAGAACGGAATCATCACATGGAGATTCTTAAGGCCGAATTCGTCACGTACCTTCTTGACCGCTCTCACTTCAAGCCTGAAGGCTTCAACGTACTTCGGATCATAGTATCTCGACGCGCCTCTCCAGCCCATGAGAGCTGAAGGCTCCACAGGCTCATATTTCTCTCCGCCCTTGAGCTCCCTGTACTCTGAGGACTTGAAGTCGCTGAAACGCATGATGACTGGTCTGGGATAGAACGCAGCACAGATCTTTCGGAAGGCTTCAGCAAGTTTATCCACAACTCTTTCAGGGTGACCGATCTCGATCAGGTAAAGCGGATGCTCCCCGATGTCGCTGCTCCAGACGAACTCTTGTCTAAGCAAGCCTACGCCGTCCGCTGGGAGAGCTGCCACCTTCTCGGCTATTTCCGGTTCACCTAGATTCACGTAGACCTTAGTGCCCGTAACGATGTGGGACTCTGCGACCGTAACGGCTTTTCCGGTAACTTCAGGTTTCGCAACAGCCTCTTCAAGCGCGCCTTCATAGACGACGCCGAGCTTCGCGTCAACCGTCACCATCGCTCCGTCCGGCAGCGCTTCTGTNNATCCTCGTGAGGCTGTTCCAACGATGCATGGGATTCCTAGCTCCCTGGAGACGATGGCTGCGTGGCATGTCATGCCTCCTGAGTTTGTGACTATCGCGGCGGCTTTTCTCATAGCTGGAACCCAGTCGGGCGCAGTCATCTCTGTGACGAGGATCTCTCCCTTCTTGAAATCGTTTATCTTGTCAACCGTGGGGATGATGTGAACTTTGCCGACGGCTAATCCTGGAGAAGCTGGAAGTCCCTGAACGAGGATTTTTCTCTCCGTTGTGGTCACTATTTCAGCTTCTGGTTTCGCTTCTTCCTTCTTAACTGACCACACGGTTTCGGGTCTAGCTTGAAGGATGAAGAGCTTATTCGTTCTCTCATCCAGTGCCCACTCGATGTCCATAGGCTTCTTATAGTGATTCTCTATTGTTATGGCATATTTCGCTAGCTCCCTTATCTGTTCATCCGTCAATACCTGCTTGTCCTGAAGATCCTGCGGGACAGGTAGCTCTTCGGTTCCTCCGGATGGAAGCCTTACTAGTTGAATGGTCTTTTTGGGCACATTCTTCTTGACGATGGCGAGATCAGACTTTCTTACGATGTATTCATCGGGGGTTATTTTGCCTTGAACAACATATTCGCCTAATCCATAGCCGGCTTCTATCAAGACTACGCTTCGATCTCCGTTGGTTACGTCCAAAGTGAACATGACACCGCTCGCCTTACTGTAGACCATAAGCTGAACCGCTGCGCTTAAAGCAACTGACAGATGGTCAAAGCCCTTCTGGATTCTGTAGAATATAGCTCTGTCAGTGAAGAGGCTGGCGTAACACTCCTTTACTTTTTCGACAACCTCCTCTGCGCCGCGAACATTTAGGTAAGTCTCTTGCTGACCAGCGAAGCTCGCATCCGGCAGGTCTTCGGCTGTAGCTGAGCTTCGAACGGCAACGAAGGGTTCTTTATCTCCTACCTTTTCAGCGAGAGCATTATAGGCATCAATAATGGCCTTTTCGAGATCGCTTGGCATATCCGCCGTTGCGATTAGCTCTCTTATTTTCGACCCGACGCTTTGAAGGGTTCTAGTGTCATTAGGGTCCTTTATCTCACCGAGGATGTCTGCTATTTTCTGGTCGAGCTTATTCGCTCTTAGGTAGTATCTATAGGCCTCCGCGGTTGTGGCGAAACCGTAGGGAACGGGGACACCCGTCCTCCGCGTCATTTCTCCTAGGCTTGCGCTTTTACCTCCGACTAGTGGTACATCTTCCATTCCTATTTCATCGAACCATAGAACAAATTTCTTCTCAGCTGGCAACTGCTTTCACCTCTAAACTTGGTTTTTCTAATTCTTCTATGACTATTCTACAGGAAGTGGGTAATTTGGCTCCAGCTCTTCTCAGAGCCTCTTTAGCCACTTCAATATCATTCTTATTAATGTATACCTCAACTACGGGCTGATTAGGTTCAACACGTGCCGCTCTTCCCACAGGCTTCCCGAAGGCTTTCCTCATGCCGTCTTGAAGCCTATCGGCGTGAGCGCCAAAAATCATCTTATTCTCGCGGAGAACCACATGCGGCAGGAGCAGGATACGCAGGAAGAAATTTTTTCCCAGCTTACTTTGGAGATATCTGTTAGCTGCAATTCGGGCTGCTTCTAAAGCGTTATGCCTAATCTGGACTCTTCTACGTGCAACCAAGGATACCCTATGCGTATGGTTTTCTGAGAGCTCCCCCATCGTGAATTTGACGATTTTCGGTTGGGGAGCACCATGTATGTATTCCGTTCGCACGTATGGGATTCCTTTCACTCTTCGATAGTTGCGTGCCTTCATCTTTCATACCTTCCTTTATCCAGAGAGACGAGATATTTAAATCTTCATTTTTCCGAAGGAGCCATCTACTCCCTCAGCGGCTTCTTTCGAAACCAGATTTTCGCCAGCTCATCGTAATTTTCAAAGACCTCTTTCAATACAGGGATGTAAAGCTGTATTTCTTCATCTGTCATGTATTGAAATTGATATTCTCCGATGTATGGGGATGGCTTTCCAATTCTCGTTATGTACTCGATATGAATCAGTGGGTCTCCCCTTCTTATAGTTATCGGGGTTCTTTCATTGCTTAGATTGACGAGCTCCAATGCAAGTCTCCCGACGAATCCGCTGTGAACCTTCGCGGCGTTTAGGAATGATAATCCAGCGCGGCCATACTTGCTCTTCGCGGTGAGGTGGGCGACGTATCCGGGGGGAGTAAAAACGACCTCCTTCGAGATTACGTTTCTATGCTCAAGATAATGAAGGGTAACCTCATCCTTCACCGTTAAGACGTAGCCGTCTCCATCTAGGAGGCTCATATCAAAGGGGTAGATGCACCTATATTTTTCAATCAGCTCCATCAGCTTATCCTTTCCGAGTATACACATCATTGCCACCGATCTTTCATTAAGACTTCAAAACATAAACTGCTGAGATACTTAAAAAAATAGCTGATAAATGCACATTTGCACTTCTACTCTACTAAAAAGGGATGCGCCAAAAAAGATTGATCCCGTTTCAGAATCGGAAACGATCTCTTCTATAGAAAGAAGATTCAGAAATCTTACGCACTAAAATGTACCGCATAATACCCCTGCAAAGAAAACTGCACATCCAAAAGACCTAAAAAATACCAAAAAGAAGGGAATGATCCGTTCCATCTTTAGATTCCAGTCAGTATCCTGCTTTTTTGTCAACCAAGTTTATCAGCAGCTTGCCCTCTAAGTATCTTCTTAGATTCTTGCAGAAGATCTCAACGGCTCTTTCATCGTAATATGAGCTGTTGCCTGAAACATTTCCCTGTCGATTCTGCCGAAGACGACTTCAGCATCCCTTATAGCCGTTAAAGCGTCCTTTCTGTCAAAAGCTACTGTGATCTCAATTCTTTCAGAAACCTATCGGATTCGTTGGATAAGCTCCTCAGAGAGCCCGCCGTAATTTATTAGGATCTTAACTTTCCCCAGCATTTCACATCCCTAAACCATTAAACAAGAAGGAGGAGACACGGCGTTTATATCAATTTATATTACCTCGCTCCGCTTATAGCCCCTTTTTTAGGAATTAGATCCCCTCACCACGACGCTGGCTCTCTCCACATTCTTGGCATGATCATTCTCAGCAGAAAAATGAGACAAATAAAGACAGAAAAAGACAGAAAGAGCCATTTCGGGCCATTCTGAGACACTTTCAGACATTTCGGGCCGCTTGATACAAAAGAAACAAGCCCAGAACATAAAAGGCGGAAAGAAAACAAAAGATCACACGAAGAAAAAATTCCACGGAGTCAAAAGAAACCCACGAG
>PIYJ01000017.1 GCA_003601725.1 Candidatus Bathyarchaeota archaeon
CGTCGGATAGAAAACCCGGCGGGATTCTATAGATGTATGGAACGCGTATAAATTGATGTAAAAAAGGTACAGATTTAGGTCTTCTTTTCGAGGTCTCTAAAGAGTCTGTCTACGTGCTTGTAATATTCTTTTCTCTTCAGCTTTGAGGCTGCTGCTTCATCGATTATAACTGTTACGTCTGGATGCATCTGCAGGATAGAAGCAGTAATTTGCGATGTTATAGGTCCCTCTATGAACGCAGCTACCGCATCTGACTTTGCTTCGCCATTGGCTAATAGGAGAATCTTCTTCGCTTCCATTATTGTGCCGCATCCCATAGTAATCGCGAAGCGTGGAACATCCTCCTCCTTCTCAAAGAAGCGAGCATTATCCTTTATTGTTTCCTCGGCTAAGGCCACAAGTCTCGTTCTGGATGTCAGTGATGAACCCGGCTCATTAAAAGCTATATGCCCGTCTCTTCCTATTCCTAGAAGCTGAAGGTCGATTCCTCCAGCCTTCTTGATTTCCTCTTCATATTTTTTGCAGAAGGCTTCAACATCCTTCGCAAGTCCGTCTGGAATATGCACTCTTTTGGGGTCTATATTAACATGATTGAAGAGGTTGCTGAACATAAAGTAATGGTAGCTCTGAGGATGATCTGGACCTAGTCCATAGTACTCATCTAGATTGAACGTTGTTATCCTAGAAAAATCTAGGCCTTCCTCCTTATGCATCCGGACTAGTTCCTTGTATGTGCCGATAGGAGTCCCGCCTGTGGCAAATCCTAGTACTGAATCCGGCTTAGTCCTTATCTGTTTAGATATGATCTCTGCAGCCTTTTTGCTCATTTCATCATAATCTTTAACTATAGTTATCCTCATTTTAGGTCGATTCTTACTTCAATTTTATTTTTATAAACATTTTGGTGCATAAAAGAGGAAAATAGGCACAAAAATAAAAATTTATAAAGCAAAGGTATCCTTGATAAGGATCAATGAGGTGAGCTGATGAATATAGCATTCTTTGAAGATGTTTATTATGAAAATTTCCTTCCAATCGCTTACACAAGGCCTGTGTATGAATTAAGATGCTCGATCGGCCCGCTCTACCAGAAGATATCCAGAATGTTCCCCGAGGCAAAAGAGGCTTTTTTCACAAGAGATTACTTGGCGCCAGTTTTTTCTCATCGCGTGAAGGGAAGCGCTGTTAACAAAGTTGAGGCTTTGGATGATGACACTCTCTTTGTAAACGGCTGTCTTCTACCATCGAAGAATCTGAAAGAAACCATCACGAGAAACATAGGGAAAAATGTGGTAGCTCTGCAGCAAGGAAGAGTAGCGTTTGCTTACTTGAAGGAGTCCCTTTGCAGAGACCTCGGCGGTCTATTTCTTAAACCGATAAGTGACTTAGAGATTCAAAAGATAAAAGAGAAAGTGGAAGTTAAAGAAGTCAATGGTTTAACAATTTTAGAGCATCCTTGGGAACTCTTCGATCATAATGGAAAGCTGATTATTGAAGAATTCGACTTGATATCCAAAGGTGAGTCGGAAGGATACATAGACGACGGAGTTAGAATCTATGGAGACCCCAAAAGACTTTATGTAGCTAAAGACGCTTCAATCGAAGCAGGCGTAGTTATAGATGTGAGAAAGGGACCCGTGTACATAGGTGAAGAGAGCTTTATTCAAGCTCCTTCCAGAATAGATGGGCCAGCATATTTTGGAAGGGATAACCAAGTTTTCGGAGCTCTAATCCGAGAAGGATGCAGCTTCGGCGATGTCTGCAGGTTAGGCGGAGAGATTGAAGAGACGATATTTCAAGGGTACTCCAATAAACGTCACACTGGTTTTCTAGGTCACTCCTATGTGGGTGAATGGGTTAATCTTGGAGCTTTAACCACAAATAGTGACTTAAAGAATGATTACAGCACTGTGAAGATTTTCATAAAACAGAGGCTCACAGACTCTGGTAGAATTAAACTTGGCTCTTTCATCAGTGATCACGTAAAAACGGGCATCGGGTTCATCATGAATACAGGTACAGTTATAGGAGTTATGAGTAACGTTATCCCTTCAGGGGAACCTTCTCCTAAGCTTATTCCTTCCTTCTGTTGGTACTTCCGAGGGAAATTCAGTAAAGGGCTAGGGCTGTCAAGCATGATTGAAACTGCAAGAATAGTCAAGAGTAGAAGAGGAGTATCCTTAACAGATGAAGAAGTACAGCTCTTCCATAAGCTATACGAGTTAACCAGGGAAGAGAGAGAAAAGTTAATAAAGAGATCCAAGCTAAAGAGAAGATTCTAATCTGGTGATGTTCAAATGTCCATCGAAGAACGGATGAAGAAGATCATCTCAGAGATTTTGGGAATAGATGAAAGCGAGATAACGCGGGAAGCTAGATTCGTTGAGGATTTAGGCGTCGAATCCTTGGATGTCGTTGAAATGATAGCTGCGATGGAAGAGGAGTTCAACATAGAGATCCCAGATGAGGAAGCTGAAAAGAACCTGACGGTAGGCGAAGCAATAGATTATATTAAAGAGAAACTTGAGAAGGGTGGCTAATCTGAGATTTGGTTATGGCTCTTCTCCCGTAAGCACGACGACGGCGACGGCGTCCACCTTGTCATGAGATAAGCTTAACAGAGCATTCTTTACTCCTTTCTTTTTCGCTTTTTCACTTAGAACACCTGAAAAAGTAATCTTTGGAGCTCCATTTTGGCTCTCAATTACCTCTATATCTGTCCATTTTATACCTTGGCTCCACCCTGTGCCTAAGGCCTTTAGAAATGCTTCTTTTGCAGCAAAACGCGCAGAGAGATGGATGAAGGGGTCCTTTTTACTGAAGGCATACTCAATCTCTTTTTGTGTAAAAACCTTTTTTAGAAAACTATCTTTCGACCTATTGTAAGCCTTTTTTACTCTTTCAACTTTGACTATGTCTATTCCGATCCCTAAAATCAAAAATTTCTCCCTTTTCTAATATATTTCTTCAAGAGGCTTTGCTTTTTATGGTCTCCAGAGTTTCTCGAGCTATTATTAAATCTTCACGTGTAGGTATGACTAGCACTTTTACACGTGAATCCTCAGTGCTTATAACTCCTTGCCATTTCGCAGGATCTTTGTTTCTATCTTCATCAAGGCGAATCCCAAGGAACTCTAAGCCTTGACAGATTTTTGAACGGATATAATATGCGTTTTCCCCTATGCCTCCTGTGAAAACCAGTACGTCTAACCCTCCCAAAACAGCCGCGTATGCACCGATATATTTCTTAACTCGATAAGCAAAGATTTCCAGAGCTAGTCGTGCTCTTCGGTTTCCCGCATCTGCCTCCTTTTTGATTTCTCTCATGTCGTTGCTTACTCCTGAGACTCCTAGGAGCCCGCTTTTCTTGTTAAGAATTTCCTCTATCCCCTTCAGAGACAGATTCTCTTGTTCAGCTATGAAGAAGATGATGGATGGATCGATATCGCCTGACCGCGTGCCCATAGGTAATCCTTCAAGCGGCGTGAAGCCCATACTTGTGTCTATTGATCTGCCCTGTTTAATCGCTGTTATGCTGCAGCCATTTCCAAGATGGCATGTTATTATTCTGAGTTCGGATACTTTTCTCCCCAAGATTTCTGCGGCTTTTCGAGATACGTAACGATGTGAAGTTCCATGGAAACCGTATCTTCTAATTCCATGTTTCTCATAAAGCTCGTAAGGAATCGCATAGATATAAGCCGTCTCCGGAATGGTCTGATGGAACGCTGTATCGAAAACGGCGACTTGGGGAGTGTCTGGTAAAAGGTCCTTTGACACTTTTATACCTATAAGATTAGGGGGGTTATGGAGAGGGGCTAACGCGGCGTATTTTTCTATGCTTCTGATCACATCTTCGTCTATTATGGTTGATTCTACAAAATCGTTCCCTCCGTGGACTACCCTATGACCCACCGCGCTGATTTCAGATAGGTCTTTTATGACCCCTCCGTTGTCTTTTAAAGAGTTGAGAATCAGCTGTAGGCCTTCTTTGTGATCTCGAACTACAAGTCTCTTCTTAACCTTTCCTTCAGCAGTCTTTTGAGAAAAAGTAGAGTATTCTTCACCTATCTTCTCTATAACTCCCTCGGCTAGGGTGGTTTCTTCTTCCATATCGAAGAGACTATACTTTATTGATGAGCTTCCGCAATTTATTACGAGTATCTTCATTCATATTCTCCTCGGGCCTCAATGCAGACTATGGCGATGGCTCCTACGATGTCGTTCACTTTTGCTCCTCTAGAGAGATCGCTGATCGGCCTGCGGAAACCTTGAAGAATAGGCCCATACGCCGCGGCGTTCGCGGTATGTTGTACAAGTTTATACGCAATATTCGCAGCGTTCAGATCAGGGAATATTAATACATTCGCTCTACCAGCTACGGGGCTTTCTTCCTTCACTTTTCTTTTCGCCACTTCAGGAACGATCGCGGCGTCAGCTTGAAGCTCTCCGTCAATCAACAAATCCGGCGCTTTCTTTTTCGCAATCTCCGTGGCTTCCACAACCTTCCTTGTTAAGGCGTGATAAGCGCTTCCTTTGGTGGAAAAAGAGAGCATAGCAACTCTAGGTTCCCATCCTAGAAGGGTCTTAGCGCTTCTCGCAGAGGCAATAGCGATGTCTGCTAGTTGAGAGGCGTCTGGGTCAGGGTTGACGGCGGCATCGGCGAAGATTAATACTCCGTTTTCTCCTCCCTCGAAGTTTGGTATGTCCATGACGAAGAAACTCGACGGTACCGATATGTCCTTCTGCAGTTCTATGATTAAACCTCCAGCTCTTATAACGCTGGCTGAAAGGTTTATTGCGCCTGCAACCATGCCGTCTGCATCGCCAGCTCGCACCATCATTGCGCCGAAGTATAGATTTTTACTGAGGATTCTCCTCGCGATTCTCTCATTGATTCTCTTGCTTTCCCTTATCTTACAATATAAAGATACATACCTATCCAGATCAGGGGAATCCTTCGGATTTATAATCTTTAAACCTTTTAATTCGACGCCTATCTCAGCGGCCTTTTTCTGAATATCATTTTCATCTCCGAGGAGAACTGGATATGCAATCTTCTCTTTCACTGAGATCTCGGCGGCTTTAAGGATTCTCTCATCCTCTGCTTCGGGTAAAACGATTACTTCTGGGCATTCTCTTGCTTTTTTCATGATCTCTTCCATGATGTTCATTTCTTTATTCCCTTGCTTGCGAGTTTTTTCTCAGCAATATTCACCAATTGCTCGAGTTTTTTCTTGTTTTTTGCTTCCGCCTTCATTTTTATTTGCGGAAGGGTGTTGGATGCTCTTATAATTAACCAACCGTCTGAATTAATAACTTTTACCCCGTCAATCGTGATCGTTTTGTAGCCCATTTCCTTGAATTCTTCAGTTAATTGATTCACCACATCGAATTTTTTCTCGTCTGGACACTTGTATTTCTTAACTGGTGTTGATGGATAATTAGGTAAAGAATCCAGAATCTGCGATAGCTTCATATCCGTTTTCGAGAGAATCTCTCCCATTTTTAATCCAGCATAAATAGCATCATCGAATCCATACATATCGGAAAAGTAAAGATGCCCGCTGACTTCACCCCCCAACACCGCTCCTTCACGTTTCATCAGATCCATGACGTATGCCCTTCCAACACGACTTACAACCGGTTTCCCTCCCATCTTCTTCACAATCTCCTCAACGACGGTTGAGCAACAAACATCATAAACGACGGCTCCCTTACGATTCTCCAAATAGTGACGTGCCATAATCGCCAAGGTGATATCGCTTGGAATAACTCTGCCTTTATCATCTACGAAGACGGTTCTATCTCCATCTCCATCAAAGCCTACTCCGAAATCCGCCCCGTACCTCGTCACGGTCCTTTTAAGGTCCTCCAAGATTTCTTCGGTAGGCTCCAGACCATGCGGGAATGTACCGTTGAGTTCTGCATTTATAGCTATAACATCCATTCCCGCCTTTCTGAACAGGCTTGGAACGATCAATGAGCAGGGACTATTCAATAAATCAACAGCTACCTTTAATGTTCTCTTAATCTCTATTTTATTCAAAACGAAATTGGCATAATCCTCAAGAGTTTTATCATATCTCTCTACTCTTCCATGAGGGATAGATCTAAAATCTCGAGAGAGAGCTATTGCTTTAATCTCCTCCATTCCCATTCCTTCTGAACATAGGATGCCGTTTTCTCGGCAGAGCTTAAACCCGTTCCATTCAGAAGGATTATGCGAAGCGGTGATCATAACGCCTCCATCTTTTTCATAATGGACTATGGCGAAATAGAATACGGGGGTGGGTACGATTCCGACGTCTAAAACGTGGCAACCGGTAGAAATCAAGCCGGCTATTGTGGCGCTCTGTAATCTCTCCCCTGTAGGTCTGGCATCTCTGCCGACTATCAGATTTTTACCAGCGCCAATATAAGTGCCAAACGCTTTACCTATCTCTTCAGCGATCTCCTCATTGATCTCTTTGCCGTAAACGCCGCGAATATCATACGCCCTAAAAATCCTTTCAGATATTTTCATCTTCCCTTCCCTTTCAGATATTTTCGTTCAAAAATAAATGTATTTAAAATTATAAAGGGGGTGATACTGTCGAAACAGAAGCTTGGGGATTTAAGGGTTTAGGGCAGACATTCTTTTTAGGGGGCATGCAATGGCAATCTGAAGAACGGCCTTCAGAGCGGATTCTCTCCTTCATCAAGTAGAATGAGAGGAAAAATCCATAATTCCAGGAATCAACGGAACCTGCGGAAAACAACAGGCAGACCTAGAAAAGAGCTGATTAGAACTCTCAAAAGGGAGGATTATAGATTGTTTTCATGGAAGACCATTGCTAAGGCGCCGTAGAGGACTACATCCCCGCCTAGAGGGGTAATTTTTATGTCGGGAACACGGTTTACAGCGTAATTTTCTACGTATTTTTGAATCGGATTGATTACTAGATCCTCATTCTTCAGAGCTACGGTGCCGCCTACAGTGATTATTTCAGGATCATACAGATTTATCACGTTTGCGAAGCCAAGAGCATTCGCTTCGCCGATTTTATCAACTATTTCTTTAGATAAAGCGTCGCCAGATTTAGCCGCATCGTAAAGGTCCTTAGCAGTCATACTTTGAAAATTATCTTTTGAAAATTTTATGAGTAGACTCCTTTCTATCTCCTCTGAGCTTTTCTCTTGTAAGAGTAGACGTGCATAATTTGGGATATTTTTCCCTGAGCAGTAGGCTTCCCAATGACCTCTTTTCCCGCATCCGCATAGCAAGCGGCCCGCCATGTCTATTGTCATATGTCCAATCTCATGGGCATTTCCATCTTTTCCAAAGAGTAAATGGCCGTCAACATAGACCCCTCCGCCTATCCCGGTGCTTATAGTGATGTAAACGAGGTTTTCAACGTTTCTTCCAGCTCCAAACATCTTCTCCCCGATCGCTGCGGCGGAACAATCATTCAGAAGGTGAACCGGCATCTTCAGTTCTTCTTCTAAGGACTCTACTATAGGTATGTTGTTAAACGGCAGATTAGCAAAGATCTTGATCATCTTTCTCTCAGCATCAAGGGTGCCTGCGGAAGCTACGCCTACCCCCAGCACATCTTCGTCAGAGCCTAAATTCGACATAATTGAACGGATAATTCTAACCAGTTGCTGGATCAGTCCCTCCGGGCCCTTTCTGCTCTCAGTTCTTACATTCATCCTGCTTAATATTCGTCCTTTTTCATCACCTAGCACCATCCTGATGTTGGTGCCTCCGAGATCAACTCCAACCGCAATCTTCTTCGGCATTTCATTTCTCCTCTTAGAGAATAGAACGAAAAGCCTCAAAAGAGTTACACTTCTTCATCCATAAAAATCTTAAACTATTTACCGCTCTTCCTCGGCGAGCTCGGCAGTTCCGCAGAAAACCTCCATTTGCTATTTTATACAGCAAACTAAACCTTTTTAACGGTTGTTATGTAAAGTTTGATGTGAGTGATATGTGATGTCGTTACGGACAAAGGTGCTTAAGTATTTGGAGAAGAATCCCTCGGATTTCTTTGCCTTAGCTAGAGAGTTTAAGGTTACTGGAGATGAGATTGCGAGGGAGCTTAATAACCTGTTGAAGGCAGGTTACGTTACGAAGGAAAATGGTGATTTCTATCTAACGGATCGGGGCAGAGAATACTTGAAAGTTGAAGAATCTTAGGCTTAGACGCGAATGATTATATGCGAGAAATATTGGGAAGACGCGTCTGGGGATCTCCTTTTTCTCTTCGAATACGGATGTACATGACTTTCTAGGTGAACCAACAACCTTTTATTTTCAGAGGGAGATCTTTTTATTCGTTAACACTCGATGAGGGATGAATTTTGCTGCTGAAAGATTCGGAAAAGGTTAGAATTGGATTTGTCCCATGTCACAGAGAGCCTTTCGATGAAGAATGGGCTGTTGAGATGCGGGCGAGATGCTTAGAAGCATTCTCAAAGATCAATGAGATGAGTTTGGTTGTTCCAGATGAGAAGACAACAAAGAATGGCCTTGTAAGAGATGACGCGGATGCTGAGAAGACTATTCAGCTCTTCAAAGAGGAGAACGTTGACGGCGTCATCATAGGAACAATGACCTTCGGAGATGAAGTCTCAGCCCTGTCGATCGCGTCAGCCTTTTATGACAAGCCCATCCTACTGTTCGGAACAAAGGAGGGGCCCTTCAAACCTGACGGGGGGAGAAGATCAGACTCCTTCTGCGGAACGCTCTCAATCTCCTCCGGGATGCATCGTAGAAAGATCCCGTTTCTTTTCGCAGGGATAGTCTTTCCAGAAGAGAAGGAATTCGCCGAGAATGTTCGAAGCTTTATCCGTGTATGTTCAATCCTGAAGGGGTTCATCGGAGCAAACATAGGTTTAGTAGGTCCTAGACCTGAACGGTTCCAGACATGCATCTTCAGCGAGGATGCTATGATTGAAAATTTCGAGCAGACGGTTGTTCCCATCTCTCTGCTTGATATTGTGAATCGAGCTGAGAATCTGAAGGATGATGATCCCAAAGTCCAGAAGATTCTAAATGAGATGAAGCAAGAAGCAGACTTTTCGGATGTAAACGAGGAAAGCATCGTGAAGATGGCTAAGCTCGAATTAGCCCTTAAGCAGTTTGCTGAGGAGAAGAACCTTTCAGGCATGGGTGTTCAATGCTGGACGGCGATCCAAGAGGTCTATGGGATTTCTCCATGCTATGTGATGGGTCGACTGACAAGTCAAGGGATAATGACATCATGTGAAGTGGACATTTACGGCGCATTAACGATGCTTATCCAGTATTTGGCATCATTAAGGACTACGCCTCCTCACTTCATCGATTGGACGATAAAGCATCAAGAGAAAGAGAATGTCTTCCTGGCTTGGCACTGCGGGAATGCTCCTCCGTCTCTTGTCTGTGAGGGCTGCAAAGTAAGAGTCAGAGGCCACAGCATCCTAGGAGAAGTCTTGGGGAGGGACAGGTCGATGGGGACAGCTGAGTTTCAGCTAAAACCGGGAGTAGTAACAATATGCAGACTAGTGGAGTATGACGGTGAATTCAAGATGCTCGTCACGAAAGGCGAGATTGAAAAGGCCGATCAAGACCTCAGAGGCTCATGGAGCTGGGTTAAAGTACCCGATCTTGATCTGCTCTATAGGGTCATAGTTGAAGAAGGATTCATACATCATGCCAGCATGATTCACGGGGACTATGTGAAACCGATAGTGGACGCCTGCAGATTACTAGGAATAGAAGTGGTGCAGGTCTAAGAGCGATAAATAGAAGCCGCTCGGAAATGACGAGTAAGATCCGTCTGGAAATCGACTTTGAAGGACGAGAATTCTATTCGTCTCCGATATCAGTGGAGATAAACTTCGAGGAATATTTGAAGAGGGCTGATAAGGAAGAGTTCGATTGTTCCTCCATCAGGATGGTTGATGAGGCAACTGGGAGAATAATTCCCTGCCAATTTTCCCCACTGGACGATGAGAAACTCTGGGGAAGAGTCTCTTGGATCCATCCGAGCTATGCACATAAGAAAGTAGAGATCATTATTGGGAAGAATCAGCTCCGTGACTATAGGCTTCCGAGAGGCGTTGAGATCTGGGATAGAGGAGACTATCAGCTAGAAGTCTTCGTTGACGGGGTGCATGTAACAAACTATGTTTATAATGAGGCATATGAAAGGCCGTTCCTTTATCCGGTCATTGGACCGGATGGATTAAACGTGGTCAGGCATATACCGAACTTCGGTGATCATCCGCATCATAAAGGAATCAACATTGCCTTGGGGGATGTTTCGGGGAGAAGAGGCGAGCCTGGAATCAATTTTTGGTTTTTGGGAAGCATAGGAGATCCGAAGCAGGGCAGAGTGATCCATCAGAGATTTACGAGGATTGAACAAGGCCCAATCTTCGGGATGATACAGGAAGAGAACCTCTGGAAACAGAATGACGAGTTGGAACATGTATCTCACAGTAGAGGACGATGGAAGATCAAAGTGAAAGGCGAGGTTTTGATGAGGGAGACGAGGACGATCACGATATGGAATGTATCACCGATGCGTCTAATCGATATCCATACAGTTATGAAGCCCGCCGTAGACGAGGTGATCCTCAACGCGGATGTTGAACATAAAGAGATGGCTAAGGAGAATGGCCCCCTCGTCATCAGAGTTGCAGATAACATGCGTGGAACAGTTGAGGGAACAATAGTGAACTCTGAGGGAGGAAGAACCGAGAAGGAATGTTGGGGCCGCCAAGCCAGATGGGTTGACTATTACGGTCCTGTTGTGCCCGGAGGGCCGATAAACGGCATAGCTGCCATGGATCATCCATCTAATGTTAGGCATCCAACCGGTTGGCATGTGCGGGATTATGGGCTTTTCGCAGCTAATCCATTCTATGATAAGAAGCCGGAATGGCCTGATCAGGGACCGATATACTTGTCGAAGGCTCGAGGCGACAAACTGGATATGCGTTACAGGATTTATATCCACCGTGGCGATGAGAAGAAGGGGAGAGTTGAAGAGAAGTGGCAGGAATGGGTGAAACCGCCCAAAGTGACGATTCAATAGGATGTCTCTTTGAGTTCTGTCTGAACGGTATTTTCCATAGGTTCTCAGCGAGTCATTTAACAGAAAGAAAGCGTCAACCAGTTAGTGAGCATAGCTGAAGAAGTGGGGGGGATCTTTGTTGAATGCTAAAGAGAGGATTTTTGCTGCGTTGACTTGGGGTGAACCTGATTATGTTCCGTGGACTAGTAAGCCTAACCATTTTCCAAGGGGCTATTTGGAGAGGGAATTGAGAAATTTGGGTATGGGTCTAACTTTGGAGTATCGTGTTTTTGGCATATCGATTCCGGGATTAACGACTAAGAGCATAAGCAGAGGGGATTATGTTACGAGGATCTATGAAACCCCCGTGGGCGAGGTGCAGGAGAAGGTTAGGGTCAATCTTCCTTCTGAGGGTGGTGAACGAAGCGATAGCTGGAAGGTTGAACATTTCATTAAGGAAGATGCTGATTATAAAGTCGTAGAATACCTCTTTGAGAATATGAAGATAACCCCTAAGTATGAGGAATTCAGAGTGGTGGAGAACGATTTAGGCGGAGACGGAGTAGTATGTACAAGTCTCGGTTACACGCCTTTCATGGATCTGCTCATCAATTATATGGGTATAAGAAAGCTCGCATATGAGATTCATAGAAACAGGGGGAGGCTTGAAGCTTTACTGGAAGTGATAGCTGAAAAGAAAAGAGAGATATGCAGGGTGATCGCTGATTCGCCTGCTGAGATCGTATTATTGGGGGACAACATAGATGAAGTGTTGATTGGACCTAAACTCTTCGAGAAGTACTGCCTGCCCTATTATCAGGAGTACGCTGAGATTCTTCATAGAAAGAAGAAGATAGTCGGCTCCCACATGGATGGCAGACTTAAAAGATTAAAGGATTTCATAAAGATTTCCAGGCTTGACTTTCTACATGGGTTTACTCCTCCCCCGGTGGGCAATTTATCCGTTAAAGAGGCTAGGGAAAACTGGGATAGAAAGATCGCATTGTGGCTGAACGTTCCTGAAACCCTCTTCTATGAGACTGAGAAGCTCGAATCCTTTGTGAAGAATCTTCTCCGAGAGGCTGTTCCTGGAGACGGTTTCATGCTTGGGATAACTGAGACTGTTCCTCCGGCTAAGAGGATCGCCGCCTACAAGGTAATAATGAATACTATATTGAAATACGGCAAGTACCCAATCGATAAAAATCTTTAAATCAAGTCCTAACTTCTTCAAGAAATTAAACATCTTAAAGAAGGAAAAGATGTTGAGTAGCCCCGTTAGATTTGGAATTTTAGGTTTAGGAGTAGGTGCTAACCGGGCTAGATTGGCCGCGAAAACTGAGGATGCTGAGCTCGTCTGTGTCTGTGATCTTCAAGAGGAAAAGGCGAAGCAGATAGCTGGTGAACTAAACTGTGAATGGACAACTCGGTATGATGATATGCTTAGGAGAGAAGATATCGATGTTATCGGAGTTTTCACGCCCAGCGGGACGCATTGTGATTATGCTATAAAGGCGATTCAAGCTGGGAAAGATGTCTTCGTCACGAAGCCTATGGATATAAGCCTTGAGAAATGCGACGGCGCGATCGAGGCGGCTAGAGATGCAGGTGTAATTCTTGCTGTTGATTTTCAGATGCGTTACGACGAGACAGCTCGGAAGATGAAACTTGCGTTGGATAATGGACGTTTAGGGAGGCTTATCCTCGGCGACTTGAGGATGAAATGGTATAGATCCCAAGAATATTATGAAGGGGGCTATCCGCATGGTTGGCGTAAAAGAAGGGAGACTGAAGGAGGCTCAGCTGCGAATCAAGGCGTCCACTTCATTGATCTTCTCCAATGGTTCATGGGTCCCGTTAAGACGGTTTACGGCAGATCGGGAACCTTCGCTCACAATATTGAGACGGAAGACTTAAGCATGGCGCTCATCACCTTCGAGAACGATGCATGGGGCTCCATCGTGACGACGACGGCGAGCTATCCCCGCTTGGGATCATCAATCGAGATCACGGGGGACAATGGATCAATAGTATGGAAGGATGGAAAGATCATATTATACGAGCTTAAAGATAATCCGGAGCCGTCCTTAGATGAGTTCAAGCTCAACCCGGAGAGGCCTAGAAACATAATTGAGGATATGGTTTCAGCTATCAAGAAAGGCAGTAAAGTTATGGTTGATGGAGTTGAGGGACGGAAATCCGTCGCCATCATTAACGCGATATACAAATCCTCTAAGACGGGAAAGGTTATTGAGCTAGACTAAGGCTAAATCAGCAGTAATCCGTCTTCATGCATCCATATCTTTCGGAGGGCTTCTAGCTTTCTGTAGCTCCTGAGCTGCTGCCTGCTTGAGGAATCCTACGTCTCTGCCTATGTTTATGATCTTAAAGCCTCGTTTAATCGTCTTGTATGTCTCTTCGATGGGGGCAAGTATGCCGGGAACGGTGCTCGTCTCTTCCGCTGCGTCCAGAATCCTTTGGATAGCTTCCTCGAATTTAGGGTGATTCCATTGTCTCCAGATTCCGAGGGATCTTGAAAGATCGTTTGGGCCTACGAAGAAGGCTTCGATCTTGTCTACGGAGAAGATGTCCTCCATGTTTTCCAGTCCCTCTCGGGTTTCTATCGTGGGAGGATGAGTATCTCTTCATCGCATGTCTCAACGTATTCCGAGTCTCTGAGGGAAACCCTGATGGGTCCGAGGCTTCTCATTCCTCTAGGCGGATAAGTAGCATACTGGATTGCTTTGAGGACGTCTTCTTTTGTGTTGACGAAGGGGATTATGATGCCGTGGGCTCCGATGTCTAAGGCGGAGTTTATGATCCCGAATTCATTCCACGGAACCCTTATGATCGGCGTTGTCTCCGAGAAGCTCATAGCCTGCATCATACTGAGGGCGGATTCAATGCTTAAGGGGGAATGCTGAAGATCAAAATTTATGAAGTCGAAGCCTATCCCGCCTAGAATATCCGTTACGAGGGGATGTCCTATGGTGACCGTCATCCCCAGGGCTACTTCGCCTCGCTTTATTATTTCGAAGATTATTCTTCAGAATCTTCACCTCAGCATAAAATGAATGGATGCTTTAAATAACTTAGCTGCGCTTTGAACCGGGGGTCATCAAGCCGAACGGAGGTAACATATATCAATTATATCGCAGTTCTAATCAATCAAGCACGGGTATCAATTGATCTCTTTGAATTAAAGGCGGTCATAAATGAGCTTTCTCGATCTTTACACTTCACCGGCTTTAACGTTCGCCGGAACCGAACGCGGATTCGATGATGCCGAGTACATAGTGATCGGGGTTCCACTTGATTATACAAGCTCTTATCGTCCAGGCTCAAGGTTCGCTCCGCTTGCGATAAGGGAAGCATCCCGTAACATTGAGGGGTTCAGCTTCAGAACGAAAGGAAGCATAAGCGACCTGAAGATTTATGACGCTGGAGATCTGCATGTCGATGCGGATATCGAAGAAACACTGAGGAGACTCGAGCTCGTAACAGGAGAGGTTCTGAGCAAAGGGAAAATGCCGATCTTAATCGGAGGGGAGCATACTCTTACGCTCGGCTCGACGAGAAGCATCAAAGAGGATTTTGCTGTTCTCTGTTTTGATGCGCATCTAGACCTGAGAGACGAATATATGAAACGAAAGATCTGTCATGCAACTGTTATGAGACGGATTCTTGAGATTAAGAATCTGCGGAAAATAGTTATGATCGGAACCCGAGCGGCATGCAGAGAGGAAATCATATATGCGGAAGGGCACGGGATCGATTTCATATCTTCACTTGAGATTCATCGAAGCAGCATTGAGGAGATCTCCCTTCGAATCAACAAGCTTCTAGAAGGCCCGGATGCTGTATATTTATCAATAGACATGGATGTTCTGGATCCTGCCTTCGCCCCAGCCGTTCAGACCCCAGAGCCGGAGGGCATCTCAACACATCAACTTTTAGAGATAATCTCAAGGATCGATCTTAAAGGCCTAGTTGCATTTGACGTTGTTGAAGTCGCACCGAAATATGAC
>PIYJ01000018.1 GCA_003601725.1 Candidatus Bathyarchaeota archaeon
TGGGATACTCACTTTATAGGTTATTCAACCGGGGAAGATAACGACTATCACTATGTAGACTCCGCAAACAACGTTATGCTTGAAGCTAACAGACTTTATGAAATAAGCATAGATGTTGGGAAATCGATGAAAAAGGCCTTTGACCATTTCAATATTCAAGAAGGAAAAATCAAAAGTTTCGACATTTACATCGAAGCGAAATACGGTTATGGAGAGGTCACTATAGATTCAGTTGAATTCATCTACGCCCCAAAGATCAACAGCCTTTATGTCGTCCTTCAAAGCAGTCTTAACGGATTCTTCGCCTTTCTCGCTGTATTTTTACTGATTCACCTCTTTAAAAGAATAAAAAAGCGCGTTCCTCGGCATAGAACCTTTTGAGACCATCAACTCTTCCGTCTTCATCTTAATTCTTAAAAGACAAAAAGCAGACTTCTATATTGATCATTGGAGGTGATTCTGTGCGGACAACCCCGATTGGAATAGTCATGTTTAATGACGAAAGGGAACATGTCTGGCGGGCGAATAACAGGGAATGTATGGAGGTTGTGAGTCAATGGGCTGACCTCATACGGAAGAACATTAAGAACGTCGACGGCTCAGCGCCAGAGGTCGTCACAGGCTCAAAGATCATCACATCTGTGCGTGTAGCCCAGCAGGTCGGCGAAGAACTTGTAAGGGCAAATTGTAAACAGATAATCCTCTGCTATTACGTCTGGAACTTCCCATTCTTCGTCTGGCCGTTCATCAATACTGTTGGAAGGGACAAACCTATTCTCTGCCTCTCAAATAACAGCGGAAAATTTCCGGGAAACGTAGGTTTACTCGCAACGGATGGGGCATTACGTCAAGCTGGCATAAAGACCCATCGGATCGTCGGCGACATGGATGACCCGGAGACGCAGAGGAAAGTCTTCGACTGGATCAGAGCGGCACAGGCCTATACGACGATTAGAAACGAGGTCTACGGCATGTACGGAGGCCACTCTATGGGAATGGAGACGGGATACTTCCATCTGGTTCCGATAATCAAAGCCTTCGGCGTCACAGCTCGACAGATCGATCAGCTCTGGCTTGTTAAAGAGATGGAAAAGATTGACGAAACCGAAGTTGAAAAAGGGTTCCAATGGTTCCAGCGTCTCCTAGGTTCAAGAATCAAATATGACGGAAAGATGCTGACACCTGAGACTCTGAAGGCTCAAATCAGACTGTACTTAGCGATGAAGAAAGTGAATGAAGAGAAGGGATTCGATTTTTGCGGCTTGAAGGGGCAACGTGAATTAACAGAACACGTATGCCTAGGCGACGTAGCTGAGATGCTGATGAATGATCCGTATGATTGGAACGGACCTAAGGAGCCAACAGTCTGCGCGACGGAGGCTGATTCCCTCGCCGCTGTTACGATGCAGCTGCTGAAATATGTGAGCGGAGGGCTTCCTGTGCTGTTCATGGATGTTAGGCTTTATCATCCTGATAAGGATCTGTGGGACTTCTGCAATTCAGGGAACCATGCTAGCTGGTATGCATCGCGAAGTATGAATCCCGAAGAGAACTTCAAGAAGGTAACGTTCCATCCAGCCTTGGAGTACTATTTCAAAGCAGGCGGAGCCTCAGTAGAGTTTGACGCTGCTCCGGGAGAGATCACCTTCGCTCGTCTCGGTCTCTGGGATGACAAGCTATACATGGTGATCGTTCTCGGAGAAGCCGTTGAATTGCCGCCTGAGGAGAGAAAAGCCATAAACGCCGAGACGAATCCGACGTGGCCTCATGTTCACGCGAAGTTGCACTGTGACTTTGAAGAGTTTCTGAAGCTCTTTCCATGTAATCATATACTCGGTGTAGCTGGAAACCACATTAGGCCGCTTACTTATCTATGCGAGATGAGCGGCGTAGAGCCCGTGATACTGGGGCCTGAAAGCCAGAAACGCATACCTCCAATCTGGGACCGCGTAAAATAATCGTGAATAGTCAGCAAAGCCGTCCTGATGGGCATTAATATGCAGCAAGACTGTGTAGGCAAGAAGGTTGTGACTTTCGGGGAGATAATGCTTCGGCTTTCCCCGCCGGGCTTTCTCAGATTTGTCCAGGCAAGATCCTTCGAAGCGATATATGGCGGAGCGGAAGCCAACGTCGCCATCGCCCTAGCAAACTTTGGGATTCCAGTTGATTATGTAACTAGGCTGCCTCCGCATGAGATTGGCGATGCATGCCTCAACTATCTACGCCGATTCGGAGTGGGAGTGGACAAGATCATCCGGGGAGGAGAACGGTTAGGAATATACTTCTTCGAGAAGGGGGCAGTTCACAGAGGAAGCAAAGTCATCTATGACCGTGCAGATTCTGCTTTAGCTACAATCAAGCCTGGCATGTTTGACTGGGAAAGAATATTTTCGGATGCCTGCTGGTTCCATTGGACTGGAATAACGCCGGCATTAAGCGAAGGGGCAGCTGAGACTTGCTTAGAGGCTATTGAGGAAGCTAAGAGGATGAAGTTGACGGTTTCCTGCGACCTCAATTATCGTAGTAAGCTGTGGAGATGGGGCAGATCGGCAGGTGAGGTTATGAGCGAACTTGTGAAGCACGTGGATATACTGATTGGAAATGTGGAGCATATTGAGAAGGTACTGGGGATTAAGGCTTCAGGTGTTGATGTTTCCAAGGGGAATGTTGAAGCTGAAAAGTGCCTTTATGTGTCCAGGAAGCTCATGGAGAGATTTCCGAATCTGAGGAAGGTAGCGATCACTCTGAGGGGAAGCATAAATGCAAGTCATAACACTTGGTCCGGCGTGCTCTATGACGGTGGGAATCTTTATGTGGCGCCGACTTATGATATCACGCATATCGTTGATAGAGTTGGAGGGGGAGATGCCTTCGCCGCTGGTTTGATCTATGGATTTCTGAGGTTCGGCGATGATCCTCAGAGGGTTCTGAACTTCGCGGTTGCAGCTGGCTGCTTGAAACATACAATCGTTGGGGATGCGGCTATCCTCTCGGTTGAAGAGGTTGAAAAGATAGCTGCTGGCATAGTTTCAGGCGAGGTCTCAAGATAAACGAGAGAAGGAGCTGAGTTAGGTTTATGGCGAAATTCATGAAGCACGAAGTTATCGGAAGGATACTTGAGCTTGGATTGGTTCCAATCTTCTACAATGGCGACTTAGAAGTAGCAAAGAAGATCGTCCAAGCCTGCGTTGATGGAGGAGCAAAGATTGTAGAATTCACTAATAGGGAAGACTTTGCATACCAAGTCCTCTCAGAGCCGGCTAAGTGGTCTTCCTCAAGAATCCGGATCCAGCTGGCAACTGGGTGCATCTGCTCTACTTGCCGCCGTAACTCATCCTCTTTCCTTTTTTAAGGGAAAGGGAATACAAAGTCTTTTTATTACGTTTGTTATTTGATAAAACAAAATAGGGATTGTCCAAAAACAGAAGTTTGTGAGGATGTTTGAGTTATGATTGAAGAGGAGGAAGACCGAGCTCGACGGATGCGGTGGTGGCACGAAGCGAAGTTCGGGATGTTCATTCACTTCGGTCTCTACAGCGTCATCGGAAGACATGAATGGGCAATGGAGATGGAGGGCATCCCCGTCGCCGAGTATGAAAAGTTGGCGGAACAGTTCAATCCGAAACCGAATGCTGCACGTGAATGGGCGAGACTTGCGAAGCGGGCTGGCATGAAGTACATGGTTATGACGACGAAGCATCATGAAGGTTTCTGCCTCTTCGACACGGAGTTCACTGATTACTGTGCCCCTAAACGGGCTTGCGGACGAGACTTGGTAGCTGAATTTGTCGAGGCAGCCAGGGCGGAAGGACTGCGAGTTGGATTTTACTATTCATTGATGGATTGGCATCATCCTGACGGAGCAAGATGCGTTGAAGATGAGGCGGCACGTAAACGATTCGTCAAATACATCCATGGGCAAGTCCGTGAATTGATGACCAATTACGGGAAGATAGATATACTCTGGTATGATGTGCCTTGGCCTCTCGACGCGGAAGGATGGGAATCAGCAAGGATGAACCGTATGGTTCGGGAGCTCCAGCCGGGCATAATCATTAATAATCGATCGGGGCTTCCAGAAGACTTCAGCACTCCTGAACAGCACGTAAGAGGCGAACCTGCTGGGCGAGCGTGGGAGACATGCATGACGATGAATGATAGCTGGGGATACCACAAGGCTGATGATAACTGGAAGACTCCGAAGCAGATTCTCAGATATCTAATTACCTGCGCGAGGGATGGTGGAAACTATCTGCTCAACATCGGCCCCAAACCAGATGGCTCTGTCCCTGAAGAATCAGTTCACATATTGAATGTTGTAGGCGAATGGATGGATAAGTATGGACATACAATTTATGGCGCTGAGCCTTGTGATGTGAAACGTTCCTGCTTCGCTAACTTCACCCGCAAGGGCACAACTCTATACGTGCATATACATTTCTGGCCTGGGGAAGAATGGGCAATAGGAGGCATCCGCACGAAGGTCAAATCGGCGAAGCTTCTTCCCGAAGGAGAACCGGTAAAATTCGAGCAGAATGAGTTCCACGTTCGCTTTAAGGATCTGCCTTCAGAGGCGCCTGACAATCCGATATCTGTTCTAGAGTTGGAATGCGAATCCATTCCCACGCAAGACATGATCTTCGTCCGGAAGAATATGCCACGTGGAAAGGTATGAAATAGGAAAATTCAACTTTTCAGCGGCATCTCGTTTCCTTTTTTCTGTTGTGACCTCGATTTGGCGGATTCATAAATAAAATGTGGCTTCGCTGCTGACTTGATTAGTTGAGATCGATTTTTTCGCCGATCATTCTTTCAAGGGCTTTTCCGAACTCTATGTTTAGGAGCCTCTCAACGTCACCTATGGATTCTTCTAGATTTTTGTCGAATGGGATTTCTCCCCAGAACTTTATGCCTTTTTCCTCAGTTTCTTTACGGATGAAATCGGAATTCGTCATCTTCATGTTTTCTATAACGCCGAGAACTGGAACATTCAACTCGAGGAGGAGATCAATGAATTTTCTGACAGTCTCGAAAGCCAGCCGTGAGGAAGTGGTGACCACGAGAAATTCAGCTTTTTTGATTAATCGGAGAACATCAAGGGTTGCATCGCTTATCCCGGGGGGCATATCGATGATGAGAAAGTCTAATTCTCCCCAAACCGTCACCGCTAAGAGTTCGATCAGTGCGTTTGAGAATTCGGCGCCTCGAAGGGGGGAGGCCCGATCGCCGGCATAGTAAATTATGGACATGTATTTAAGGCCGTGAACGGTGGGAGGGACTATTCCATTCATCTCTTCTGGTTGAATGTTGCTGACGCCTAAGATGATATGGGAGGAAGGGCTGGTGAAGTCTGTGTCGAAGAATCCTACTTTGTATCCTTTCTTGGCAAGGGTCAAGGCTAAGACTGAGGCTACTAGGCTTTTGCCTACTCCGCCTTTCCCGCTTGAGACAGCTATGACTCTTCGGATCTCTCGAAGCCGTTCAGATATCAATGGGATTCGAGGGTCAACCATGCCTTTTCACTCCTTTAACGCTTTCAATCCAGACTCCGCGTCCAGATACAACCTCGAAGTCGGGGCTGCCGCATTGGGGGCACTTCATGAATGCATGAGCAATCTCAGGGACGAAATGGACTGCTTCTCTGGCTTCTTCATCCAGCTCAACTGATGAAAACGTCCATTCATAGCTGCATACTCGGCATCGAAGCTTCGCCTCGTCCCTTCGAATATTGAATTGAGCCTTCTCTAGCTTGGGAGCCTTCAGCTGGGAAAGGGCAAATTTGAAGATCTCGATGTCTACTTGTTGGAGTTCGCCGAGTCTGATGTTTACCTCGCTTACGTTGTCTAAGCCTTCTTTCTCAGCGATTTGAGACGCCGTCTTGATTACTGCTTCTGCTAATGCCCATTCATGCATGTTCAACCTAAAAATTCGGACACATATAAGAATGTATCCTTAACAGATCCTCAGCGTTGAAAAAGATTTTTAGGCTATCTCTTCTTTTTCGCCTTCTTCACTAGGACCTTGATCTTTTCGGGGTTTATCCTCTCTATTTTTTGGATCTTTCTCTTTGTTTTCTCGGGGGTTTCAGTCTCATCGATCACGACGGCAAAGATCCTTTCATACTGATCCAGATATTTCGATATTTTATCCGCAAGTCTATCCAAGCTTCTCGGGTTACGTGTAGCTTTCAATTCTACTGCTATGCGGTTTCCGCCGAAGACGAAATCGAAGCCTCCCCGCTTTTTCGTCTTCTCTTCAGGTATAAGCCCCCTCTTTTCGAATAGATCGGAGAGCTGCTCCTCGTATTCTTTCTCTCTCCTTGCGCTTATTGGAGAAAAAGCCTCAAGGGTTTCACCTATCTCCTTCTCGGATGCTTCTATGAGAATTATTCTTCTCACGATCTGCCGCTTCGTTATTGTCTCCTTAACGGTTTCCTCGACGAGTCCTCCCCGCCGTCTCGTGATTCTTTCGGTAGAAACCCGAGGAAAGACTCGTTTCACCCTTCTTTTTAATGGCGCCTTTTCCTCTACAGGTTCACCGAGTTCCGCTGCCTTCTTAACGGGCGGAGAAGGCTTGGCAACGGTTTTCTTACGTCTCTTTGATTGTATTCGTGCTTTCGCCTTGGTTGATTTGGTCTTTCGTCTCTTCGCCTTTGCCTTCGGCTTCGTCGGCTTCTTTATTAATGAGATTTTTTCTGCGAATTCTCTGATCTTTGAGGTTGAAAGAACATTGAGGACGTTGATTATATCCTTCTTTTTCGTTGCCTTTTTAGTTCCGAAGATGGAGGACTTTACAAGCTCGATTCCCGTCTCCTTCGCAAGCTGCTTCAATTGTCTAAGATTCATGCAATTCAAAAGTTCCTCCTTCGTTAAACGTGATATGCCTAAGAGCTCAATGAGGTCAGACTCTCTAAAATCAGACTCAAGAAGAATGTCTATTATCTGCGATTTCGTTCTAGCCCGACGGATCTTTCCAGAGAGATCCTCCCTTTCCAGTTTTATGCCGTTCCTCTCAGCAAGCTCTTGAAGTTCCCTCTTATTCAGTCTGCTCAGTAAGTCTATGGTCTGATCATAGTCTGCAAGTTTCTCTGAAATAGACAAAGGGCATCCCCAGTCTGTTTTCAGTGACGAAGATACAAAAGTTTTATGGGTCTGCTCTCGCTTTTTTAAGGGGGCTAAATAAAGACTGTAAGCAGATTAGAGATGATCAAGGGGAGGAAAATAATTGTCTGAAAGTTCCGAACGAATCACGATGCTTCACGGAGCTGGCGGAACAGTTATGCATGATTTAATCAAGAACTACATTGTGAAGCATCTCGGCGGCCTCGGCAGCCTAAATGTTTCTGATGTTCTTCTAGAAGCTCTCGACGACGCTGCTGCTGTGGGCGACATAGTTCTAAAGAGCGACTCCCACGCCGTTAAGCCCATCTTCTTCCCAGGAGGCGATATAGGCCGCCTCGCAGTCTCAGGCACAGTGAATGATATTGCCGTTTTAGGCGCCGAGCCCTTCGCTCTCTCATGCGGTCTAATACTTGAGGAAGGTTTTCCTCTAAGCGACCTTGAACGGATACTGCAGAGCATGCGGAAGACATGTATGGAAGCCGGCGTTGGAATCGTGACCGGTGATACGAAGGTCATTGAGAAAGGCGTCTTAGGCGGATGTGTCATCAATATCTCCGGAGTAGGGAGAAGAACAGATGCCTTGGAGAGGAATCTTCAAATCGTCAAACGTTACCGAGAAAACTTCAGCTCAAGATGGATGCTTGACTCGAACCTTTCAGACGGAGACAAAATAATCCTCTCAGGAACAATAGGTGACCATGGATTAGCCGTGCTTTCAGCTCAAGAGGGCCTAAAATTCGGAAGCGAGATCAGATCGGACGTTAAACCCTTGAACCGTCTTATCCAGCGTTTACTCGGAGAAGCAGGCGGCATCGTCGCCATGAAGGATCCTACGAGAGGAGGATTAGCTGACGCCTTGAACGAGTTCAGCGAGAAATCCCATGTAGGGATACTCATAAAGGAAGATAAGATTCCCATTCGAGAAGATGTTCGAGCTGCCTGCGAGATGCTTGGTCTCGACCCCTTGGAAGTCGGTAACGAAGGGAAAATCATAATAGGAGCTGTAAAGGAGAAGGCTGAGGAAATTCTAGAGATACTGAGATCCACAGAGGAAGGCAGAGACGCAGAGATAATTGGGGAAGCAACGCGGAGCTTCATGGGGGTTGCGATGGAGACTGTTGTCGGAGGAAAAAGAATAATCGCGAGGCCGATAGGCGATCCTGTTCCCAGAATCTGTTAGCTTTATTCCCTCTAAGATTTTAGAGGATGCGATTTTTGACATAAGTAACATTAAGATTCTACTCTATCTCCTTGAGAATGAGAGGGCAAGATACTCTGAGCTTCTAAAGTATGTAATTCCGGTACGGAGCACTTTAGCATTAGCACTAAGAGAACTGAAGGAAGACAATGATAAAACGAAGAGTTGAAGACGCAACTCCAGTGAAGACATGGTACTCTCTGACGGATCTAGGGAGAGAAGCCGCTGAACATCTGCAAGCCCTAAAAGACCTAATCGGACCTTAAATGTTGATGCTTCATCGATTAGATTATTAACGTGTTTTTTATGGTTTACAGTTTTTTTAAAAAAATAGTTTATACAGGATGAGGTTCTTTTTCTTTACGTTCGGAAAATTTTTCTTTATAAAGGAAGTGATATCTTCGGAAGGATTTGTATTACTTCCATTCGTCTTCGTGTCTCTTTCTGCACATGCATCTACAAAGTGGGCATCTAATGTAAAGCCTTTTTTCGCGCAGCCGCTGTTTCTTTATTCCTCTTCCCGTTTCTCCGTTAAGACTTGTCTTGCAGCTTCGAAGTCTTCCTCAGCTTCTTTCACGGAGGCTACTCCCATCATGCATGCGTCAGCCTTCACTTTTCGAAATACGTAGGTTAAAGCCTCCCGGGGTCTTATTCTACCTCCCGCGAAGGGTTTTATAGCTATCACTATCTTCCCTCTGCTTCTGGCTTCTCCTGCTGCTCTTTCCGCTTCTCTTTGCGTTGGGAACATCATGACTCCAAGCTTGTTAATAGGCGTCACATATCCGTCGAATCGCCGTATTCGACTCTCCTCCAACAGTGGAAAAGTTGCGCCTAAATGATGTGAACCGAGCAGGCATCGATATCCCGCGTCTCGAGTTCTATCTATAAGCTCGCCGAGCAGGTCGCTCCGTGCAAGTGCAAGAAAATCCGTTTCTGATCCCGGCTCAATCCATGCGATCCTCCAGTCAGCCAATCTGTTTACGCTGTCTTCCCAATTTTTCCAATCAACTTTAAGGTCTTTTTGGAGCTGAGTCGCCACGTAAGGTCTGACGTTTCGGAGATTCTCTCTCCATTGGGGGCGAAAGTTCAAAATGGGATCATTCAGTACTCTCTGCAGAACTGTGCTTCCAAACTTTTCCGACTCGTAGACGAGATGCGTCTTCCATCTTTTATAATCGTTGACCTTTGCCCCTCTGATCTGTAAGGGTATGCTGATGCAAGCTATCAGCGAGATCTCCGTTTCCTCTTCTTCCTCAATTTCCCTTACTGCCTCGAGATGAAGCATGGAAAGCTCGTTGAATCGATGCGATGAAGATGCAAAAAATCTCACTCCATAATTCAAGGCGACCTTCATAACTCTCTTCATTTCAAACTTATCAGAGAATCTTTCCCTGTATTCTCTATCTTTTTCTCTGCCTTGATAGCTTATGCCGAGGAAAGGAAGATTACCTAAGACTATTCTCTGCTTTTTCAGCTTAAACGCCAATCTATACATACAGATCTCACCTTCCCCTTTTAACATGGGAAAGGCATCAAATAAGATTCTTCAACAATAATCTCATAACTTAGATCTACATTTCCCTAATAGTTACGTTTTGTTTTCAGCATCATTTTAAAATCAATCATCGAAGCATACAGTATCTCCCATACTTCTTGCCGACTTTTGAAAGCGTTAAACTATTAATCGGCGGGATGCCTCTATATATGCAGTTGCTGGTTGTCAAGAAGTATCCGCCTCCAGCCGCCGCGTCTCTTATGCATCTTCTTGCTTCTTCTGCCACCTGCTTTGGGCTTCCGTAAACCATCGTGGAAGCCGCGTCAACATTTCCACATAATGCAACCTTGTCGCCGTATCTCTCTTTAACTTCAGAGAGTCTCATTCCGGCGCTTGGATCTATGCTGTGAAGAGCATCTATCCCGGTTGCTATTAAATCATCTATTATGGGCCAGATGTATCCATCCGTATGTTTAATGAAGAACATGCCTTTCCTATGAGCAGCATCAACAAGCATCTTCAGAAATGGAAAGATCAGCTCGCTATAAACCCATAAAGGATAGAACGGGCCTTCTTTAAGGCAGTAATCAGTACAGTCGAAGATGAGCTCTGCACCTGCATCTGCCTGCATCTTGATATTCTCAATCTCGTCTTTAATTCTGCTCTCCAATTTCTTCTTAAAATCTTCAGGCTTCCTATAGATCCGGTATACAATCTCAGTCATGGTCTTCCCGTCTGGAATGCCAATCGTCCCACCAGCGGAGCCTGCGATCAAATGGTCAGGCGCAAGCCTACGGAGAATCCTCAATGATTCAATAGGATCGGGAACGAATCCCACTCTGATAATGTCATAACCCATCTTCTTACAGGTCTCAACGAGGACTCTGCTGTTATGCTCCGTAACGTTCAAGGCCTTTCCCCGCTTGACCATCTCTTTATCCACCTTCAAAAAATCCCTAAAGACCGTCATCGCCCAACCTGTTTGATCTTCACTCAGAACATAGGGCTCCCCGATTATCTCTTCCGGATACTGAAATTCAAGCTCAAACATAGGCACGCGGTCAGGCTCTTCAAGATCTAAAGCTCGAACCGCCCTTTCCCGAGGCTTCATATATAAACACCCCTAAATCTAAAAATCGCCTCTCCACACATATAATATATTCTTCATGAATAACGAAAGTGAACCGATGCTTTCCAACTTTCAACCAAATCTGTTTTTATTTGCTGCAAGATTTATTAAGGCAGATACTAAAATTGTGTCCTCACAGTGAGCCTTTCTAACGCGGCGTTGAGACGATGCTTGGCGAAACCCTTGCAGTCCTCACAGCTATCCTGTGGGCAGTTTCAACAGTCCTTTCAGCGAAGGCCCTCAAAAAAGTAGATCCCATACGGTCAAATGCTATTAAAACCCTCTCTTCAGCCATAACCATGGTTCCCATAGCCCTGTTAACCGGAGACCTAACCAATCCCTCTAATATAGATCTTAATGCGTTGTTTCTGGTTGTTTCGGCAGCTATGATAGGGTTCGGGATCGGGGATACTCTTCTCTTTAAAAGTATCATTCTAATGGGAGTCTCCAGAGCCTACACGATCGTCTATGTTTCCCCCCTCTTCACAGTGATCATAGCAGTCATATTCCTCAAGGAACCTTTTCTTCTGAGATATTTGATCGGAACAATTCTCGTTGTGCTAAGCCTGATTATAGTCTCATTAGAAAAGGATAAAAATCAGAGGGGGATAAGCCTGAAAGGAGCCGTGATGGCTCTTATTTCTGCGCTATGCTGGGCCATAGGAACGATACTTGTTGCTTTAGGATTAAAGGGCATCAGCGTCTTCTTGGCAAACACGATACGCTTCTCAGTTTTGGCCCTCTTTCTCTTCCTCGTCTCAAAACCAAGAAAGAAATGGGAAATCGCTGGGAAAGACTTGGCGGTTCTTTCAGCTTCCGGCATCATAGGCATGGTTCTCGGAGGGATAACATTTCTAATCAGCCTACAGCTAATAGGAGCATCAAGAGCAACCCCGCTGAGCTCCTCTTCACCGATATGGGCCTCTATAATATCGAGCATATTTTTGAAGGAGAGGGTCACAATTCGATTGCTTATCTCATCGATCATCGTTACCGTCGGAATATACTTCCTCATCTAATCGTCCAGTGGTTACAGCCAAACAGATTAAATATTAATCGTCAACGCAACTGCTCTTTTCTCATACCAAATTAATATATGAAAATCAGCACACCTTAGATTGAAATCCATCTGGAAGTGCATGACATGTTATTGATAGATGGACATCTCGATCTAGCCATGAACGCGCTGATCTGGAACAGAGACCTCACCCAAAGCGTATACGAGATCAGACGGCAAGAAACAAGCATGACACAGAAAGGAAGAGCAATGGGCACCGTCGCCTTCCCAGAGATGCGGAAAGGCGAAGTAGGAGTATGCCTCGCCACAGTAATCGCTCGAATAGCAAGAAACGGCAATCCTCTTCTAGGATACAACAGCCCCGAGATCGCATACGCCATGGCTCAGGGACAGCTAGCCTACTACAGAATCCTCGAAGCGCAAGGAAAGATCAGAATAATCAAAGACTGGGAAACCCTGAATGCGCATGTCGAAGAATGGCTTAACGATTCCCACCGGAATGCTCCCCTCGGATTCATCCTTTCAATGGAGGGCGCCGACCCGATTATTAATCCTAAACAGGTTAAGTCTTGGTGGAAGGACGGGCTTCGAGTAGTCAGCCTTTCACATTATGGAGTAAGCACCTATGCTCACGGCACCGGAACAAAGGGAGGCCTCACACCTCTCGGCCGTGAACTGCTGGAGGAGATGCATTCCATCGGCATGATCCTAGATGTCACCCACCTATCTGAGGAAAGCTTCTGGGAAGCTCTAGACGCATTCCCAGGTCCCGTCATCGCAAGTCACAACAACTGTCGAGCATTAGTTCCGGGTGATCGGCAATTCTCAGATGAACAGATCCAAGCGTTGATCAAACGAGACGCGGTGATAGGCGTAGCTCTAGATGCGTGGATGCTCTATCCCGGATGGGTTAAGGGTAAGACGCCGAACACAGTCGTCGACATGCAATCAGTAGCGGATCAAATAGACCATATATGCCGATTAGCCGGGAACCGTCGCCACGCAGCTATCGGAAGCGACCTAGACGGCGGGTTCGGCAAAGAACAATGCCCACATGACTTGGACACCATCGCTGACCTACAGAAGATCCCGATTCTCTTAGAAAAGATGGGATACCCAGAGGGAGATATAAAGCTAATAATGCATGGAAACTGGCTGCGACTCTTCCGCACCGCGTGGTCTTAGCCTCAAACAGATGAATCCCGCTAAAAATCATTGATGCTTTTCCATATCGTTTTATTTGGCGGGCCCGGCGGGAATTGAGCCCTGCGGGGCGAATTTGCTCCTTGTTGCTTCGCAAACCCCCATTTTTTCTGTTTAAGATGCGTGGTAGTGTTGGTCTTGATTGAAGCTGCATCTACACATTCAAAAGCATCTGGATCTTTCTGCCGGACGAAGAGAATAAAGAAGGCAGATCCGAACGTGAGATATATCAAAAAAATTGAGAGCAAACAAGTGAAGATACTCTGCAACGCTTTGAAAATAGAGAAAAAAGGGAGCTAAAACAATAGTTCACATTCACCTCTAGAGGAGTAGGTCCCAGCGGCCGCACCACTCCAGAAGCGAATGCGAACTTTTCCCCGCGAAACCTCTACATTCTCCTTCTTTTTTGTCATTCTGTATCGCATTTTGATATGTAAGAACTGGAAAAATGAAATTCATCTCTAGAACACTCACATCAAGTTGACTTCTTGAAAGAAAGGTAAAGTCAAATGGGATGATCTTTCCCGGGCTACCACAGGATATGCATGAGTTTATACAAACCTCTATTTTTGGAGAGAAAGGTGAAAATAAGGAAGAAGGTTCATACAGACAATCTGATGTGAATGCAGCTGACATGTTTTTCTCAAGTTTCTTAGGAGAGAAATAGAAGGAGCTGTAATGTGATTTTTTGAAGAGGGAAACCCGACTTCGCGGCAGTCTGCCCCGAAACCCCTTCGCATAGTGAGAAGCGGTTTCTCAGCAAAGGCTAAATTGACCTCTTCCGCTTTTATGTAAAGCTAGCTATCAGCATCAAAAACTCCTTGTTCTTTCAAGATTTTTATCTGGCTGTCAAGAAGAAGAGGTATTCTTCTTTCATGTTCAATTTCCTTTTTAGAATACTGTTCATAATGCTCTACGATGGATGGGAAGTTTATCACTAGCAGAAGGTTGCAGATTTCATGTACTTGCAATAGTCGAGAGTACCACTCTTTAAAGAGTTCATCATTGTATTCTGAGAATGTGATTAACATATCGTCAGGCAGATTGATACCCCCAAAATGAACAGACTTTGAAAGATTACTGTAGATTTCTTCGATGTATTTCCTGAAAGATGATTTAGAGAATGAAGTCGATGTATTCTTCATTACTTCCAATGCAACATAATCAGTATCGGGATTCACTAGCCTCTCCACCAAGCCGTATTCCCCACGGAACCTAAACCGCCTTCCTTTTCTTATCCATCTCTCTTTCTCCTTTTCGAAATGCTCAAATGTCTTGGAATTTTTCTTATACTTCTTTAGCTCCAAGTCAAAATACAACGCAACAAGAAAAGTTTCCATGTATCTTCGAAGAAGAGCCATTGCGGGCTTGTATTTTCCTAGCAGAACCAAAGATAGAGATGCCTCAATATCTTGAGTGGCTGTGATTGCTGCATTAAATAAAGTCAGACAACCAGCCCTAAACAAGGAATCCAATAGGGCAG
>PIYJ01000089.1 GCA_003601725.1 Candidatus Bathyarchaeota archaeon
CTATGGACTGCTCTTTAGCCTTCGCCGCTGTGGATCTCTCTAGGAGACCTTACGTCAAGGTCGACTTGAAACTAGAAGGGAAGATGATTGAAGATATGCCCTGCGAGAATATTATTCACTTCATAGAAAGCCTAGCTATATCACTACGTGCAAACGTTCACGTGTGGGTTCAATACGGATTGAATGATCATCATAAGGCTGAAGCCGCCTTTAAGGCCTTAGCTCTCTCGCTCAGACAAGCAGTATCCATAGATCCTAGAAGAAAGGGAATTCCGAGCTCAAAGGGGGTAATTTAGGAATCGCCAAGATAGTAATTATAGACTATGGTGTCGGAAACCTCTTCAGCATAACATGTGGACTACGGAAAATAGGATTAGATGCAGAAGTATCTTCAGAAGCTAAGAGTCTCAGCGTATATGATGGAATAGTTCTGCCTGGTGTTGGAAACTTTAAATCTGGAGCTGAGAAACTTCGTCTTCTGAAAGAAGAAATCGCCAGATGCGTTAAGAATGGAACTCCGATACTAGGCATATGCTTGGGCATGCATCTTCTCTTCGAAAAGAGTCGAGAAGCGCCAGGTAGGGGACTGGGACTCCTCAGAGGAGAAACAGTAAGACTTCCTAAAGACGTGAAGACTCCGCATATCGGCTGGAACAATCTTCACATGATTCTCGATAATGAATTACTGAACGGGATAGATGAAAAAGACTACTTCTACTTTGTTCATGGATACTACGCGAAGCCAGAGAATACCAACATAGTCGTTGCAGAGACAGAATATGGAGTTCGATTTCCGTCGGTTATCGCAAAGAGAAATATTTACGGAACACAGTTTCACCCAGAAAAGTCTGGTAAGCCCGGTCGGAGAGTACTCATGAACTTCGCTGAGATCATAAGAAGGTGATGGGGAGGAACCTACATGGAGGTTATACCAGCAGTTGATATCATGAAGGGAAAGGTTGTCCGCCTTTTAAGAGGAGACCCCAGGCAGATGACTTCCTATGAGCATCTCGGAGACCCCATTCACCTAGCTATGAGGTGGGAAGCTGAAGGCGCACAGCTCATTCACGTCATCGATTTAGACGCGGCTTTAGGAGTTGGAGAAAACTTAGAAATCATCAAGTTAATTCTGAAATCTGTTAATGTCCCACTTCAGGTTGGAGGCGGAATCAGAAGCTTGAACCTCGCTAGGCGAATCCTCTCCTTGGGGGTTAGACGCGTAATTCTGGGATCATTGGCTTTCTCAAATCCTTCAGCTGTAGAAACGCTTGTAAATGAATTCGGTTGGGAACGCGTAGTCGTCGCTCTTGATCATAAGGACGGAACGGTTATGGTTAAGGGATGGGAAGCCTCAGCCGGGGTATCCGTAGAGGCGGCGGCTGAGAACTTCAGAACGAAGGGCGCTAGGATCTTTTTGGTAACGGCCGTAGATAGGGATGGCACGCTTCTTGGACCCGACATAAAAGTTCTATCAAGCCTCTGCCGTAGAGGTTACAGAATCATAGCTGCCGGAGGAATCCGAAGCATCGACGACCTTCTAGAGTTAAAGCGTCTTGGGGTATGGGGAGTAGTCGTTGGGAAAGCCTTGTACGAGGGAAGGTTCAGCCTAAGCGAAGCTTTAAAAGCAGTTATGAATAGTTAGTGTGGTTGAGAAGCATGGTCTTAGCTAAGCGGATAATTCCGTGTCTAGATGTCGATCATGGAAGAGTTGTGAAGGGAGTTAGATTCTTAGATAGAAGAGAAGCTGGAGATCCTGTTGCCCTTGGAAAACGGTATAGCGAGGAAGGAGCCGACGAACTCGTATTCTTAGACATAACAGCCTCTCCGGAGAAGAGGAAGATTCTGAAGGAAGTGGTGCGGGCGGTTGCCTCTGAGATTGATATTCCATTCACGGTTGGCGGAGGGATCAGAAGCGTCGAAGACGCCCGCCTCGTTCTCTGTAACGGCGCAGATAAGGTCTCAATCAACACGGCTGCCGTTGAAAAACCCAGCTTGATAAGCGAGCTAGCCGATATCTTCGGTAGCCAATGCGTCGTGGTTGCGATCGATGCGAAGAGACGATACGAGAGAAGGGAAGGGAAGACGGTGGTTGAGACAGCTGAGGGGCCATGCTGGTTTGAGGTTCACATATACGGCGGATCTGGAGGTAAGCCTACAGGCATGGATGCTGTCCAATGGGCCGCTAAGGCCGCGGAGCTCGGAGCCGGCGAGCTACTCGTCACATCAATGGACAAGGATGGAACAAAGGATGGATATGATCTGAGTATAGTTGAACGCGTTAATATTCCAGTTATAGCGAGCGGAGGAGCTGGTAGACCTGAACATTTCTTTGAAGCTTTCTCGATTGGAAAGGCAGATGCAGCCTTAGCCGCGTCGATATTCCATTTTGGCGAATACTCAATCTGGGAGGTTAAGAAATTCTTAGCTGAAAGGGGCGTGCCTGTTAGGATTTGAGGATCAAAAAGCTTGTGAGCATAGGTGATCTGGATTATAAGAAGGTGAAGGGACTGATCCCAGTAGTAGTTCAAGACTACAAAACGCTTAAAGTCTTGACGCTCGCTTACGCGAATCGTGAAGCCTTGGAGAAGACCGTTGAGACGGGCTATGCCCACTTCTTTAGGAGATCATTCGGTCGAGTTATGATGAAGGGGGAAACATCTGGGAATGTTCAGAAAGTCAGAGATGTACTTGTCGACTGCGATGCAGATGCTGTGCTTTATCTAGTTGAGCCGAAGGGTCCAGCATGTCACCTGGGCGAAGAAACATGCTTCCATAACAGACTTAAAGAATTCGCTGAGAAGGAGAGCTGAGCCTCTAGGCTTCGTGAAACATCCATTAGTCTTTTATCCATATTTGAGGATAAATTAGCATCATGTCTTCAAGGGTCAAGAGGATTCATGAGGAAGCGGTCCTTGTCGATGCCCACAACGACACGATCGTGGCTCATAAGCAACTGGGAATAAGCTTAACCTCGAGAGCAGATGAGACTCAGATTGACTTTCCAAGACTGAGAGAAGCATGTGTAGATGTTTCATTCTTCGCTGTTGATGTCACAACAGCGTTCAAGAGCCACCTAACCTATGCCCTAGACGCATTTGGGTTCTTTGAGAAGGAACTAGAGCAAGCCGGAGAAGATGTAGTAATAGTGACTACTAAGGAGAGCCTAGTTGAGACCATGAGGGATGAAAAGCTAGCCATAATATTAGCAATAGAGAATAGCGATGCCGTTGAGGGCAGCCTAAACGTTCTAAGGATGCTATTCAAACTCGGTGTTAGAAGCATAGGCTTAACACATAATCCTAGAAGCCTAGCAGCCGATGGCGTCGGCGAGTCTAGGACGGGTGGAGGATTAACTACTTTCGGCGTCCAGCTGATTGAGGAGATGAATAGACTCGGGATAATTGTTGACTTAGCACATATAAGCGAGAAAGGCTTCTGGGACGCCCTTGAAGTTTCAAAGAAGCCCGTTATAGTCTCTCATGGAAACTGTAAGGCCCTTTGCGATCATCGGAGAAACTTAACGGATGATCAGATAAGGGGCCTTGCATCTAAAGGAGGAGTAATCGGAATCACATTCGTTCCAAGGTTCGTAGATGAGAAGAAGCCCTCATTGAATAGGCTCCTCGACCATATAGACCACGCGGTTGAAATAGCTGGAATCAACCACGTGGGCTTGGGCTCAGACTTCGACGGAGGGGGCACCCTTCTGAAAGATGTAACAGAGTTACCTAGGATAACGGAAGGCTTGCTGGAGAGGGGATACGAAGAGAATGAAATCAAGAAGATACTCGGCGAAAACTTCATAAGGGTTCTTCTGGAGACCCTTCCCCGATAAAAAAGTCAACCGCAAAGAGACGCTAAGCTAGATCTCCCGCACCTCGCAGTGTATCTTCTTTAGGATCTCATCCGTCCGCGAAGGCTTAACCTTAAGAGTGTAAAGCATCCTGCGTGTTCTGAGCTTAAGTTTAACTATATCCTTAAGCCTCTTCACGAGGCAGTACCTAGCTCTCCTAGAGATTTCTATGAATTCATCAACATCCTTTATCTCAGTGGGCATCTCAGACCACCAAGAAAAATAAATCATAAAATCATCCTTAAATCTTATCTCGAAGCGTCAGCGTAGCATTCATTGAAACTAACCATTCACTAATAATTATTTTGCATCAATCATTAAACTTTGTCTTTAAAGCCTTCATCTCTTCATCTCTGTAGAAGCGAAGTCTATTCATGAGCTGGTTGAAGTCAATCTGATGAGCATCGAATTCCGGACCATCTACGCAAGCAAATTTTATTTCTCCGCCAACTTTAACTCTGCATGCTCCGCACATGCCTGTTCCATCAACCATTATCGGATTTAAGCTCACAATAGTTTTTATGCCATAAGGCCGCGTCACTTCCGCGACTGCTCTCATCATCGGAACAGGCCCCACGGCCATCACCAAATCGAATCTTCTCCCTTCTTCAAGTAGCTTCTTGAGTAGTTCCGACGTGAATCCTTTGAATCCTTTGGATCCATCGTCAGTTGATATATGCACCTCATCGCTAAGTCTCCGCAGCTCATCCTCTAGGAGAAGAAGACTCTCAGTTCGAGCTCCGAGGATCGTGACGACATAGTTTCCATGAGCCTTTAAGGCCCTAACCCACGTATAAGTTAGCGCTGTTCCAACGCCTCCTCCAATAACAGCTACTGTTCCGTAATTCTTTATTTCTGTGGGGTTTCCTAAGGGACCAACGATATCCATCACGTAATCTCCAGCCTTCAGCATCCCAAGCTTTCTTGTTGAGACTCCTACTTCTTGGAATATCAGCGTTATCAAACCTTCAGACTTATTCCAATCGAATATTGTTAGGGGGAAACGCTCCCCATACTCGTCAACTCTGAGAATCACAAACTGACCTGCCTTAGCCTTGCTTGCAATGAGAGGAGCACGGATTACTACACGTTTGATACCCGGCGCGAGCTCTTTCATATCAACAATCTCAAACCTCTTCGGCGTTGAAGACACCTCTTTAACAATCTGTGGATTATCTAAAAATTCTGAAATGACATTATAAATCTTCTTTCGTGTTTCCACTCTAGAATAGACGAAGAGAAAAGGCTAAGACGGCATGTTAAAATAAGCCTTTTCAGCCTCGTCTATATGAGGCGCATGCTACGTAATTCTTTAACTATTCCATCTACGACTAAGCCAATCTCCTCTGGAGATAGCTCCCTAGGCCTCCTGTCGTGAAATGGGAGATCCTCAGCGATCTTAACAGCCTCTCTGCTCGAGAGTCTGAATCTACTGAAGAATGGGATAAGCGCGTTTCTAAGCTTTTTATTTCTCTGTGTAAAGATCACATTCACAACATCAAAGAATAACTTTTCGTCAGTCACATTGAAAGGAGGCTTTCTAGGCTTTAAACGGACTATTAAAGAATCGACTTTAGGCTGCGGCCAGAAAGACTCTTTAGGAACGGCTCCTAGGATCTCAACCTCAGCCCTGTAATAGGTTGCTACGGTGAGTCTGCCATAATCGCGAGATCCTGGAGACGCCGTAAGTCGTCTCGCAAATTCCTCCTGGAACGATAAGATTGCCTGTTCAAAACACTTGTTCAGAAGCCAGAAATGTAGAGGGGAAGATATTGAGTACGGCGGGGTTGACACGACTTTATTGAATCGTGGAATCTTAACTTTCATGACGTCTCCATGTATAATCGTCACGTTATCGTATGGTCTTAGCCTCCTCTTCAACGCCCTAACTAGTCTGCCATCGATCTCTACTGCTAGGACCCGACCAGCCTTTTCGGCGAGTCTTTCAGTTAAGAAGCCAAGCCCAGCTCCAACTTCGAGAACCACATCTTCACTATTTAAGGAGGCATAGTAGACCATCTCCTGCAGGATACTATCA
>PIYJ01000019.1 GCA_003601725.1 Candidatus Bathyarchaeota archaeon
CCAACATTCCACCGGTCACATCTGGAGCTTGGCTTCCGCCGATGTGCCTTATCAGCTTTGCGGCGTCCTTTAATGAAACCTCAGTGATTAAACGAGCAGAGGAGTTTCTCTTCGGGTCAGAATCATACAGCCCGTCTACATCTATCCCCATGATGATTCTCTCAGCATTCAACTTAACGGCGAGAGCTGCAGCTATCTGATCACCCGAAAGAATCGTAAATCCCCATTCAACGTCAAAAACGGCGTCCCCATAAAGCACGGGGATCAAACCGAGTTTGAGAGCCCTCTTCAAGATCTCCGCGTTAAACGTTTGGATCCGGCCTTTCCTTGTCACAATAAATGAGGATGGAGAGAGACTGAAGGCAGGGAGACGATGTTCCAGGAGGCTTCTGATCAGCAGGCTATTCAAGTCTACCATCGCTTTATGAGTCTCTGAAAATCCGAGTAGTTGAGTATCGTCCTTGAAGCCTTCTGATATGCGATATTTTTTTGCTATCGGATGACCATAGCTTCCGCCTCCATGAATTATGATGAGCTGTTTGAAATCGGCCTTAGAGATCTCTTCCGCTAGCCGCTTAATCGCCTGAACATTAGGGGTCAAAGGCTTATCTTTTTTAGTGATAACTGAACCGCCGAGTTTCAGAATTGTCAATCTATCTCTCAATTGTGACACCAGCATCTGTTTTTCTTGTGATTAATACTTCCCCCCCAGCCTCATCAATAGCCTCAGCGACATCTTCAATCTTCTCAGGGGAAACAAGCGCAATCATGCATCCTCCGCCGCCAGCACCAGTAAGCTTCGCTCCCAATGCACCGGCGTTTCTAGCTGCGTGAACAAGATTCTCAAGCTCCTCGCAGGATACTCCTACAGCACAAAGTAGTTCATGATTAATGTTCATCAGTTCTCCCAGAGTCTTCAAGTCTCCCTCGCGGAGAGCCTTTACGCTTCTTTTGACGATCTCTCCTCCGGCCTTTATGATTTTCTTGATGATTGAAGGGTAATGTCTTCGCAGAGTGTTTACTTTAGCAACAAGTTCACCTGTTGATCTCTCCTTTTTTGTATTTCCGATTATGAGAGGAAGATCAACGTCGATATCCAGTCTCCGAATAGGCTGGGACTTACGATACCAAAGAATACCTCCATAGGTCGAGATGGCCGGGTCGACCCCTGAGGGAGTGCCGTGGATGATCTTCTCAGCGTTGAAGGCAATCTTGAAGATGTCATCCTTCGACTTATTTAGGTCGAATAGAGATAATAAAGCTGCGGCTGACGCGACTGAAACAGCTGCAGATGATCCTAGACCCGCAGCTATAGGTATCGAGGATTCGATCTCGATGTTTACACCGTTCTTTAAGTGATATTTTTGAATGATCTCCCTTGCGACAGCATATATAGGTTCAAGTTTTCTTTCAGCTTCTCCGCCGCCTTTCAAGGGAGAGAACTGGTCATTTATGAAAAATCCTGAGATTCCGATATCTTCAGATTTTATGAATATTTTTTGGTCTGATCTCATTTTAACGGTTACGGTGGCTCTTCTGTCAATCGCTAATACTATTGCGGGTTCTCCGTGAACTACAAAATGTTCTCCTAGGAGAATTACCTTTGCGGGGGCTGAGGCTTTTGCTTGGGTCTTCAATGAGCAGTCTCCATAAACGTCTAATTCTAAATCATGTGAGGGAGCTCCTCAATCAATATGATAAATAAGTCAGCGGAAGAACTATAAAATAATTCTTCGTTGCTTAAACTGAAAAGGCATTTGACAGATTGGGCTCTTTGGTTCTATCAGGTTTTTTCAAGTATCTTAATTTCAAAGTCTTCAATTGAAAGCGGTATGTCCCCGTCAGGAGGAATCTCTCCTCTTTCACGTAATACTTGTCTTGCCAGAAGCCAATAGATCACTGCTAACGCTCTTCTTCCCTTATTATTTGTCGGTATAACGAGATCTATATAGCTGAAATTGTTATCGGTGCTGCAAAGGGCAACTACGGGGATTCCCAGGATGGAAGCTTCTCTTACAGCTTGAGAATCAGCCCTGGGATCAGAAACGACTATCACGTCGGGTTCTATTCTGTTAGGATGCAACGGGTTTGAGAGGATTCCCGGAACGAAACGTCCCGTTATCGGAAAGCTGCCTACTGTCTTGCAGAATTTACTGACGGGTTCACGGGCATAAAGCCTTGCAGCTACAACAGCTATCCTTGAAGGCTCGAAACGTGCAAGAAACTTCGCGGCGATTCGTATTCGTTCATCGGTCTTATTAAGATCCAGAACGAAGAGTCCGTCTGGTCTCACCCGATAAATGAAAGGCTCCATATCCTTCGTTTTTATCTTCGTTCCTATATGAATCCCCGCTGATAACAGCTCATCCTGCGGAAGCAGCAATTCCTTTTCTTCGCTTTGAGTCTCACCTTCAGGTTTTTCTTCTTCATCGACTTCTGACATCTCTCTTTATCCCCATCAGACTCTTAAGCTGGCCATCCGGGCTCTTTCACCCAATTCTTCTTCGATACGGATAAGCTCATTAAGCTTCGCTATTCTTTCTCCTCCAACGACCCCTGTCTTGATTATTGGAGCGTTCAATGCCACGGCTAGATGAGCAATATGAGAAGCTTCAGTCTCTCCTGATCGATGTGAGACTACGGGAACATAGCCGTTCTCCTGTGCAAGTTGAGTTGTCTTCCAAGTATCAGTGAGCGTTCCAATCTGATTCATTTTTATAATAATCGCGTTTCCAGCGTGAATCGAGATGCCTCTCTGCAATCTGTTAACATTCGTAACGAACAAATCATCTCCGCATATAAGGCATCCACGCGACTTGGAAGTTAGTTCCTTGAACCCTTCAAAGTCGTCTTCATGAAGTGGATCTTCAACATACACAAGATTATACTTCTCGATGAGGCTTAAGATATACTCGATCTGTTCTCCAGGATCACGTTCAACCCCATCTCTTTCATACACATACACGTTCCTTTCAGAATCCCAAAGTGAAGACGCCGCCACATCTACACCTACTCTACATTCGAAGCCAAGCTCTTCAGAGACCTCTCGACAAGCAGATGAAATAGCCTCTAGAGCCTCATCATTCGAAATATTCGGCGCCCAAGCGCCTTCATCACCCTTTCCCCCAGTGAATGTAGCATCCAGCTCACCGAGGATTTTTTTGAGTTTTCTATGAACCATTGCATTTGCTTCCACAGCGGCTGAGAAGGAATCAGCGCCTAATGGAAGAGTCAGAAACTCTTGAATATCAGTAGCCCTGCCAGTGGCATGTTTGCCTCCTCCGATAACGTTGCCTAGAGGATAGGGAAGAGAGGAGTTCATCGAGCCGCCGAGATACTGATACAAAGATAATCCGTAGGAGTCTGCGGCTGCATCTGCAACGGCTAAAGACACAGCATACGCGGTGTTGCCTCCAATATTGTGAAAGTTTTCTGTCCCATCTATCTCGTGGAGAACGGCATCTATCTCTTGTTGATCATCCGCATAAAGTCCGATTATCTCCGGAGCAATGGATTCTTCAACTTTTTTTATTGCCTCCTTTACTCCGCCCTCGGGGAAAGGAGTAGCTTCAGCTCTTCCTGTGCTTGCGCCGCTTGGTGCCGAGGCTCTTCCAAACCCGTCGATAGTGAAGACGTCGACCTCTATAGTTGGGCTTCCTCTGCTGTTTAGGATCTGTCTAGCTTTTATATCTTCAATTATCGTTGACATTTCATCTCCTACCCTCTTCGTTTTTAACATTTCTTTTTCCATAAAAATTTGTAAGTTCATCTATTATTTCAACATGCGAGAGAAGCATGCGGCGGCAGCAATAACGGGTCACACCTAAATCATCTAGCACTTTACCTGCCGGTTCACCGTTCTTTACTCTTCTGCTGAACTCTTCCCATTTATCCCCAATCAGCTTGCCGCATGTGAAGCATCTTACAGGTATTATCATACGATTAGCCTCTTTTCATTTCTATTATAATCATTCTATCTATAGCTCTTCTGGAATCTGGCCCTTGCCCCTGGCCCTCCAAACTTTTTAGGTTCTTTTCGTCTAGGATCGCCTGCCAACATTGTTCTATCATACTTCATGAAGACCGTTCGGAGATGAGAACTCTTTGTCCATCGGATTAGGCCCCTAGCCAGAGCCATTCTGCTTGCTTCTGCTTGTCCCATGAAACCGCCGCCTTTCACCTTTATTTTGATGTCAAGTTTCTTCCAGATGTCTCCTGCAAGCAGTAGAGGTTCACGTATCTTTTCTCGAGCTATCTCAGGCTGGTAAATCTCAAGAGGAATATTGTTTATTCTTATTCTTCCTTTTCCCTCTCTGATTATAGCCTTCGCAATCGCGGTTTTCCGTTTCCCGCTGACAACCAAGACTTTCTTAGCAGGCACATCCTTCACCTTTCTTATCCTTTCCAGCCGATGTTACGTGCAAGTTCAGAGACTTTTATGTATGGGCCTCTTAAATCTCTACCGTCAGCTTCAGAGATTTTCTCTTTCTCTACTCCTTCATAATCTTTAGGCACACCGATGTAAACTTTCAGCCTTTTTAACGCGTCCTTTCCACGAGGCTTTTTTCTCGGCAGCATCCCCCTGATCGCCTTTTTTACAATCCTATCTGGTCTTCTAGGATGAAGAGGCCCTTTCCGGAAATGGCCTACCTGTAGAAACTCTTGCTTCTCCCTCAAAATACTTAATCTTTTTCCAGAGATTATCGCTTTCTCAGCGTTTACGATGATTATTTTTTCGCCGTTCAATAATCTTTTAGCTACCTGACTGGCCATTCTGCCGAGTATAAGCCCCTCAGCATCGATTACTGTTTCTCTCGGCTCTTTATTAGCCATCAGATTTTCACCCAATTATCTTTACGTTTGAACCTTTAGGATTCATCTCAGCCAGCTCAGGAATAGTCAAGCATTCCCCTTTCGCCTTTATTATCTTAGATCGAGCTTTATCCGAAAAGGCGAACGCCGCTACTTTTACTGGATGGTTAATCACGCCGGCTCCTAAAACCTTCCCGGGGACTACCACCTCATCATTCTCTTTGCTATACCGGTTTATTCTACTTACGTTAACTGCGATCCTTCTCCTCTTAGGCTTCGAAAGCATTTCAGCTATTCTCCGCCAGATCGCAGCCTCATTCTCTCTTGATTTCTTCCTTAGGAAACGAATCAAACGGAGAAGATCCGGATTAGTTATCTCAGTCCTTCTCGGAGACATTTAATTTCACCGAAAGCTGTTCTAAAAATTCCGAGCATTTCCTCTCGTAGATCTTTAAAGCTTCGCGTATTATGCGTTCGACTGGTAAGACACCCGTTGATTCTACGTAGAAGATGAATGAATTCTGATTGCCCTGAACCTCTATGGCTGGGGGGTCCTTAGGACAAACCGTCATACAATCTTTACATAAAGTGCATTCAAGCAATCTTTTTATCTCAATCTTCCCTTCTTCGGATTTTGCCAGAACCCTCCTCGGACAAACATCTATACAGACCCCGCATCCATCGCATCTCTCAGAGTCTATCTTTATCTCAGGCAGATACCTGTAAATGCATGCTGAAACAGGCTGCCATTTCGCATGTTCTTTTCCTCTTCCCAACTTCGCATAGGCTTCAAGTCTAATCCTCTGACCTGGAGCAAGCTTCACTATGGGAATCTCGCCGCTGACAGGGGCAACATTTGGATCTTCTGGAACTAGATCTTTTGAGTAGACGATTCTTTCATCCGATTCAGCTTCCACGTCTAATATCAAAACGGCTCGGCAGAGATGACATCCCAACTCGCTTTTGCACTCGCATTCTTCAGGAAGATTGTAAGAATCAAGATCCGTCTTTAGGGGGATAAGTCCCAATCTGAGGCCTAATACCTCGTCATGAAGAACGGAATCATTCTCAATTATCATGATATCGTCAATCGCCATGCAGGGAACTTCCGAGAGAATGATCCTTCGAAGCGTATTTGCAAGAGAAGCTGTTATACCATTCACTACGAAACTCATCGAATCCTCGTCTTTTTCAAGGATTTGAACGCTCATCATAGAGGTCCTCTTCGCCAAAACTAGCAGCTCATTATCACTTTTCTCTGATAAACAGATGAGAGCTCTATTTCAACCTTTCCCTTACAGATATTATAGAGACTTTCCATCCTCATTCTCCATTTTTGATCCTATACTCGTCGTCCCCTTCGACCGCCTTTACGTCTAGTCCCATCGTGAGGCAGAGGAGTGACCTCTTCAATTCGCCCGATCATTTTAAATCCAGCTCTAGCCAACGCCCTGATGGCAGCTTGGGCTCCCGGCCCAGGTGTTCTAGCTTTGGAGCCTCCGGGTGCACGAACTTTTATGTGTATCGCGGTTATGCCTTTATCCTTAGCTATGGCGGCGACATGGGCTGCTGCTCTCATAGCAGCGTAGGGGGATGATTCTAGCCGATCAGCCTTAACGAACATTCCTCCTGAAGCTCTGGCGATCGTCTCTGCTCCGCTAAGGTCAGTCATGTGGACTATTGTGTTATTGTAGGAGCTGTATATGTGGACGACACCCCATTTTTCGTTCTTGCTACTCAAATCACATGCCTCCTCCTGCTGCTTCTGCTTCTATAGCTGCCCTTATGGGATGTTCAGGATTAACCAGAGGGCTTGTAGGCGCATACTCTATTTTATCTTCTTCGTTTTTCGGCACTATGTAGCTGGGAGAGAAGACCTTCTTTCCGTCAATGGCGATGTGTCCATGTGTGATTAATTGACGGGATTGATAAATCGATTTGGCTAAGCCCTTCCTGAAGACTAGGGTTTGCAGTCTCCTCTCAAGAATAGCTTCTACTGTAAGATCTAAAACATCATCGAGCACCGCATTCTCTGATAATATGCCGAGCCGTTTCAGCTTATCTAAGAGCTGTTTCTCAAGTATCTTCCTTCTCGACGTGGGCATACCGAATAATGATCTGGCTATACCTCTGAACTTCGAAAGCATCGTTCTATGACGCCAAAGTTCCCTCTTGTTTCTTAATCCATATTCACCTAGTAATCGGAGTTCGCTCTCCAAAACGTCAGAACGCCATGGAAATCTCGGAGTCTCATACTTCTTCTTCGGTTTCTTCGGATCACCCATTTTTATCTCCGCCTCTTCTTCACTCCTACGGATCTGCCTTTTCTACCTGTCGTTCTAGTTTTTTGTCCCCTCACTTTAAGTCCGTAGGAATGACGGTATCCCCTCCACGATTTCATAGCTTGTTCTCTTTCAATATCTTCCTTTATTTTAAGATCAAGATCAGAAGTGATGAGGTGTATATCTTTTCCGCTCTCTAAATCTTTCCGTCTGTTTAGAAGCCAGCTTGGAAGACCGTAATCAGTAATATTCAAAACGGCATCTTCAATTCTTCGAATCTCAGCTTCTGATAAAAACCCCAGACGTTTATCAGGCGGCACCCCGGCTTTCTTCACTATAGCATCCGCTAACCTGATGCTTATGCCTTTTATCTGTGTTAAGGCATACGTTACCCTTCTCGTTCCATCTAGGTCTCTACCGGCGAGACGTACAATATGCCTAAATTCCGCGGACATCATTAAGCCTCTTTTTCTTATCCTTGCTTTTTAATACGAAGAGAACATTTATATTTAAAGAGTACGCTTCTGCCGTGCATTTTATCCCCGTCAGCCGTCTTCTATTTAAGTTGCTAAAATAGATCATGGATGAAACGACCTTTATCAAGGCTATTCAGAGTAATTCTCCCTTCCCGTCAAATTCTTCCTGTCCCCCTATTTTTTATTCTTTATTATCGGGATTCTTCATGCTCAAAATCGCCTTGTTTTCCAACTATCCTCTCAATCTTTTTAATCCTGAATTTTTTCGGCTTCAGCGCCTCCTTGATAACGTTCCAAGCGACCTCGGGGTTTTTTCCTTCTCCACAGATGAAAATGTCGAGAGCGGCATATCTGTATTCAGGCCACGTATGAATCGAAATATGTGTCTCAGCTAGGATCAGGATAACGCTTACTCCTGTTGGAGAGAATCTTTGCGTTGTTTTATGGATTACCTTTGCACCGACATTTTTTGCTGCTGTTTCTAGGGTCTCGCATAAGAATTTTTCGTTGTTCAAGTCTCCTTCGCATTCATACATGTCCACGAGCATTTCCTTGATTCTGAGCATATTGTTTTCCCCCAATGAATTATTCGCTAATGCGAAGCTGATTAAACGTGATCTCCACTCATGTTTTATGACCATCTTCAAGTTTAAATATCCTCTACCACGAGAGATCTCCATAGCTCTTAAACTCTCATATAATCTTTTTTGTTATCCTGAATCCCTTTTTCCTTCCACATCTGGGGCAACCATGGGCTTTTAAATCCTCTATTGTTCGGAACTTCTTGCCCATGCCGACATCAACGGTATAGCCGCACTTACATTTGTATGTTCTGATCGTTGGAGAAACCTCGCCGGTGTAGATCTTCCCTTGAAATGGACCGATTATTGAAGGATGAGTAGTCTCAGTTGTCTCTAGCTTCGCTAAAAATGTGGTGTTTGCAAACATCTCAGCCCCTTCATATCTGTTAAATCTCGGAATCAATTCTCGGATGAAGAGACCCATCTCATTAATCGCGGCTTGCAGACTCAGCATCTCTTCAGGCGGCTTATGTGCAAAGGACAAGTAAACGCTTGCACATTTTCTTTTTCTAAGAGCCTCTATCCCTCGGGAGACAAAAAGCTTCATTCCTTGAATCGTATAGGGCGGATCGGTGAATACAACGTCATAATATTTTTTCAGCCCATCAGGGAGAGGCTGCCTCAAATCGTGACATATGCATTCTATGTTTATGTCTTCACGCTCCGAAGCCTCGTTGATTACCTCTAGCAACCGCTCATCGATATCGATCACCGTTATCTTTCTAGAAGCTCTAAGTAGACCCGTCGCGATGGATGTTAAATCATCATCTCCTAGAAAGATGATTCTTCTACCTTCAACGTCTCCTTCTTCAAGCATGAAAAGAGCCCTCAAGACGGCGGTTTCAGGCGTACCGAAAGCTTGATCCAGCCAAGTATAGGGGCGTGGTCTCAGCTTCGCGTATTCCTCCAGTTTCTCAACTATGCTTCGGAACTGATCTTTAACGATGATGGTTTTTCCAGAGCAAACCGGGCAGACCAAACTTTCATTTATTGACAGCCCTAAGACGCTTTTTACATATTCCTTCCCTTCGCTTGTTAATATGGCGCCGGCTCTTCTGGTGATTAACCCGATCTTCTCCAGTTCCCTCCTGACGGCGGCCACCACGGGCACAGGTAATCTCGTTGCGTAAGCCAAGTCTTTGGTGCCGATCCGTCCATGGCGATAAATCTCGCGGAGAATCCGTCTCACGGCTTCTTCTCCTTCCGGCAGTCTTGTCCGCTGCGCTATTGCCTCCAAAATAGCGTCAACAGATGCGGTGGGTCCCGATGTATTTTTTCTAGGGTTTTCAAGATTACTGTTTGGACGCTTCGATTTTTTCATTTTTCTCTCTACTTAGAATGTCAGTATCCCTATTATTTCCTTACATTGCTATCATGTATCAGCATCTCTGAAAGCAGAATGGCTTTGTAGTCTGCCTTTCCTTCGTCGCTTCGGCTTTGCGTGGTGGTGCTATGTTGAGATTTTTGGCTTTTGCGTTTCGAAAAATAGGTATATATAGGGTCGTGCGGAAATGCTTGTGGATGTGCATTTTTGTACGTAAATGTGTTTTTATCGCAAGCTCAGAGAAGAACTTTGAGCAAAATAATTTATGGCTTCATGAGGCGATTTTTTGGAGATTTGTTTTGGATGAAACGAAAGTAAACGATGTATTTGACGCTACTGATTGGGGTGAGAACCCTCTTCATTAGCATCAAGACTTTAATGTTTTTAAGAAATGTTTATATATTGTTTTCAGGTTTTATGTAAATGGTTTACCATATGTAAACGATTTACGAAAATATGGAGGACATCAGAATGTATAGAAAAGATTTGCGGGATATGTATAAAGAAGCAATAAGGGAATGGATGGAAAACTATAGAGACATATTGAAGGAATGGAAGGAGAAGCTTAAAGAGTGGAAGATGCAGGCTAAGAATGAGATTGCGAAGGGTTCTCTTCCTCCGCTTCCGCCGCTGCCTAATGTTCCCCGGATGCCTCCTCTCCAGCTTCACGGCGCAAGGTCTAACGTTGTTGCTTCACGCATAGGAGACGAAGAGTTGAAGATAATCGATATGTTGATCGAGGCGGGGCTCTTTGAGACACGCTCTGAAGCAGTGGCTTTCCTTGTAAATGAAGGGATCAAAGCCCGTCAAGACATCATCGAAAAAGTTTCCTCAGCTCTAAAAGAGATCAGGAAAATAAGGCAACAAGCCGAAGAGCAAGTAAAAAAATTAAGGAAAGATCTCGGTTTAGCTGAAAGTGAAGAAAAGACATCTGGACGATTCTGCCATCAATGCGGAAGAGACTTGGCGAATCTACCTGCAGAGATACAAGTTTGCCCTTACTGTGGAACAAGACTCAAGGAAGCCTAAGCTGAGGATTTAACTATTTAATCATCCTTTCCTTTTTCTGTTTTCATCCTTTCTAAAGTTTCGTAGAATTCAGCGTCTCTTTGAGGCAATCGTTATATCTAATTTATCAAGTATTATTCTTTGAAGGTGAGAATCTTTGGTTTCGGCTTGTGTATTGATAAGAACTTCGCATGGAAAGTTCGAGGAGGTCGTTGAGAGGATTCGGCAGATTAAAGGCGTCAAGAGGGTCTTCCCAGTTTTGGGGAGATACGACGTAGTTGCGGATATTGAATGCGCAGACATATCTGAACTGGGGGCCTCTGTGCTTAGAATCGGCAGATTGGCAGGCGTGGTATTCACTGAGACTTTGGTTGAGATCCAAAAATAGGGGGGAGGAAAAGAATTGTTGAATGCATGTGTATTGCTTAAAGTTGTGCCGACGAAGGCGGATTCCATTTTAGAGACAGTTAAGACGATCAGAGAAGTGCGGAAGGCATACTTTACCTATGGAAGATTTGACATAGTAGTCTTCCTAGAAGTTGAAGGCTATAGGGAACTAAGAGAGATAACGGTACGTATAAATGATATACCAGGCGTGAGAAGCACAGAGACGCTGGCTGAAGGCTAATAATGGATTCTTACATTAACGAATAACCCTCAACTGAGTCTCAAATAGGCTCATTTTTATTTTCTATGCGCATCGAAACGTTAATGAGTCCGTTTCGGCTGGACAACGAAGACTAGGAATGTAATTTTCTGGTTATCTGAGGTGTTAGAAGTTGATTCTACTCGTTGCATCGAAGAAAGATAAAGCTTCATTGAACATAGCTAAGCAACTGATCGTGAATCATGATTTCCACCGAGATTCCAAAAAATTCCATGATAACCCCGTTTATTCCAGAGAGATGCCGAACGGTGAAAAGGCAGAGTTAATATTTATCGATCAGGAGTCGGTGCATACGCAGAATCTCATCTTTCCTAAACCGTTGAGATTATTAATTTTTCTTTCAAGGCATAAAAGCGAGAGTGGAAGACCTACACTTTCGGTTCATACGCCGGGAAACCTAGGTGAAGCTTCTCTCGGAGGAATCCCTAGGAGAGTCTCTGTCTCCCCTGCCAGTGCTATGAAGGAGGCTTTAATAGCGATGAAGAAAGCCCAGGAAGAGATGAATCTGAAATATGAAGTTTCCTTTGAATGCACCCATCACGGACCATCCCTCGATGTTCCAACCATGTTCGTGGAGCTTGGGAGTTCATCTATCCAATGGGAAGACCTCGACGCAGCTGAAGCAGTTGCAAGGGGGGCCTTAGCCGCCGCTTCAACCGAAAAGCTTTATCCTACGGTTCTCGGAATCGGCGGTCCCCATTACAATGGAAAATTCACTCGGAAAGCGTTGAACACTGAGATTGCCTTCGGCCATATTGTTCCTAAATATGCCGTTGAAGAATTAGATGCGGAGATGCTGAAGCAATGCGTGGAAAGAACTGTTGAGCCTGTTCAGAAAGCCTTCTTAGATTGGAAGGGGATAAGGGGAGCTGACAAAAAGAATCTTTTAGAGAATCTGCTTAAAATCGAGTTAGAATTTGAGAAAATATAAAAATTGAATGGTTCTCAGCGCATTTCTATTTCTTTCATCAGCCCGATATTTTCGCAGATAGTGCCAGAGCTTCTAGATGCGCCTTTCTTATCAGATCTTGGATGGTCTCGGGGGTCGGTATATCCGCGTTCAATGCAAGTCTGTATGCTTCTGAAACTGCGATTTGGAGAAGAATCGAAGCGTTCTCGGGGGTTGGGTAAGCAGCGTTCAGCGAAAGATTGAATGCTTGCATGTGAGCTTCGCTTATCGTCTGTCTGTATTCTTCGAGATCCATGACAAGTTTCTCTTCAGGTATTATCAGCCCGTCATCATAGACAACCTTGAGTGATAATCCCGCTTCGAAGGCTTTTATGCCGAGCTTCGAAAGAACGGCAGCCAAGTTTTGAGATATAACTTCTCCCTTCTTCGCAACAACTGTGTCTTTGTTGATCCACACGCTTCCAGACTCTATCCTTGTAGGTATGCCAACGGAGCTGAGCTGACTGATTATCGGTCCGGGAGCCAGACCCGTGTTTCCAGCAGGCACAACGATATCATCTGAGGCGATGTCTCCCGCCTTCGCAAATCCTTTTACTTTGCTTTTTTCCAGAATCAAAGCAAGCTTGAAGGGGTTCATATTGGTGAAAAGGAAGAGATTTGATCCTTTGAGGTAATCTATAAGCTTCTTCATTTCAGGTAGATCTTTCGATTCTGAGATCGCTCTTTCCATAAGGGTGTTCTTGATGACTTGAAGATAGGCTATTCCGTTAAGCCTCTTACGAAGCTCTTGAAGCTGAGAGGCTCTAACCTTATGGAGATCCGCAATGCCTACGGTTCGATATTTCCTTAAGAGATTTTTTATCTCTTCAACCTTTTCAGCTTTCCGAATTAATATCGGTCTTTGCAACTGTGCTCTCTCCATTAAATATTCACCTTCACAGCGGGTCCCATCGTCATCTTCACATAGATCGAATCGACATTTTTTATGCCTCTTCGAAGTCTCCTGGTGACTCTTCTTATCACCGTCTGAATATTCTCAGCGATCTCATCGTCTGACATACTTTCCGTCCCAACCCTACAGTGAATCACAGGCTGGTCACGCGCTCTGACACGGACGATTCTCCTATGCCTCTCAATCAGCTCCTCGATATTCGCGGTGGGAGGAACGGGGGTAGGCATCTTTCCCCTAGGCCCCAATATTGGACCGAAGACTCTTCCAATCAACGGCATCAGAGGAGCTGCTGCTATGAAGGAATTTATGCTTTTAGCTATTTCTCTCTGCCTCTTTTTATTATTCATTAATCCTTCGATATCTGCGGATTCCAGCACCATGTCGGCGCCGGCTCTCCTAGCTCGAAGGGCCATGTCTCCATTTGCGAATACGCATACCCCCACTTTTTTGTCAAGGGCATGTGGGAGCTCTATGGTTTCTTGTATTCTGTTCTCAGGCTTCTTTACGTCTACATCACGTAGGTTGATGATCAGCTCTACTGATTGATTGAAGTTTCTCTTTTTTGATTTCTCCCTTGCCTCTTTCAATGCTGATTTGATATTATTGATTTCTATTGACATTCCCTCGGCCTCAGAACGTGAAGATTTTAGTAGACCCCGATAAAAAGATTATTGTTCACCTGCTTTTTCTATAAGCTCATCATATTTGCCTTCATCTATCTCTTTCAAAACGGACTTCGGATTTTTCTGATCAATTGTAACGCCCATACTTAAGCATGTTCCAACGATCTCTTTTACCGCGGATTTCAGGTTTCTGGCCAAAAGGCCGGACATCTTAATTTTAGCTATCTTAACCACTTGTTCAAATGATATGTTTCCCGCAGTCTCCGTGTTCGGCGTACTTGAGCCTTTCTGTATTCCAGCCTCTTTAACGATCAAGGCGGAAGTCGTTGGCATTCCGACTTCTATCTCGAACTCCTTCGTATCGACATCAACGGTTATCTTGACTGGAACTCTCATTCCAGCATAGCTCGATGTTAACTCATTGATCTTATTCACAACGGCGAGCACATTAACCCCTAAGGGCCCCAAGGCTGGGCCTAAAGGCGGCCCCGCCGTTGCCTGTCCACCGTTAATCAGAGCTTCTATAACTTTTTTCTCAGCCATTCTCAAATCTCCTCTTGTGATTCTTCACCTTTTTTAACTATCTTCACATAGTCCGCGTGAACAGTGATCGGAAGCGTGAAGGTTGCCTCTAAAAGCTCTATTGTAACTTCCTCTTTAGCTCTGTCTATGCCTGTTATCTTCGCCCTCATTCCTTTGAATGGCCCTCCAATCACCTCTACAAGGTCATTGATGTCAAGTTCCTCGATAACAGGCTTCACAACGATATACTTCTCTATCTCCGAGAAAGAGACTATTCCTGGAACTCTTGACCTGACATGCCTTATTCCGGAGATCGCCTCTTCAACTACATGCGGGCCGCCGGCTTCGAT
>PIYJ01000020.1 GCA_003601725.1 Candidatus Bathyarchaeota archaeon
GGAAGAAGAAAGGCTAAGAGCAGAATCATCTTTTCACTCACCTACACGCTTGACATAGTCAATATGAGAAGGATGCTTAAAAAGAGAAATCCAAGGATCGCCGCCGTTACAAATTGTGGTAATGCTCCGCCGTGAGTTCTTTTAATCCTTAGACCATGATATTCTATTGCACGAGCTGTTAGATGTGTAAGCTCATCGAGTCCCTTATCGAAACGGTAAAGGAGGAACCTCGCCAGCCTCACAGACCCCGTTGCCACAATATACGGAATCTGCTCCATTATTCCCAATTCCAGGACGCCGAGAACGATATTAGACATTTTGATGAAGCCCCTAGATATTGCTCCGTAAAAGGAATCGAAGAAGAATCCGTTTTCTAGGGCTCTATCCAGAAATGCTAGGGTTCCTGACCGTATTCTTTCAGGCGGCACTATTCTTCGCTGATAGATAAGATAGACGGGTAAACCGCCTATGATTAAGGTTATCGCGAAAAATAATGACTCAACATTTAGGAAATCCGCCAGATTAAAAGTGAAATTCACATTGAGAAACTCCCCGATGATTCCTCCGAAGAATCCTAAGATCACACATCCAACTGCTAGAATCGATGAAGACATCAACATGAGACGCGGGGGCTCCTGAACATTGATCTTTTCAAGATACTTAGACTTTTCTCCCGTAAACGTAAGAACAACAAGCCTATAGCTATAGGCGAAGGTCACGGAGGTTGCAAAGTAGATTAAAAACGCTAGAAAAATGTTACCTGTAGACATAACGCTTCTGGCTATGATCTCCTTGCTGAAGAAGCTTGAGAACGGGGGAATCCCTACACGCGCTAGAATCACAATTATGAAAAGGACAAAGGTGAAGGGCATATCACTTCTTAATCCCCCCATCTTCCTCATATCCCTAGTTCCCAATTGATGAATGATTCCTCCGATGGCTAGGAATCCTAAACCTTGGAAGAACGCGTGACTGATCATGTGAAAGATGCTTGCAAACCAGCTAGGAGAGGCAGGTGACTTTGCAACTCCGAGGGCAACAATCATGAAGCCTATCTGGCTTATAGTGGAATAGGCTGGGACTCCCTTGATGTCTGGGGTGTGAAGGGCCAAAGCTGCGGCGATTAAAGCTGTGATTGCTCCTATCCAAACGAGAGAGTTAAGCCATATCGGGACTCCGTGGAACATCGCATGGGTTCTAGCGATCAGGTATACGCCTGCTTTAACCATCGTGGAGCTGTGTAGAAGGCAGCTCACCGATGTTGGGGCTTCCATTGCGCTGTATAGCCACGTGTGAAGTGGCAGCTGAGCTGATTTCACGGTGGCGCCGAAGAGAAACAACATCGAGATCACGGTTAGGATCGGCATAGCTATGGTCTTTGACTGTTCAAAGACTTGCATGTATGACAGGGAATGCAGATTAGCATATATGAGGAAGATGCCGGCTAGTAGGGAGATGTCTCCGATTTTCGTCATCAGGAAGACTTTGATTCCAGCCTTGACTGCTTCGGGTTTTTTGTACCAGAATGAGACAAGCGCGTAGGAGCATAAGCCGACTAGCTCCCAGAATATGAATAGTTGAAGGAAGTTGTCCGCCATTACGAGTCCTATCATTGATCCGATGAAGAAGAGCATGAAGAAGTAATATCTGGTCTGTCCTTCCTCGTGGGCCATGTAGCTTAAGGAATATAATAGGACGACAAGGCCGATGAAAGCGATCAGATTTGCGAATAGGACGCTTAGGGGATCAAGGTATACGCCTAGCTTGATATTCGCTATTGGTATCCAATCTATTCCCGGCTGGATCACTGGGCTCCCAGAGTAGACGGCTGGGATCAACGAGAATGCGAACATCAGAGTGATCGCTCCTGAGAATATGACGAATAGACTTCTAGCTTTTTGTCCTAGCTTAGCGAATAGCGGAACGATGAAACTGGAGAAGATGGGGAAAAGCCAGACGAGCCATGACGAATATTCTTGCAGATTCAGCATCCTCTTCACCTTTCTGATTTTTTAAGTTTTGAAAGCTCCCAGACGTCTATTATTCCATACTCTCGATATGCAATTAAGACCAGAGCTATAACCACAGCTGTTATCGCGGTGTCAACTGACAATGCGAGTATGAGGAAGACTTGACCGAGCTGGTCTCCAAGAATAGAGCTGAAGACAACGAAGTTCATGCTGGCCGCCGCGGCGATGATCTCAATTGATATTAAAATCTTCAAGAGGTTACGCTTCGTCATCAATCCGTAAATGCCGATGGCCAACAGAACCAAAGAGAGGATCACGTATTCCATGTTTCTTCACTTCCCCCTTCTTCTCTTTAGAACCATAACGATTCCTAAGGCAAGCGTTAATACAACGATGCCCTGCGCGATTACGTCTAAAGCTCGGTATTCCCACAAAGCTGAGGCAAAGAAGAGACTATGAGATTTCGGAGATGCTTCAACGTTGAGATCCACAACGAGGGGGAGAACCGCTAAGACAGATGCAATTAACAGGCCGAGGATCTTACCCCTCATTTTTTGAGGTAGCCCCTTCTTAGGCGTAAGCATCTCACTTGCTAAAAAGAAGACAGCTACGGCTCCAACGGCTATTATGAGCTGAAAGATAGCTGCGAAGGGAGCGTTCATGAGGAAGTAAAGCCCCGAAAGCAACGTAAGAGCAGCAGCGAAAGAGATGATGGCATAAATCGTTTCGTCGAGATGTAAGGCTAGAAAGGCGGAGATCACAAGCGCCACGGCGAACAAATCTTCGTATGTCAACATATCATTCTCCCTCTGTAGCTTCTCCTTCGGATTCAGGCTTCTCCGGTCTAAGAGCAAGACTCTCCTTATTTGTTGATGCCAGCTCATAAAATGTTGATTCTGTCAAAGCATTTCTTGGACAGTTCTCCACACAGATATAACAGAATATGCAACTATCAAGATGAATCAGAGGCATCTTCTTACCGGAAACCTCAACCATCTCAATAGCCTCAGCTGGACAATCCCTCGCACAAAGTCCACAGCTGATGCATCTCTCCGGATGAAATATCTGTCTCCCGCGGAGTCCCTCTGGAACCTTAGGTTTTGTAAACGGATACTGAAATGTGAAGGGCTTCTTGAAGACGGCTGAAGCAATCTCCACGATCATCTGAGGCATCTTTATCCGTCTCATCAGATCGGCGCCCCCATGAAGAGTCTAATGTAAGGAGCAGAGAGAACGGTAAGGATGACGGAAAGCAGAGCAGCCGGGGTTATCATCCGCCAATTTCCTCTTACGACATGATCTATACGTAGACGAGCACAGATCGCTTCCACAAACTCCAATAAGGCGATGACGAATAGAACTTTAAGTACAAAGTAAATCGTGAACCAAAGGCTCGGCGGGGCAGAGAAGACGGGTCCATACGGACCGCCAAGAAACAATGTTGCAGTTAAAACAGCTCCAAAGACTATCTGCGTATCTTTCGCTAGGCGGATGAAGGCGAGTTTTCTCCCAGAAAACTCCGTTCCATACCCAGCTACGATCTCCGTTTCGGCATGCGGCACATCGAATGGATCCTCCTCGAGTTCTGCTTGAAGAGCCACTAGGAACAATATGAATGTCCAGGGAGTGAGAAGAGCGAAGGGAATAGTCTGCATGGAAGCTATCTTTGCTAGTGAGAGGCTTCCAGCGAGGAAAGCCGGCCCTATCGCTGAGATTATAAGCGGGATATCGTAGCCTATGAATTGCATTAGGATTCTGACAGCTCCAATTCCGCTGTAAGGATTCGATGATGACCATCCGGAAAGGAACAAGAAGAAATGGGCGAAAGTTACAAGAGCCAATACGAATAGAAGGTCACCTTCAAATCCATAGTTAGAGAAAACGTTTATCCCGTCTAATGGAAAGCAGAAAATCGAAAGCATGAAGATGGAGAATGAGATTATAGGCGTTAAAGAAAACAGGAATTGCCTCGCATGATGGGGAATAATATCCTCCTTTGTCAGCAACTTTATATAGTCCGCGAGGGGCTGAAGGATGCCGAACGGGCCAGTATAAGACGGCCCCATCCGATTCTGCATTCGAGCCATAATTTTCCTTTCAAACCAATCGCAGAATAGTATTAACACAAACAAGAAGAGAAAACCGGGGAAGACTAGGATTCTGAAGAATATGTTTGGATTCATGAGTCTCGCCTCCTAGCCTTCAAATCATTCATGCTCCAGATCCATCTGCGGCCGTTCTTCTCATCTACGAAGACCATGCGGTCAGTGCAGGAGAAGCATGGATCTAAACTTGCTAGAACCGCTGGGATATCCGCGACGTAGCAGCCTCGGATCATTTCTCGGAACGATATGATATTAGCAAGGGTTGGCGATCGGATCTTAACGCGTTCTGGATATGCCGTGCCGTTTCCCTTCACGTAGTGAATCAGCTCGCCCCGTGGAGCCTCAACCCGACTTAGAGATTCTCCTCTAGGCATTCTCCTCGGGACTCTTATTCGGTAAGGTCCACTTGGAATGTTATCCACCGCCCAAGTTATGATCTCTATGCTTTCACCAACCTCTTCTAAACGCACCATAAGCCTTGACCACGAGTCCCCGTCCTTGTAGAGGATCTCCTTGAATGGGGCATCCTCATACGCAGCGTAGGGATCATGCTTTCTAACATCCGACTTTACGCCGGAGCCTCGAGCTACAGGTCCAACGACGCATAGCTTCAAGGCTTTCTCTTCGCTGAGTACCCCGATTCCTTTCGTCCTCAGCTCAATTGTCGGATCGCTTTGGAAAACTTCTTTGTAGAAGCTCAGTCGATCTCTGATTTTTTGGAGTTTTTTCTTGATTTCGTCACCTAGAATAGGAGTTAAGTCTCTTCTAACCCCGCCGATCGTGCTGTATTCTGCCATAACACGGTTTCCCGTCAACTTCTCAGTTAGGTCCAGCACTGTTTCTCGGTCGCGCCAGAGATATTGAAAGAGAGACTCGAATCCTATCTCTAAGCCTGCTATTCCCAGTAGGAGAAGGTGACTGTGAATTCTGTTGAATTCATGGACTATTGTCCGCAAGTACTTGGCTCGGGAAGGAATCTCAATCTTCCCTAGGGCTTCTACAGCTTGACAGAAACATGTTGTATGGGCCACATTGCATATCCCGCATACTCTTTCAACGAGGTGAACATCTTGGAAGAACATTAGATGCTCGGCGGCTTTTTCGATTCCTCTATGAGCGTAACCCAGCCTGGGTTCAACGTCTACAACGACCTCCCCGTCGAGCTTGAAGAGGAATCTTTCAGGCTCATGAAGCGCTGGATGCTGAGGCCCCACAATAACATTTACAAGCGATCCGCCGTTACTTTCAGTCCGAGTCTCCCCGATAGTTAACGTTTTCTCCGAAGAATCATGGATCTCCCCTGTTTGCTTTGGGTTCCAGTCTTTCCTTAGGGGATAGCTATTCTCCGGCCAGCTCTCTGGAAGCAGCAATCTGGTTAGATTTGGGTGATTAGCGAATTTTACTCCTAAGAGATCATGCACCTCACGTTCGTAGAGAGATGCGCCGGGAACAATATCTGTTATTGTCTCTATTTCCGGCTTGGACTTCGATAGGTTGGTTCTTATCGTTACTTCCGCCTTTCCACACCAGAAATGATAGTTAATCTCAATTGTCTCTCCTAGGTCAATGCCTGTAATCGTTGAGATTATTGTCGATGGAAATGCTTGGAGAAGAGCTGAAATTGCTCTTTTATGAGCTGCTGGTTTCACGTGGATGTATACTCTACGGGGACGGGGGCTTTTTGACCCTAAGACGGATTCTCCAAGCATGCCTTCTAGTGTGCCTATGATTTCTTCTTCAATATCTATTTCCTTCATTCAGCTGCCTCCTTTAATCTTCTCGAAGAGCTTTGTGACCCCGTATATGATTGCCTCAGGCTTCGGTGGGCATCCTGGAACATACACGTCCACGGGGATCACCTTGTCTATTCCGCCGAGAACATTGTAGCATTTCTTGAATGGGGCTCCGGATGAAGCGCATGCTCCGACCGCCATTACAAATTTCGGTTCAGGCATCAGCTCATAAATTCTTTTTAGCCTTAATGCTGCTTGTCTAGTTACTGGCCCTGTAGCAATGAGTATATCTGCGTGTCTCGGGGTTCCTTTAAGGAGAATTCCGAATCTTTCAACATCGTATCTTGGAGTTAATAGAGCTACAACTTCAATATCGCATGCGTTACAGGCACCACTATTGAAGTGGAGTACCCAAGGAGACTTAAGTCTCGCCCATTTTGATAGGTTAATCGGAGACACTTCCGGTATCCCCTTCTGTCAGTAGTAATACGGCTGCTAAAATGGCGCCTAGATATGTCAATAGGAAAGGCAGGATGGTCATATTGAATGCTAAGGAGGCGAAGGCTGCGATTATTACGGATGAGTCGAGGATAACGAAGTATGCGAGATATCTGTAAAAGGTTATGTTCATGAATAGTCTTCCGAGGCGAACTTTCTCTCCACATGCATAGACCGAGATGTGCTGGGCTCCCTTTCGTGATTTAGGAGCCTTTACTAAAGCGAGAAGATAAACAATCAATGATATTGATAAGATTGAGACAAAGCCGATGAGAAGCTCAAATAGCATTTTCTGCTCTCCTTTTCGGAACCGTTATTTTATTATTTGATGTTTTACCCGTTCTTGGAAGAGAAGCAGCATCCATTACTTAAGCTTTCTGTATAAGCTTTTAAAATAATTTAAGCAATTTAAGCTAAGTAATTAAACGAGGCGGAGGAGCGTTGTCTTACACCAGAAAGATTCAGAAGATTGGGGAGAGCTTCTTCGTTTCCCTTCCTAAGTCATGGATTGAAAGAAACAGTCTCAGCAGAGGAGACATCGTTACCCTAGTCGAAAAATCTGATGGAACTATCTCGCTCTATGGAGAATCAAAGAAGAGAGAGCCGAAAGAGATAACCTTAATTGTAGAGAAGGATGAGCCGATAAGGTCGTTGAGAAGAAGATTAACAGGTGCCTATGTTGATGGATTTGACCTTATCTACCTTAAGGCTGAAACAGGGTTTTCCGATGAGCAGCAGGATGCGATAAGGGAGATTACTGAGGGACTCTTCGGACTAGAAATAGTTGAGTTATCCTCGCATCAGATAATAATCCAATGTCTCTTAACGAGGAGTATTCCTATTGAGAGAATGATCAATGGAATCCATAATACGATAAAATCAATGTTCAGTGAGACGATCTCCGCATTAGAGGAGAGAGAACCAGCAAAGGCTCAAGGCGTCATAAGGAGAACCCGATATGTCAAGAGGCTCTCCCTCATGGTTCACCGTCTCCTCCGAAGTCTAATAGCATTTCCAGAAGAGGGAGTAGGGAAGATTAAGCCGATAGACGGCGTGGACTTTCTCAGAGTAGTAGAAAGGATCACAGAGATCTCCGGGGCCGTTAAAAGAATCGCTGAAAGCGTATTAAAATGGAAGAATCATAGCGGAGATTTCCTCAGAGAGAAACTGATTGATTTGTGCAGTAAAGTTTTGAGGTTATATGATGAGTCGATTCATGCATTAATGTACAAGGATATTCGGCTGGCTAACCACGTGATTGATGAAAAGATGGAACTTGAATTCGCTAATCTATGGGATCGTCTTATGAAGGCTGAACAGGAACCCTTAATTTCAGCCTCGGCGTTTCCGTTCCTTCATCGAATCATAGATAACCTCGAGCGGATAAGCATCTACACCGTTGAAATCGCTGAGATCGCCATAGACCACGCTGAAGAAACCTCTCAAAAATGACGACTAAAAAAGAGAGATTTCCGCTTGGGAGATTTTCAGCTGGATAACTTCAGAACTAATCGCGTATTGATAACCCTATAACTTTAATCAGGAATTTAGAATTTTCCCGTATGATTAAAACAATCAATACAATTACTTACTCTTCGAATCTTTGTGGAGGATCTTTAAGCGATATTTAATAGATCACGATGATTTCCCCCAGTGAGGCTAAGGTTTTCTATCAAGTCAGATCTTTCAGGGATGATTTGAGAATATAATGAATTGACGAGAGTATTACGGCGCTCGTTATCACCGCGATTGCCACATGCAGTGAGAACCCTTTCATTGCAACCCCCAAGGCTGTTCCCGCTGCTGGAGGATGCTCCGTATCTATAACTACCATTATAAAGATCGAGATTCCGACAGCAAGCGAGTATGCGGAAATCGAGTACAAAAAGGAAGGCTGCGGAAGTAAAGTGCAGAGAGAACCGGAGAGAAGGCCGACGATGTGGCCCCCAATGACGTTTCTAGGTTTAGCTGTGACGTTCTTCGGCATCGCGAAGACTATGAAGGCGGAGGCCCCTATTGATGCTATTATGACTGCCTGTTCTATGCTCAAGAATAGAAGGACAACAAGCACTGCGAGGGTGGCGAGAAAACTCTGATAGAGATAATTCTTCCAGAACAATTTGAATTTTTCTACGTACTTCCCTAGACTGTTAGGTTCTCCTTTGATCTTACGAGATAGTACGGGTCTTCCTGCCATTTTGATCATCAAAAAAGCTATGCTCATCAGCGTATTTCTCGCTCGTGCTTTCACAGAGGGCCATGCGCCTCCCTTTACGTGTCTGTTACCTTTCAAATCAACTCTGTATAGATACTTTAACTTTAAGGTTAGAATTATCTTGGCACCTTTAGGGAAATAACAGTTATTCTTTCTTCTCCTTGAGATTACATCTTACATCTCTTCGGTCCCTACATAGATTCTGGTTTTTCTTTTCAGCGCAAAAAAGCAGCTCCGATCATGACTTTTCTGAAGAGCTCACGACCCTCGGTCTCCTCTATTGCTCTTGTCGAGGTTCCGAGAACCTTCACGTCGTATTTTTCGAGAACACCGCTCTTTACTAGTTGAACCCCGCAATTGAGATCTCGGGCTGTTTCGTTCAATTCTCGGATCATGAGATCCTTAAAAACAGTGAAATATTACCAAAAAAAGGAGGGGAATTATAGTTACGACGGTTAGCTATGCTTCTCCGCATAGCTCAGTTATTCTCTTCCAGTTTTCATCTACATACTGTTGAAGTTCATCGATTACATGCTTGAACTGCGGCTGGAAGAGATGTCTGAATCTCCCTTGAATCTTCAAGAACTCCTCAATCGGCTTCGGCTTTGGCACCTTAATATTTAGTTTGTATTTGCCCTTCTCAACCTCGTAGACAGGCCAGTATCGGGTTTGAACGGCGAGCCGTGCGAGTTCAATGCTCTTCGCTGAGTCATGCCTCATGCCGAGGGGACAGGGGGAGAACACATGTATGACGGCTGGCCCCTCAACCTCTAAGCCTTTCCGAACCTTTGTGATGTAATCGTTCCAGTAAGCCGGAGAAGCAGTTGCAGCGTATTCTATTCCGTGAGCCGCACAGATTCCTATGAAGTCCTTTTTGAACTCTGGTTTTCCGGGAATCTTCGTTCCAGCCGGGCTGGTTGTAGTTGCAGCTCCATGCGGAGTTGCTCCTGATCTTTGTATTCCAGTATTCATGTATGCTTCGTTGTCATAGCAGATATATAGGAAGTCATGTCCCCGTTCTAGGGCTCCGGATATAGCTTGGATTCCGATATCGAAGGTTCCGCCGTCTCCTCCGAAGGCGATTATGTCGACTTTTTTGTCCCAAGCACCTCTCTTCGCCATCGCCTTGTATGCAGATTCAATCCCCGAGGCTACGGCAGCTGCATTCTCGAAGGCTACGTGGACCCATGCAACCTTCCATGCGGTGTACGGGTAGATTGTTGAGGCTACTTCCATGCATCCCGTTGCATTCACAACCACGGTCGGTCCGCGAAGAGCCTTCATCGTCATTCTTGCTACTATGCCGGCGCCGCATCCAGCGCAGAGCCTATGTCCAGAGGTGAATAGCTCCTCAGTTGGAAGATCCTTTAACCTTACCATTTCACTCCCTCACTCCTACGAATTTTAAGGGTTCCTTAACCACTCCTGTTTTGGCTACTTCAAGCGTCTCGTTGAAGACCGTTTCGATGTCGAATGGTGTCATATCTCTTCCCCCAAGACCGTAAATCACGTTGAACACGCCGAGTTTAATGCCTTCACGGTAAAGCGTTGCGATGGTATCGCTGCAGAGGGGGCCGTAAGGAGCGCCTATGCTGCAGGCGCGATCAAGAACGGCTAAAGCTTTGAGGTTCTCGATCGCCTTTACGATTTGCTCCGCTGGGAACGGTCTGTAGACCCAAGGTTTTATGACCCCGACTTTTTTGCCTTTGCTTCTCATGCTTTTAGCTACTGCTTTAGCTGTTCCCGCCGTGCTTCCTAGGCAGATGATAGCTGCTTCTGCGTCATCCATGCCGAAGGTCTCGATGAAATCGTATCTTCTACCGGTGAGCTCTGCGAATTCATTGTTTACTCTGCTTATCGTCTTGGGTGAATTGTTCATGGCTTCAACGTGCTGACGTTTCGTCTCGAAGAAGAAGTCAGTAAGACATAAGGCGCCGACTGTGATCGGCTTGTCAGGATCAACTCTTAACACTGGCTTTCTTGTTGAGACAAACTTTTCTACTTCTGCGTCATCTAGGACTTTTACTCCCTCAAGCGAATGGGAGAGGATGAAGGCGTCAAGATTAACTGTTACTGGGAGAAGAACATCTGGATCTTCAGCAATCCTGAAGGCTTGGAGAACCCAATCGTATGCTTCTTGAGCGTTCTCGACGTATATTTGTATCCACCCGCAGTCTCTTGATCCCATCATGTCTGAATGGTCACAGTGTATGTTAATCGGCGCGGAGAGCGTCCTATTCACAACGCCCATGACAATTGGACATCTAAGGCTGGAAGCGATGTACAATATCTCATGCATCAACGCGAGTCCTTGACTTGCAGTAGCGGTGAATACCCTTGCACCTGTGAGGCTTGCCCCTACGCAGGCGGACATGGCTGAGTGTTCCGATTCGACGCAGACGAATTCTGTGTGAACCTCACCGTTATGAACGTACTCGCTGAATTCCTCTACGATTAGGGTCTGAGGGGTGATTGGATAGGCTGCGACGACATCAACATTGCATTGTTTAACGGCATAAGCGACTGCTCCGTCTCCGGTTAGACCTAATATCTTGCTCATCTTTTCTCCTCCACCATTGTGATCGCTTTAACTGGACATTCATTAGCGCATATACCGCATCCCTTGCAGTATTCATAGTTAATGCTCACTTTTTTCTCCTCCCGTATTACCGCTCCGTCTGGACAATAGATCCAGCATAGGAGACAGTTTATGCATTTTTCTTCATCTATTATCGGCCTAAAGGCCCGCCAGTCGCCCGTCTTATATTTCATGGCTGAGCCTGGCTCTAGGAGAACTCCAGCCATGGGTATTGATTTCCATCCTGGTTTAGATTCTTCACTCAATACCTTTCGCCTCCTCGTATGCTCTCTTAATAACTGCCACGTTTTTTTCTCCGACGGCTCCTGGAAATCTCTCAGTGACTACTTTGCTTAGGGACTCTAACGTTACAAGTGGAGATGCCTTGACAAGAGCGCCCAGCATCGCTGTGTTGTAAATCGGTCTTCCAAGCACATCTAGCGCTATCCGCGTGGCGTTAACCGTGTAAACTTTAGCCTTTTCCGTCTTCAATGATTCCTTTAGTTCCTGAGGGGCCTTTTCAGTATTCGCAACGACTGTTCCGTCTTCAACTAGACCCTTCGTTACGTCTATTTGGCCGATAAGCGTCGGGTCTACTATTACTATGATACTTGGGTTGTAGATGTGGCTATGAATGGTTATCGGGTCATCTGAGATTCTAGTGTAGCCGGTAACCGGAGCGCCTCTACGTTCCGGTCCGAATTCTGGGAATGCTTGGACGTATTTTCCGTCAAGCAGCGCTGCCTGCGCGAGTAATCGGCTGACGGTGACTATGCCTTGTCCTCCTCTGCCGTGCCATCTGACTTCAACTAACAATCCGATTCCTCCACGGTGTTTTAGCTTCTTTTTGTGGTTAATCTCAACTGGAAAGGGACATATAACTTTACCTAAAATGCTGAAAGATTAATCGCGAGAAAACCTATGTCTCCTCATCAGCTGTATAAGAAACACCACGATGCTTAGGAGGAAGCCGTAAATGTAGGGAACGTTGCCAGCAAACTCGGAGAGGAAGCCACCTATCAATGGTCCTAGAAAATATCCAACTCCAATAAGGCTTTCGAATACTCCAGCTGCATAACCTCTTGATGACTTCCGCCATTTAAGCACAAAAGTTATTGACGCTGCATAGGAGATTCCCGCTCCGAACCCGAAGATTAAGAAGCATATCAAAAATAATAATGCGGTGCTGCTGTAGAACGTTATCAGAGATGCAAATCCAAGAGTCAATGAACCTGCAAGAAACATGCCAGTCTTCTTTATCCGCTCTTCTATTCTAGTTGCATGGTAGAAAGTTACGGCTCTGGCGACGCCGAAAGTGAAAGCCATTACTCCTATCTCGAAGGCTGATATTCCTAAATCCCTTGCATAGGATGGAAATAGAGACATCAAGATGCCGACGATTGACGAGAAAAGAAAGATCGTTGCTAGAACGGTTACTATTGATCCGTCACGCTCACCATCCATTTCCCGATTTTCCCCTGAGCCTTTTTCGGCATCCAAAAGTTTTGGGGGCTCTCTAACTACTAAGATGCTGAGTACCCCGAAAGATATGAGGATCAGCATCGAGAAGACGAAGGGAGCCTTGATTGACAATTCATCTATTAATATGCCTCCCAGCAAGGGGCCGACAACCATCGCAGAACCCCAAGAGATATTAAATTTTTTCAATGCATCCTCCAGCCTTTCAAGAGCCGAATCAGCGATTAAAGATTCCACCGCAGGCCAGAAAGCCGCGACGGAAATCCATTCTAAAATTTTTATTGGAATGAACATCAAAGGCTCTTGAACTAAGCTGTAGAGAAGACAGGATGCTCCGTAAGAGAATAGAGAGGCTGAGATGAAATTTTTCCTTCCTATTCTATCGCAGAGAATACCTGAGACCAGCGGCATGAAGGAATAGACCAGTCCGCCTGCTGAGCCTATGAGGCCGACGATGAATAACGAAGCGCCCAACATATTAGCGTAGATCGGGACAGCTATGCTTACAACGCCTACTATCATCTGGCATGCAAACGCCGCGAGGAAGATGAAGTTCAAAGAGAACTTTTCACTACGTAACGTTCCGCACACCTTGCTTCGGCACAAGTAACAGCGATGAAATTAAAAAATTATCGGTTAAATGATGCAAAACGAAGATGAAAAATCTTTAATTCTATTTGGCGATGTCTAAAAAAGAGGGGTAGGTTCTACGCGAACCCTCCGCCGTATCCTCCAGGTGGACCTGGAGGCGTTTTAGGCATTTTCGTTTTCCCAGCTGCGATGACGTCGTCTATTTTGAGTATCATTGTCGCTGCTTCCGTCGCTGACTTTATGACCTGCTTCTTGACGGCGAGAGGCTCATAGACTTCAAGTTTCTGCATGTCATTCACTTTGCCTTCGAATACATCTACGCCTGCCCATGTCTCACCCTTCTCATGAGTAGCTCTCAGCTCAGACAAGATGTCTATTGGATCTAAACCTGCATTCTCAGCTAAGGTGACTGGAACGACTTCAATGGCTTCGGCGAAGCTTTGAACTGCCAGTTGTTCGCGTCCAGGAAGAGACTCAGCGTATTCCCTCAGTTCTCTTGCAACTTCGATCTCTGGGGCTCCTCCGCCTGCGAGTATCTTCGGCTCTTGAACGACGTCTCTGACGACGCAGAGAGCGTCATGAACTGATCTTTCAGCCTCATCCACGATTCGTTCGGTTCCTCCGCGGATCAGAATCGCGACGGAATGGGGGTCTTTGCAGCCTTCGATGAAGACCATCTTGTCATCGCCGATCTTCCGCTCCTCAACCAAAGCCGCGTAACCGAGATCTTCAGATTTCAAGTCGTCGAGGTTTGTGACTATTCTTCCACCGGTGGCCTTCGCGAGTTTTTCCATATCGGATTTTTTAGCCCGTCGAACAGCAAGGATCTTTTCTCTCGCTAGGAAATGCTGAACCATATCGTCAATGCCTTTTTGGCAGATAAGCACGTTTGCACCTGTCGCAGCGACTTTTTCAGCCATGCTTCGCAGCATGTTCTCTTCTTCTTTTAGAAAGGCCTCCATGGCCTCTGGGGAGTCAATGTTTATCTTTGCGTCGAATTCGGTCTTTTCAACCTCTAATGGGCAGTTCAGCAATGCGATCTTAGCGTTCTCCACACGCTTCGGCATGCCGGAGTGGACGACTTCTTTGTCTAGGACTATGCCTTTGATGAGTTTCGTCCCGGTTACGTTACAGATTCTCCTGGCTTCTTTTCAACCATGATGTCATCCAGGTCTACTCTGTATTCGTCGCCGACTTTTCGAGCTATATAGAGAACAGCGTCGACAACGATGTCGGCTAGCTGCTTCCTATTCTCTGAGACTATCTTGCTCGCCATTGAGGTCATTGCAACCTTCTTTAATGCTTCCTTGTCTGTTGGGTCTACTGGGATCGCGATCTTCTCTAAGACCTCAAGCGCCTTGTCAGCAGCCTTCCTATAGCCGTCGATGATGACTGTTGGATGAACATTCTTGTCTTCGGCTTTTGAAAGTAATTCGCCGGCTACGATGACCGATGTTGTTGTTCCATCTCCAACCTCGTCGTCTTGGGTTTTGGCGACTTCAACCATCATCTTAGCCGCTGGATGCTCAACCTCGATCTCGTCAAGGATCGTCCTTCCATCGCTTGTGATCGTAACGTCGCCTAGACTGTCAACAAGCATCTTATCCATGCCCTTGGGGCCTAGAGAGCTCTTAACAGCTTGAGCGATGATTTTAGCAGCCATGATATTATTGTGCTGAGCGTCTCTGCCTCGGGATCTCGTAGAACCTTCTTTCAATATTAAAACTGGTACTGATTGTCCTATAGACATGATGATGCCTCTTAAAGTTTTGAATCAAAGAAATGCGCCGAGTTTATATACTTTTCGTAAGGAGCCTCAAGGTCTGACAGGATGAAAAATTATTCATCAACATCTCACTGGGAAGCATCATATTTAATAGAAGATAAAAAGACTAATAAAATTGGGGACTGTTGGGGGATGATTAATGCCCAGCAGAAAAAGAAGAAGCCTCATAGATGAATTATTCGGTGGGTCTATCTTTGAGGACTTCGAGAAGCTATTCGAAGAAGGAATGGAAAGCAGTGGATACTCGATAAGCGTAACTCAGACTCCTGAGGGAACAAGAGTCTACGCTAAGGTTGGAAAGAATACCGATGTGAACGCCTTGAGAAGACAGTTGGAGCAGCAATATCCCGGCGCCCAGATCGAGATAGAAGGGGGACAACCTCTGATCAGGGAGATCTCCACAAAGTCAATCGAGGACGAAGAAGAATCCAAGCCTAGGAAGAATCAGCTATGATGTCTTCGAGGGAACGAGTAACCATCGCGTTGGAACATGAGGAACCCGACCGTGTTCCCCTTGATCTTGGAGGAAGCCCAACGACGGGAATGCATGTAAGCACAGTTTATGCTCTGCGGCAAGCCTTGCATCTTGACCCTCCGGGAACCCCCGTCAAAGTTGTTGAGCCCTTCCAGATGTTAGGGGAGATCGCGCCTGATCTTCAGGAAGCCCTAGGCGTCGATGTTGTCGGATTGAGTAGCAAAGTAAACCTTTTCGGCTTCAAGAATGAAGATTGGAAATCTTGGAGACTGTTTGACGGAACACCCGTTCTTGTTCCAGGTAAATTTAACACGCAGCCCAGTAAAGACGGAAGCATCTTCATGTACCCGTGCGGCGACACTTCAGCCGCTCCATGTGCAAGAATGCCTAAAGGCGGATTCTATTTTGATGCTTTAGATCGGCAGCGGAGACCGATTGACTGGAAAAATCTGGATGTGAGAGATAATCTTGAAGAGTTTGGGCCCATCACAAATGATGAATTAGAATTTTTCCGTCGGGAAGCTGAGCGGCTATATTTTGAAACGGATAAGGCAATATTTGCGAATTTTGGTGGAACAAGTTTTGGGGACATAGCGCTAGTGCCAGGAATGTCTCTCAGAGACCCTAAGGGGATCAGGGGAGTCAAGGAATGGTACATGTGCCACGTTAGACGGCCAGACTTCATCTTAAAGATCTTCGATGCTCAATGTGAGATTGCACTGGAGAATTTGAGGAGGCTCTACAAGGCTGTTGGAAACAGGGTTACAGCGATCTTCGTCACGGGAACAGACTTCGGAACTCAGAGGGGACCCGCAATGTCAATTGCGACTTATAGGAAGCTCTATAAGCCTTTCCATAAGCGTGTGAATGATTGGATTCATGAGAATACCTCTTGGAAGACATTCATACATTCATGCGGTTCAGTGGAGCCATTGATCCCAGAATTCATCGAAGCTGGATTTGATATACTTAATCCCGTTCAGACATCAGCTGCAAATATGGATCCACGTATGCTTAAAAGGAAGTATGGGGAGAAGATAACTTTTTGGGGAGGCGGAGTTGACACTCAGCATACATTGCCGTTCGGAACTCCAGATCAGGTTCGAAAGGAGGTTCATGAGCGGATAAGGATCTTCGCTTCTGGCGGAGGCTTCGTATTCAATACGATTCATAATGTTCAGCCGAGGATTCCCATAGAAAATGTCCTTGCAATGTATAGGGCCGTTCGCGAGTTCGGTGAATATCCGATTAAGTAAAATAAAATGGAAAGGGGAAAGGCTGAGTTCACCCCGATATTTTTATGAGATTCACGGAGTGAGCAGGCAAGTTAAACAGAATCTTTTCTCCCTTTATTTCAACGCTGGCTTTTTGTATCTTAACGTTTTCCGGATTATCAAGGGTATTTCGATCTTCAACGGTTCTGCCGGCGACATACTGCTGAGACGCCTTCTTCGGCGTGAATCTTCTTAATGAGATCTCCATCTCTGAGGCTTCCGTTTCATGCCGATTAACGATGTGTAAGTAGATTGTCTTTCTATCTTCCGTAAGGGTAGCTGAAAGGTCTATGAAGGGAACTGGTTCTTTAAGCTCGCTAGATGCGTAATGATCCGTGTCAACCGCGGTCTTCAGGACGAAGTCCCCGGTGTTTGCACTGTAGAGTTTAAAGACTAAGTACTGCGGGGTGAGAGCCATTCGGCCGTCATCTGAGGCTACTATCAAGGGCAGAACATTAACGGTCTGAGCGAATCCTCCTATTGGCACCGCTCTGCATAACCTGTGAAGCGTATTCAATATTGCCCCTGTTAGAACAGCGTCTCCAACATCTGTGACCTGCTCATGAAGCGGAGCCTTAGCCTCAGGATACCAAACGTTCCATTCATCGAATGCAAGCCGTATCTCCCTTTCTATATGGAACTTTCGTCTAGCTGATTGAACGAGACCATACACGTTTCTGAGCCTTCTTTCTACATCTAACGAAACCGCCGCTAATTCCCTGTAGGGCTTATCTCCGCCTATGTAAATATGCACAGAGAGATAATCGAAGTATTCACCTGCATCCTTAATCATCTCAAGATTCCATTCTGGATCTTCGCAGCCTACAGCTACCAGCTCAATTCGGGGATCTATCTTCCTCATCTCATTTGCAAATTCAATTGTTCTCCTTGCGCATTCCGCTCCATCGACGCAGAAGCCGACTTGCCATCTACCATAGAGCTCATTTCCTATTCCCCAGATTTTAACCCCGTACGGTTCAGGGTGACCGTGTTTCCGCCTGAGAGAGGCATAGTAAGTGTCGGTTTTCAAGTTACAGTACTCAACCCATCTGGCGGCTTCTTCTGGAGTTCCATTTCCAGCATTCACCACGATGAATGGTTCAGCATCCACAAGTCTACACCATTCTAAGAACTCATCGGTGCCGAAAGTGTTAGGTTCCTCTGCTCGCCAAGCCATATCGAAGCGTTTAGGCCTCTTTTCCCTTGGGCCAACTCCGTCAAGCCAATGATATCCGGAAGAGAAGTTTCCCCCGGGCCATCTGATGATGCGGGGCTGCAGTTCCTTGACCGCTTTTAGAACATCCAAGCGGAAACCCTTCTGATTTGGGATCTCAGAGTCCTCGCCTACCCAGACTCCGCCGTATATGCATTTCCCGAGGTGTTCTATGAATTGACCGTAGCATCTTTTGTCAAGTCTACCCAGCAAGGCGGATGCATCTACAAAACCTTTACTCTCCAACAATTCCACACCCACATGGAGTTATATGCAAATCTCTATATAGATAACTTAAGAATTCATAAAAAGATAAGGCTATAAGATCCTTTTTATGCCTCAATCTGCATCTGAGGAATCAGCCTTAAGCCAGCTCTTCTCAGCCGGAGAAGTATCTCCTTCGAGAGTCTTACATCCTTATTCTGACCGATGATGCGCGATGCTTCTTTATAGGTACGTCTGACGTAAACGGGTTTCTCAGGATTCCCAGACATAACTTTTTACTCCTCTACATTCTTATTATAAGCCCTCGGGAACTCTTCCAAAAAATAAGCGATGAAGATTTTAATTCTTGTTAAGGTTCAAGCTTTATTTCAGTCACAAAGTTTTCAGAGAGATTCCAGTAACATAGCTGAATCATAGAGCAGCATTAAGGATTATTTATCAACAGAAAGATGAAGCCGAAAAGGGGGACTTCTAAATCTTCCTTGAAAAGAAAATTAAAGAGCTTATCATGAAAAACGATAATTACAGCTACATAAACAGGCAGAAATATGCATGCTTTATAAAGTTTATAAAGAAAAAATTCCCAGCTGCCTCAACTTTTCTTCTTATTAAAGATTCTTGTCGCATTAGATGCTGTAAATAGCTAAACGCACCGCTTATTAGATTTGAAAACATCACATAAGAAGAACAATGAATCTTCCGGTTCTGCAAGGCATAGATATGTCAGCGTGCATGAAGGGCTATTCTCTCCATCTCGTTTCGTCTTTGCACTGCGTAGCTATCTGAAGACTTGTTGGCAGCAGCTATTATCTCTTCTGCTAAGCATTCCTCGAATGGCCGTGGATTGTTGAAGGCTGCCCTTCTCGCCCCATCCGCGATGAACCGTAAGGCAAGATCTACTCTTCGCTGAGGAGCGATGTCCACGGCTTGATGATAGGCGATTCCTCCATAGCTGATTCTCGTCGTATCCTCGCATGGAGCTGCATTCTCAATCGCTCTGATGAGAACCTGAATCGGATTCTCCCCGGTGCGTAGATGAATTATCTCGAATGCGTTCTTGATGAATTTTATCGCTCTGGCCTTCTTACCGGCGTTCTTTCCCGGCCGCATGAGATTATTTGCAAGCCTCTCGACTATGTTAAGTCTTGATTTGTGGAATCTGTGATGTTCATGTCTCCCCATCGTATGTAGCACATGGATAGGCCTCAACGATATGTAATCCTTAAGCCCGAGATCCTTTACTTCAACGTCCAGGCTCCACTTTCCGAACAGCTTAACCTCTGGCTGCTTGCTCACATGGCTCAACCTCTTGACGACTGATTATTCTTGAATTTAGCCGCTCTTATTTAAGGATTGTGAAAAATGGTAAGGTCATCCCGTTTAATGATCAAGTTCCAAAGATTGCATAATGCATGTTTCAATCGAACTGAAACGGAATTGAAGGGTAAGATGTCGATGTGCTTTGAAAAGTTTGCTTACTGCTCTCTTTTGGTGTTGTGAAAAAAATTTGTTTCTGGATTTTTGTTTTTCTTTTTCCTTTTTTGGTTTCGGGCTTGATTCTTGTTTTTCAAATGTCTCAAAGTGTCTGAAAGTGTCTCAGAATGGCCCGAAATGGCTTTTTCTGTCTTTTTCTGTCTCATTCCGTCTCATCTTTTGTTATGCTATTCATGTTCTAATCGGGCTAGTGTAAGATCGGAATCGCATACGAGCTCATATGCAGATATGCTGTTTTATAAAAAACTCTGCGGGTCTAATCAAAACAAAATTGAAGTCATACCATAAAAAATTACCAATCAATAAAGATCTTGGCGAGTATAGCTTTCGCTGTATGCAGCCGGTTTTCCGCCTCATCCCAGACGACGGAATGAGGGCCGTCTATGACTTCATCTGTGACTTCTTCGTTGCGATGTGCCGGTAAGCAATGCATGAATAATGCTTTTTCTGATGCTGCTTTCAAAAGTTCCGCATTCACTTGATACTTCGGCAGGAAGACCGCTAGTCTTTCTTCGCGTTCAGCCTCATCCCCCATAGAGACAAAGGTATCCGTATAGACAACGTCAGCATCCCTAACGGCTTCGAAGGGATCACGGAGAATCTTTACTTTTGATCCGTTCTCCTCCGAGTTTCTCTTCGCAGAATTCAAGGCTTCACTTGCTGGCTCGTATCCTCTCGGGCATGCTACGGATATGTCTATTCCCATCTTGCTGCATCCGATGAGGAGTGAATTGCAGACGTTGTTTCCATCCCCTATGTAGGCAACCTTCAATCCTTCAAGGAAGCCGAACTTCTCCCACATCGTATACAGATCAGCAATTATCTGACATGGATGATACAGGTCTGAAAGAGCATTTATGATGGGTATTCCCGCATATCTCGCCATCTCCACTAAATCGGCTTGTCTGTAGACCCTGGCCACAACGGCGTCAACGTATCTGCTTAGAACATGAGCTGTATCAGCGATCGTTTCACCTCTACCCAGCTGAGATTCACTCCACCCCAAGTATATGGGATGTCCGCCTAGCTGGCTGACAGCAACCTCGAAGGAGACCCGTGTCCGCGTTGATGATTTTTGGAAAAGCAGGACGACTGATCTGCCTGATAGGGCGTTTTTCTCCTCGACGCTTGGTTTTTTCTCTTTGAACCTTTTAGTGGCTTCAAGGATTTCACGTATCTCATTCGCCGAAAAATCTTGCAACGTAAGGAGGTCACGTTTCTTCACGGTATCAATCTTCCCCCGTAGTGCATCTTGAAACAATCAATGAGAAGGAAATGACATCAATATATGAGTTTTGGTCAGTTTTAGCAAAAAATTGTTCTATTTGACCAAAATGAGTCATCGCCTCTTCTTCTCATCCATAAATATTCCTAGAGACCTCTCTGATGAAAAGTTTATTTCACAATCAAAGTGAGATATGCTGAAGAAAAAATATGTTTGCAAAGCGAAGCATCTAGCAGTCTATTTCATTCGATGTATATGGCGGGGCGATAGGGCTTAGCCAGGCTTGCCCTCTTCTTCGGGTCATAGCGTTGAGGATCGTCCTCGCTGTATATCAGAATCTCCGCTTTGAATTCTCTTTCAAGAAATCTCTTCGCTTCATTAAGGAGAGCCTTCTCATTTAGCTCTCCAGCTTCAAGTCTCCTCTTTTTCTGATCCACCGACATCGTATTTATCTCTTGCAATGTTTTCCCAACGTACGCCGAGACCCTTTTAGCTTCCTTCCTCAAATCGGGGGCCTTCATAAGCTCCCTCATTATTGCCCCCATCTCGACTTTAGCCGATAAAGACTTTCTCATCATCTCCAAATAGGCCTTCCATTTCCAACCGGAAGCCACATAATAACAAATCTTCTTCGGCGTCATCTTCGTCACTTCAATTATGCTTCCAGTGTCAGCCATGAGGTCTCTAATCATATTCTCAGATTCCTCTGCTTTCACATCGATCTTCGACTCGTCATAAGAGGGCCACTCAGCTGTCGATACGAACTCCCCCTTCTTCAGGAGATGCCAAAGCTCCTCGCAGAGATAAGGTGTGAAGGGAGCTAAAAGCCGAATCCAGATCTCAACGGCTTCTTTTAGCGTCTTGGGGTTGGGGCTTTCTGCGCGTCTGAGATACCATCGGATATCATTCCAAACTTCGAATAAGGCGACCTCAGCAGCAGTCCTAGTCTTCAAATTCTCTATGGCCTCGGTGACAACTCTGATTCTCCCTTGAATAGCGGACATCAACCAACGATCTATGCTCTTCTCTTCGGAATCTCCTCGTAAACCGATTATTTCGTTAATAAACCTATAGAGACCTCTTAGCTTCGAGTCTATGCTTCTCGCGTTCTCCACTCGCCAGTCAGGATCATCCATATCCTCGGCGCCCAGCATCAATGTTAATCGGGTGACGTCAGCTCCAAATTTATCGATTGCATTGCTCAGCGTCAAGAAGTTACCTTTAGACTTCGACATCTTCTTTCCTTCTATCGCTAACATGCCGTTCACGCCGATAGCCCTAGGCCAAAGCTCACGTGGAAACAACGCGGTATGCTGAAAGATGAAGAATGACAGGTGATTGGGAACGAGCTCCTTCGCCGAGACCCTTAAGTCAACGGGATACCAATAAGTGAACTCCCTTCTCATCTCTTCAAGAACCTCTGCATCTATACCAGAGGCCTCCGCCAGCTTCTCCGGATCTCCCTCGCCGAAGAAGATGTAATCAAAAACCTCGTTTGTGAGCTGTTCAGCCCGTATGTCGTGCTTTCGGATATGCTTAACTATCGTGTAAAAGGCCATGTAAATTGTTGAATCGCTTAACGTTTCAACTATCCATCCTGGACTCCAAGGCAAAGGTGTCCCCAAGCCTGTTCGGCGGGCACACGCCCAGTCGTGAAGCCAATCTATCTTATCATGGAAGTATGCGCGGGCGGCTTCTGGATATATTTTCGCTCTGTCTATGGCTTCGTGAGCCAGCTGTTTCCAGTCTGGATCGGAGTATCTTAGGAACCATTGATCTGAGAGAACTTTGACGATGCATCTCGTCGTGCATCTGCATACAACCTTCTCTGGAAGATCATACATCGAGTCTGCGATGCCGGCTTCTTTGAAGTCCTCTATCAGCTCGGACTTCACATCTTGAACTCTTTTACCAGCATACTTACCTGTGATCGGCTTCAGTATCCCAGTGTGGAACTCCTTTCTGTAGATGATTGAGGTTGCCTCATCTACCCTCGGGTCAAACTGATCCTTGATGCCCATCTTTTCAACTATTTCGACCGCTGGGTACTCACCGTATCCGTCAACCTCGATAAGCGAGATCGGTTTTATGCTCTTTACAACTTCAGGGTCGATGCCGAATCTCCTCAGTACATCGGGTTTATTGACGAGGTCTTTGATGGCTATCCAGTCGGCTGGAGCATGAGCAGGTACGCTGTATACGACTCCTGTTGCTGATTCGGGGTCAACGAACCATCCCGGCAGTATGGGGAGCTTCCTCTTACTTATCGGGTCGACGAAGTATTTACCTATCAGCTCAGATCCCTTAAACTCGCGGAGAACTTTAACTCTCTTCAGCTGCTCGGAAAGTTTCAAAGCGGCTTCCTTGCTGATTATCCATTTTTCGCCGTCAACCATGGCTTCAACGTAAGTGGCATCTGGATTCAGGAACATGTTTGTGACGCCGTAGATCGTCTCAGGCCGGAACGTGGCAGCTGGCAAATACGCATCGTCAAACTGAAACTTTAAGAGGGTGTACTCCTCAGCTGAGACTCCTTCCCCTTCGAGGCGGTCGTGGTCTCCAGTTGGGCTTTTACAATGCGGGCACCACACGACGGGGTGGGTTCCCTTCACAACGTAGCCCTTCTTCCTTAAAGTCTCATACTGCCACTCGATGAAGCGGCTGTAGGTCGGCTCAAGAGAAGTCGTGTGGAATTCCCTTCTCCAATCAATCGAGAAACCGATCTTCTTTACTGCCTCTTTACCTTCAGAGGTGTAATAACGAGCCATATAGACTGGATCGACGAATTTCTTCAATTCTTCCTCTGGAACCCCATCGATCTCCTTGAGAGCTCTGATGATCTCCTTGTCTCCGCTTTTGACGCGTAGAGCCGCGCCTACGATCGGTTCGCCGGTCCAATGCCAAGCCCAAGGAAAGAGAGTGTTGAATCCTCTCATTCGTTTGTAACGTGCATAAACGTCAACACGAGTCGCGGTGAATCCATGCCCCAGATGTAGAGGCCCATTCATATAGGGATAGGGAAATGTGACGAAGCATTTCTCACGTTTCGGATCTGGGTCAGCCTCGAAGATTCGAGCCTTCTCCCATTCTCTCCTCCATTTCTCTTCAATTTCCTTCCATTCAAAAGACATAACGATCACTCCTTAACGCTTCTCAAAATCACATCTTTAGCCTTCTTCAAGGCTTCACCGGCTCCTTCGATCCTTGTTCCACCTCCCTGCGCGAAATTGGGTTTTCCACTTCCCCCTCCGCCCAGCTTGGAGCCTGCTTCCCTGGCGATTTCACGTGCGTCAACTCCGAGTTTAAGTGCTTCCTCTCCGACATTGACGACGAGCCGGGCGTTCTTGTCTATGCATATCAGCACAGAGACTGCTTTCCTTTCTTGTTTTATTATCTCAGCTGACACTTTTATCAGCAAATCTACATCAGCTTCCTCTGCATTTACGATTTTCGATATCACCTTAACGCCTGCGACGTCCTCAGCGTCCGATAGATAATTCTCCGCGAGATACACGGCTAGACGATCAGCAAGTCTCTCCCTTTCTCGTCGAAGCTCCCTCCACTCGGAGACAACGTTATTCACGGTTCTCTCTACCTTCTCCGGCTGCACTTCGAGAATCTCAGCGATTCGAAGGATTCTCCCTTCAGTTTCCTGTATAGCCTTGACCGCGGATTCGCCGACGCTGAATATCAGTCTCTCCACGCCGTCTTGAATTCTTTCCGTGCGGATTATCTTTATCAGCCCGATTTCTCCGGTGAGCCTGCAATGGGTGCCCCCGCATGCTTCTACGTCCCAGTCTTCCACTTTTACGATCCGTATCTCTCTGCCGGGGACTACTCCGCCTTGATAAATTCTAAACCCATAATTTCTCTCAGCTTCTTCTCTGGGCAGCCAAAAAGTCTCGACGGAACGGTTCTCCATAACTACTCTATTGGCAAGATTCTCAATCTCTTTTATCTCCTGAAAACTCAATCTCTTTGGATGAGAAATGTCAAGTCTACTTCTATCTATGCCTTTTTGGGCTCCCGCCTGCCAAACATGTTCGCCTAAGATTCGCCTAGCTGCGCCCATAACAATATGCGTGGCAGTGTGATTTCTCATCAGGCTGATTCTCCGTTCCCAGTCGATTCTACCCGTAACCTCGTCTCCCTCTTTCGGGACCGAACCTTCGAGAAAATGGATTATAACTCCGCCTACCTTCTGCACATCTGTTACTCTTGACTGTTTCCCATTAAATTCCAAGTAGCCTTGATCAGCGGGTTGCCCTCCGCCCTCCGGATAGAAGGCAGTTCTGTCCAGCACGACTCGTTTCCCAGAGACCCGGAGGACCTTGGCTTTAAACTCCTTTATGTACGCATCCTTATAGTATAGTCTCTCCGTCTCGGGTAAATCAGAGAATTCCTCTTTGACGTCTTCGATGCCTTCCGTTAACGGCGTTCTCTCCCCTTCAGGAGCAGCCATGTGCTTTTCCGCCACGTAACTGTAGAAATTTTCTGGGATATGGATCTCCACTCCTTCGGCCTCAGCCATTTCACTCACAACTTCAGGTGTCAAGCCGTGAGAATCGTATAGCTCAACAAGCTCCTCTAATGGGATCTCAGCGGTTCCTCTGCTTCTCCGCTCTTGGATTATTCTTTTGACTAGGTTATGCCCCCTAGAAAGGGTCTGTTCATATTTTTCTTTCTCTATTGAAAGCAACTCTAAGATTTCATCTTGCAGCTCTTTAAGATGCGGGAAGTCCCTTGACCATAATGATATCTGCATCTCAACTATGTCGAAGAGTCTGTCTTCGATTGAAAGGTTCCTAAGCAGCCGACATGTTCTCCTTATGAGCAGCCGGGTTAAGTATCCCTCGCGGACATTCGATGGAACGACCCCTTCAGCTAGGAGAAACGTCAAACACTTAGTATGATCAGCCACCGCGTAAATGTTCACGATAGGATCTATCAGCTCGCTGAGTTCCTGAGGATCAGCACCTATTCTACTGGCTACTCTTCTCCAATTCTCCGCTCGGCTTGAAGTCTTAGAGATCGATATTAATCCGGAGACCCTGGAGACTTCTGCGAGGAGTCTCCCATCGGGAAGTTCGAT
>PIYJ01000021.1 GCA_003601725.1 Candidatus Bathyarchaeota archaeon
GGGGCTTACCCGGAGCCATGGCCGCCAGGCTTGCACATCCAAATAGACCTGTTCTACTTCTATCGGGGGACGGCGCCTTCTCCTTCACTTTAGCGGAGATTGAGACAGCTGTTCGACATGACCTGCCGTTTGTCGCTGTAGTCGCGAATGACAATGCGTGGGGGATAGTTGTCTCAACTCAGAAAGACAGATACGAAGAGGAGAATGTACTTGCAAGCAGATTTGGAGATATACGATTCGATAAGGTAGCTGAAGCGCTAGGAGCAAGGGGGCTTAGGGTTAATGATCCGAAGGAGCTGAGACGAGCTGTGGAGGAGGGCTTCTCCTCTGGAACTCCGACGATAATCGACGTCCCAATCTCAGTTCTCGGCCCAGCTGACATCGTTTAACCCTTTAAAGGCTTATTGTTCACAGGGAATAAGCTGAAATCTTCGTGGCATCGATGAGATTACCTATTTATGTTTCCATTTAATTTTTTCATTCTCACGGCTATTTCGCCGAAAGAAGATTGATAAGGAAGAGGTAACTCAAGTTTTCACTGATTCATCGGGTGACCCATCGTGACTTCAAACTATTCAAAATTACTCGCGGTTAGTCTGATAATAAACATACTCTTTGCCTCCGCAGCGTACTATGCGGTTTGGCATTGGCGGAATCTGAGAATCGAGATAAATAGACTTTCGGAGTCCTATAGAAAATTGGAGCAGGAGCTCAACTTAACGAAGACTCAGCTTGAATACTATAAAAAACAGGCGGAGTACTATTCAAGTCTGATTTCTTCAGGCGCCGCTACTAAGGGAGTCATAGGACACGCATCTATCCCAGTGGTTGCTGTACGAACCGTTCAAAGGGGATTCAACGTTCAATATGAGGGGGTAGTGATGACGGCGGATGTCGAGCTGAGAGAAGGGAAAGGACGCATACTTGTAAATACTATACCTAAGATAGGGATCGATGTACAGACCAGTGTAACGACAGCAGTGAAAGTAGCAGAAAGAGTTACAGGCGTCTCTTTAGGTAAAACTGACGTTGTACTCACAATAAAGGCATCTCAGGAAGTTAACATCGTCGATGGGCCTAGCGCCGGCGCCGCGATAACCGTCGCGCTGATAGCGGCGATACAAGGAGATACTCTTAACAGAACAGTGTACATAACAGGCACAATAAACAGCGACGATTCCATAGGGCCAGTTGGAGGAGTCGCGGAGAAAGCTATAGCGGCAGCAGCTAACGGCTCAAAGATCTTTCTGGTTCCGAAGGGTCAAAGCCGCATATTAATATACGTTCCGCACGAGTCTCATCCCTTTCCGGGATTAACAATCATCACGTATGAGAAGAAACTGGTGAATCTTCAAGATTATCTGAGGGAAGAAGGATACTCAATAATCGTGAAAGAAGTACAAACAATCGAAGATGCCTATAAAGAGTTCACAGAGTAAAAAAATCCCAAATTGAAAAGCGACGTGCTTCACTCTTCGATTCTTGTCTCGATAAATTCCTTTTTTTTAAAAAAAAGTTATTCGCTTGTTAACCTGCGGATTTGCCTTTCATCTCAGATTCTTTTTAAAATTTAAATCTTTAATCTCGATGATGACGATTTCGGCGAGATACAAGACTCTGCAGCCTTCTTCCAAGTGGCCTGCATATGCTTTCTCAGAGTCTGAGACTATTATGTGTAGATGCGGTTCGCCGTTAGCTATTACGCCTCCTATGTGAGCTAGCTCAAGAGGCTTATCCTTCCAGTGTTCAAATCCGTTTTTCGGCGGGAACCCCGTCGTCAATACATAGTGTACCCCATACTCGTCAAGCGTTCCAATGACTGAAATCGCAACCGCATCCTTCGCATCTCCTTTCTTATGAGCTCCCTTATGCTTGCAAGAACAAAGTCACCGGGCTCCAAATTTAGAACGAATATTCTACCGATCTTGTCTGATGAGAGATACTTCATCAGTCTTGCTTGTAATTAGCTTTTACCACCCTGGGCTTTATTTTCCCAAAAATTCTTTAGCCTTATCTTTAAGGAATGCGAGTCCTTCTGTGGCTATTGCATCTGCGCTTGGCGCTATTTTACGCCAGATGGCAGTGGAAGCTGCGATCTCTTTCATTTCTGGAGTGAATGATTCTACCACCAGCCATCTGTCATAATCTATCTCTGAGAGAGCCTGGAATACTTCATCCCAGTTCACATGTCCTGTTCCGGGGATGCCTCTGTCATTTTCGCAGCAGTGCATATGCCACAGCATGGCTCCCGTCTGCTTTATGGGGTCATAAAAATTCTTTTCTTCAATGTTCATGTGGAAAGTGTCCAGGTGGACCTTCACGTTGGATTCACCGACATCTTTCGCAAGTTTCACCGCATCGGCCGCGGTATTCAGAAAATATGTTTCGAAGCGATTAATTGGTTCTATCCCTAGAGTCACATCGTATTCTTGAGCGAAGCGGCTGATCTCTCTTAATGCTTCTACGCTTCGACGCCACTCCGTTTCCGTTCTGCTCTCCCCCGTTATTTTTCCCCAAGCAGTGTATATCACGCCGCACAAAGTGTCCCCGCCGAACTCCGAAGTGATCTCCACGCAGCGTTTCATCCACTCTATGCCTCGCCGTCTTGTCTCTTCATCACTGCTCGTTAAATCATGCCTCAAGCTTAAAGCAATCGACCCCAAACATTCCATCTTCTGATCTTTTAGTTCCCTTTTGGTTTTTTCGATGTTTATGAGGTCCAAGTCTCTTAGGGGAATCTCAACGCCGTCGAATCCCATCTTTTTCGCTTTACGGATCAACGGGATCGCTGACTCATCGAATTTTTCAGTCCACAAGTAGAGGTGAACAGCAAATTTGACCATGCATCTAAATCATCTATAAGAGATTTAAGGTTTTCCAGAAGTGACAATTACGCTTCTGAGTTGAGAAAACTTGATAAGCTAAAGAATGATAGTGGCTTATGGATAAAGTTTCACCTAGTCGCTTCGATCTGAATAATCCTTTCTAAGGGTTCCGGATTTCTCTTAAAATGCTCTCTCACCGGCCTCAGAATCTCTATAAGTGCCTCTGCGACGCCGTTCTTCAAGTCAAGCGGATGGATCTCGCCTTTAAGGTAAGATGCCCTTAGATCCTCGTACTTTTCGAATGTCAGCGGACCGCCATACTTCGAAGGCCTAGGAACCTCAAGGACCCCCGCATGGGGGAAGACGATGTATCTTGCATGTTCAAGCACGGGATTTCCCTCCTCCTGTCTCGGCGGACAGTAAGCGTTTCTCATCTTAGACCGGATCGTCTCTGGATCGTCATGAACGAAGATGCAGCTCTCAGGCTTGCTCTTCGACATCTTAGAGCTAATCCTCACATTCAACCCAGCATCTTCATCGTATCTTCCACCGCCGGATATCTCCGGCTTCAACAAACCTAAAAGCAGAGGAGTATGCACGCATACTGGTTTCTTCCATCCCAGCTTTTCAGCAGCATCCCTAGCCAGCATGTGGGCTTTCCTTTGGTCGATACCTCCAGCGGCGACGTCTAGCTCCATGTAGAAGATGTCTGCGGCCTGCATGCATGGATAGAAGATCCAGGCGGTCTCAATATCTGAGAGATCCATCTCACGTCCCATGATGGTTAAAGCTCTGCGAACTCTCAGAAGAGAGGATGCCTTGGCTATTCTGATGACTTTTTCCCAGTATTCGATTTCCTTGGCTATGTCAGAAGCCCAGAGGAAACGTGCCTTGTCCGAAGTGATTCCTAATGCTTCGAAGCAATGTTTGAAATATTCGCCGCAGGCACGTATGTTCTCCATGACGCCGCCGAGCTTATTGTTTATCCAGCTATGCCAATCAGCAAGGAAGATCGTGAAGTCGAACCCGGCGTCTATCATATCCTTGATCTTAGCCCCAGGAATCAGCCCTATTCCTACATGCATAAGGCCTGAGCATTCGAATCCCCAATAAGCCTTAGGTTTACTATTCGTTTCTAAGAGGCTTCGCAGCTCTTCACGGGTCACTATTTCCTCGGTATTTCTTAAGACCAGATCGATACGCTTTTCAAGATCCAAAGACTCTTCCCCGGCGCGGATTTCTTTGCTTCTTGCTCATTCAAGTGAATGGTATATTTTAACTTTTACAGTTGAGGAATAAATAAATACTGCGAGAAGCGAGAATAAATAGACTGGCTGAAGAGAAAAGAGAGTAGAAAAAGATGCCTTATTGTGTAAAATGCGGGGAGAAGATTCCTGAGGATGCTGCTTTCTGTCCTAACTGCGGAACACCGGTTAGGGTAGACTTGAGAACAAGATTTGAGACTGCGGATTGGGGTGAAAGATTCGTAGCGTGGATAATCGATATGATTGTTGTCGGGCTCTTCCTTGCGCCGTTCAAATGGTATCTCGCATGGATCCAGTTTACAGGCTTTGGGATGACGCCTCATTTTCTAAAGTTTGTTCCATTCGTTGATCTCGGATTTGATAACATCGCATACTTCCTTTACTGGACGGTGACAGAGGGCATATACGGCCAATCAATTGGGAAGATGATAATGAAACTGAAAATCACGCGGCTGAACGGCGGACGTATAGATATGCTGCAAGCCGCCGTTGAGAGCATAGGTAAAGCTTTCCTGCTTCCCTTGGACTGTTTGATCGGTTGGATATTGTACTCAGATAAAAAGCAGAGGCTCTTCAATCACATCTCGGAAACAGTAGTCATCAAGATCCGCCATTAATCACATGCACTCTTCACTTCTGCGTTAGAAGAAATGCCAAGGTTTTTTACATTCATAAAATACGATTTTGATCTTCGGATGGTCCCGCCTAAGTTTTTCAACGAATCTTTTAAGCCCAATATTCTCGCTTACGCTATGCCCGGTTTCTATCACATTCACATCGGCATCTAGAACGTAATACATCGCGTATTCATCGGTTTCGCCGGCGATCAACAGTTGAGGGCCGTACCTCAAGAGGCTCTCTAAGAAGCTTATGTTGAGGCTTAAACCTAACCCGCCCCATGGTAATCCTATTCTGTTTATTTTCCGATGGGGATCACCGATTATTCTCACAGCCTTAAGGTTCAGCTTCTCCTTCACATCCAAGGCGAGATCCTCAACCGTTATTGGAGGCAAATCGTAGATTCTGATGTATCCACGCTTCACCGTAGGCTCAGGTAGTCCTAGAGCTTCAGCGAAATCATCTAGAATGCATAGCCTATCTAATGTTCCATGCGCCCGAAAAACCGTTATATCATGCTCAGACAGCATCTTCAGCCTTGCATAGTTGACGCTCCACGTTAGGTACTTCTCGAAGTTGTTATCTCTCTGAAATTCATAAGGATAAAATAAGCCTTCATGAACAACCATCAGGTTACAATCTTCACTTATAGCTTTCTCTATAGCCCCCTTAGTAGCCATCCATGAGACGAGTATTCCTTTAACTTCCACGTTGGGATCTCCGAAAAGGAAGCCCTCTTCCAACCCCAAGTTTGGACTGACTCTTTCAAGATACTTCTTAAAATCTAAGGCTTTCATGCTGGAAAAATTGGAGGCCTAAAGTAAAAAGCTTATTCACAACCGCATCATTTAAAATAATTTAATGTACCGAGTCAAAGAGTCAACGCCCACCCAGTGAATCAAATGATAGAGTTTATTCTTTTATCCCGGAAGGGAAGAACCGATGGAAACTTCAGAAGCTTAAGAGAAGCTGGAAGGCTAGACGTCGTATACCAATGCATTCTCTTCGCTTTTTTCACATCTGGAGCTATCCGCCGAGACGTGATCTTCCATACGATTCTAGGAGGACCTCCCCATCCTCCTCTTCACATGATCATTGACGGGAGAAAACTCCGAGACGTTAGGACAGATGAACGTACTTGGGAGATGATCCTAAGAAAAGTACTCTCCGGGGGTTCTCATCCCGGGATCCGCGTGGAAAGAGAGAGCTTTCAAGGATTGATTCGTTCACTCAGCCACAGAAACATCTATGTCCTTGAAGAAAAAGGTCGAGATATCAGGGATGTCGAGTTCGGTGTGGACCCAGTTTTCGTTCTCGGAGATCAGGTTGGTCTTCCAAAAAAGGATGAAGCCTTCGCTTTGAGGTTTGGAACAAAGATATCCATAGGTAAAAAGCCATACTTAGCTGCGACATGCATCGACGTCATAAATTATATGCTTGATCTCGCGATGGAACGGAAGAACGCAGCCAAGCGGAAGGTAAATCTAAAGTAAGACATAAATTAACAATTCATTCCCTCTCTTTATTCATTAAGAAAAGGTGGAGGATTTGCCGGGAAGCTATAGTATCGCGGTTCTACCCGGAGACGGGATTGGACCTGAAGTCGTAGAAGCTACTGTTAAAGTTCTAGAAGCAGTTCAAGAAGCATCAAGAGGCTTGAGGCTTAAACTCAGATTCGGAGAAGCAGGATACAACTGCATTGAAAAGTATGGAACAAACGTTCCGAAGGAGACTCTTGAAATGCTGAGGGAGACAGATGCCTGCCTAAAGGGACCTATGACGACCCCGGAAAAGCCGGGGGCTCCTCCAAGCGCCGCTGTGACGATAAGGAAAATGTTTGGTTTGTATGCGAATGTTAGACCATGCAAGTCTTTGCCTAGTGTTCAATCGTTAAGTCCTAATATTGATCTCGTCATCGTGAGGGAGAATACTGAAGGGTTGTATTTCGGCGAGGAATTCGAAGTCTCACCTGGAAAGGGCATCGCGATTCGCCTTGTTACCCAAGCTGCCTCTGAGAGGGTTGCTCGGCTTGCCTTTGAGCTAGCCGTGAAAAGAAAGCGTCACGTAACTTGTGTACATAAAAGAAATATCCTGAGGATCACAGACGGCATATTCCGAGAAGCCGTCTTTAAGGTTGCGGAGAATTATCCATCAGTAAGTGTCGATGAGGTTCATGTTGACGCTATGGCTATGAGGCTGATCAAGGAGCCTGAAAGATTCGATGTCATCGTCGCTACGAACATGTTTGGAGATATACTTTCAGATGAAGCTGCGCAGATAGTGGGCGGTTTGGGACTCGCCGCGGGAGCGAACATCGGTGATGACTATGCAATGTTCGAGCCGGTTCATGGATCTGCGCCGAAATATGCTGGTAAGAACAAGGTGAACCCGATGGCGACCATATTAGCTGCAAAGATGATGATGGAATATTTGGGGGAAACAGAAGCTGCCGAGATGATTCAACAAGCAGTAATCGAGGTTTTAAAGGAAGGCAAGGTTAGAACATACGATCTAGGCGGAAAATCAACCACACAGGAAGTCGGCGAAGAAATAGCCTCGAAGATCATGGAGATTTCTTCTTAGAGCATTCTTTTTATTCGATCTAGCCGTCTATTTTCCTTCTTCTAGGAAAAAGAGATTCTATAGCCTTTAAGGCTTTGTTAACCACTTCTGAGGTGTTTCTGCCTAGAATCCTTATCATCGGCTCCTTTCCCACTTCTCCTTCATCATATATGACGTCTGGAACCTCATGGAGCTCACGGATCGCCTCTTCAACCCCCCATGAAAGAGACTTGCCCTCCACACGTTTTATCTCAGCCGGCTCAAGTCTTCTGTCGAAACCTGCGGCTTTAAAGCCTATTTTCCTGAAAGCTTCAACGAGTCTTGGGCTATAGTGAAGGTTCATCGCCGCGCGGATCTCTGGATCATGCTTCATCGCGGTTAGAATGATGCTTGCTATATGCCGTGAAGCTCCAAACCTTGCGGGGCCAACCGCCTTTAATCCGTCTCGAACCTTAACTATTCTCCCCTCAATAGCCGCGATATCCTCTGGTCCACGGGGAAATGGAAGAGCCATTGCTATTTGGGTGCCCACTTCAGCAGCGAACGGAAGGAAATGGGGGTTCTCCTCAATCAATCTAGCGGCTGCTTCAACTTGTTCTATGATTTCAGCTCTTTCCGACTTGTTATATAGAAACGCCATGGGGTTCACAGGGGTTCTTCCAGATCCAACTTTCAAGGCTCCTCTAAAGCTGATCTCAATGAACCTTTCAGCCTTTTCGACGGCGTGTTCAAGTTGCTCTCCTTTCGCTAGGAAAGATGCTATTGCCGCTGAAAATGTGCATCCTCCACCGTGCGGTTTGATCCGTATACGTTGCTTCTCGAAGACTCGGAAGGAGCCTTGATGATAAAGGAGATCATACACTTTTTGCTCGTTTTTTCTCAGATGACCGCCCTTTATGATGACGGCATCAGCTCCAAGTTCAACAATTTTCCGCGCCACCTTCTTCATATCTTCTAGGCTTCTTATCTTGAGGCTGCTTATAGCTTCAGCTTCAAATAGATTAGGCGTGAGAATCTTAGTTCTCGGAAGGATAAATTCAATCAGAGAATTCTTGTCTTCCTCAATTATCAAAGAGCTGCCCGTGCCTGCTCTGAGAACCGGATCTGCAACTATCGTGATTCCGTACTCGTCAACAGATTCGGCGACAGCCTTCATGATTCCACGTGAATAAAGCATCCCCGTCTTCGCTACTTTTATCGGAATGTCCTCCATCACCGTTTGAATCTGAGCCTTCACCATCTCGGGAGGAACTGGAAAAATCTCTTTCACGCCTCGAGTGTTTTGAGCCGTGATGGCGGTTATTACACATGTCCCAAATACTCCAAGAGCTGAGAAGGTTTTGAGGTCAGCCTCGATTCCTGCTCCTCCTCCGCTGTCTGATCCTGCAATGGTCATTGCGCAGGGAATCTTCTTAGCTCGATGTGGATACTGCATCCTTCTCACAATCTTAGAAGTAAAGCAGATCGTAAGCTTTTACTGCATGTTTCGCGGCGTCTACTCTTTTTCCCTGATTGATGAGGGCCATTGTCATTTCATATTCTCTTTTAGCTTCAGATATCTTTGGGCTCTTTGAGCTTTCAATGAGATACTTCGCTAAAAGCATAATCTCATCTAAGAAGGTATAATTCATGTAATCTAGTCTCTCGTAATATTCGATTCTGTCCCATAGATTTTCGAATGGCTTCTTCTCCTCGGATAGATCTACGAGCTTCTTTCCCGACTCAAAGAGACTCTCAAGAGCCCTGTCGAAGTTGAATCTAGAGACAGGTGTGGGATCTATGCCTCTCATTTGCCGATGATAGAAGAAGTGATAGATAGACTGTATTCCTGAACATAATCCCTTCCCCGTTCCTCCGGCAATAGATATTCCAAGCGCATATTTTCCATTCGCATTCCGTATCCTCACGGTATCCATGAAATCCTTCGTCAATCCATTGATATCCCCGAAATAAACTGGAGCCCCAAGAATAATCGCATCAGCTTCCTCGCAGAGATCGCTCAGTTCATCCGGACAGCATTTCACATTTTCCCTATAGGATTTCACTTCATAGTCTATAAGATAGACCTTCTGGGTTTCTCCTCCTGCTGCCTCTGCGCCTTCGAGAGCTCGGCTTACAAGCTGATCTGTCAATCTTTTCTTCCGGGGGCTTCCTACGATTCCAAGAATCATCTATTTCTCTCCTAATCTTCTCTTAAGACATTAATGATTAACGCTTCGTCTATTAATAATATGTTGGGTTCAAACATTTTTCAACCGATTAGCAATCCAAGATTCTTAAATATGCATGATAATCTATTAGATTGTCGACTAAGCATAATGATTGAATGTGAACTTTATGTCGCTAAGGGAGACTCTGAAAAAGATACGGGAAGAATTAGCGAAAAAAGACAAGTCCAGACAGGAGATTCAGATAGCTACACGTAGAGCTACTAGGCTTTCTAAACAAGCAATCTTCCAGATTCACAAGGCGAACCTTGAAAAAGCAAAGGAGACGCTTAGAGAGGCTAAAAAGATTCTAGAAGAAATCGAAAGCATCACAAAGGATTATCCGGATCTCTTTTATATGGGCTCCGTAGATTCAGCGTTTCAAGAATACGCGGAAGCCAATATTCTGCTGGGTCTAATCGAGGAGTCGCGGTTTCTAAGCTTCGAAGAGCTTAAGGTCCCAATGGCCTCTTATGTTCTTGGGCTTGCAGATGTAATAGGAGAACTCAGAAGGAGAGCTCTCGAATCATTAAGGAAAGGCGGGATGAATGAAGCTGAAGAATGCCTAAGGCTGATGGAGGCAATATACGAAGAGATAATCAATCTCGAAGAGATTCAATTTCTTGTCTCTGGTCTTAGAAGGAAATGCGATACTGGCAGGAGAATAATCGAAGCGACAAGAGCCGACTTGACAATAGAGTCTGGAAGAATCTCGCTTGAACGTCAAATCACGGAACTAAGAAAGAGGTTAGAAGCGAGGACGGAAAAATGAGCCCGCTGAAACCGAATGACATTCTAGAAAGAGTTGAAAAAGAAGGATTCGAGAAAGTATGGAAAGAAAGCTCCAATCTCATTCCGAAATCATCGAAAAGCCTCGATCTTCACTCTGGAAGACCTGGCACCCCTCACCCCATATATGAGCTTATCCAAAAGCTTAGATGCAGATTCCTCAGTCTAGGATTCGACGAAGTCTTCAACCAAGTCATAGTTGAAGAAAACGAGATATACCGCCAATACGGACCGGAAGCACCGATAATACTTGACCGCTGCTATTATCTAGCAGCTTTGCCACGTCCAGACATAGGATTAAGCAAAGCCAGATGCGAAGAGATCGAAAGGCTCGGGGTGAAACTAACAGATTCTAAAGTTTCAGCTCTAAAGAAGGTTCTAAGAGAATACAAGAAGGGACGGATAGAATCGGATGATCTGATTGAAAGGATCTCTGAGGCGCTTAACATTCCAGATGCTCTCGCAACGAGTATTACTTCTCGGGTCTTCCCAGAATTCTCCGCTCTCAAGCCGGAACCTTCTAAGCTGACTCTGCGTTCTCATATGACGAGCGCATGGTTTCTTACTCTTCAGGCACTTCAACATAGAAGGGAATTGCCCTTAAAGCTCTTCTCCGTCGATATGAGATTCAGAAGGGAACAAAGGGAAGATCCGACGCATCTTCGCGTGCATCACTCAGCCAGCTGCGTCGTGATGAATGATGAATTGAACGTCGAGGAAGGTGAAAGGATCACAAAGGCGCTGCTTGAACCTCTCGGCTTCCATAATTTCCGGTTCATTAAGAAGAAAGTTACGTCAAAATACTATGCGCCTGGAATGGAGTACGAGGGATTCGTCTATAATCCTTCCTCGAAAAAATGGGTCGAAATCGTTGATTACGGCATCTATAATCCAATAGCTCTGGCAAGATACGGCTTGGAACAGCCAGTTCTAAATGTCGGCTTAGGAGTGGAACGCTTAGCCATGATACTGTATAATGAAAAGGATGTTCGAAGACTGGTCTATCCTCAATTCTACACCGAGCTAACTCTCACCGATCAAGAGATTGCAAGAGCAATCAGATTCGGGATTGAACCGGTGACAAAAGAAGGAAAGGAAATAAAGGAAAAGATAATCCTCGAAGCTCTTGAACACAAAGATGCGACGGGTCCATGTCAATTTCTGATCTACGACGGAGAGGCTCTAGGCAGGAAGATAAAGATCTACATCTACGAGAATGAAGAGGGAGCTACTCTTCTCGGAGCAGCCGCTGAAAACCGCATTTTCATCTATAATGGCAATATCATTGGAGCGCCTCTGAGAGGCATGGACGATTCTCCGCTGATCAAAGAAGCACGTGAGAAGGGCTTATACACAAATATCCGATACATTGACGGCGTGGCGTCTCTCGCCGCGGCAAAGATAGAAAAGGCATTAAAGACAGGGCTAAAAACAGTCGATATAAGAGTAAGAATGGCTAGGAGACTGAGCGACATAAACCTTGAACTCAGCGAGATAGCACGCAGATTCATAACTAACCGGAAAAAGAGAATCAATGTAACAGGCCCGGTCTTTCTGGGAGTACGCGCAGAAATAATTGAATGATTAAAAAATTAAATAATGATTCTAGTGATTCAGTGAAGGATAGTCCTTCTTATGTCGGGGGCTTCAGCTTCTAAAATAAATTTTCCCTTCAAGCGGGCTGAGGAAATCCAGAGGCACCTCTCAAAGATGATAATCACCCGTGACTGCTTCCCCCACGGGATTAGATATATCGCAGGGATCGATGTGGCCTATTCTGGTGACCTTTCCTATGGAGCTGCTGCTGTGCTTGAATACAAAACCATGAAGCTCATTGAAAAGAAAATATCTTCGCAAAGAATGATTCTCCCCTACGTTCCGACGTTTCTAGCTTTCAGGGAGCTCCCCGCAGCAGTGGCCGCGGCGAGGAAGCTCAAAACAAAACCGGACATTTTCATGGTTGATGGACATGGACTTGCTCATCCGCGCCGTTTCGGTTTCGCCTGCCATTTCGGCTTAGCTTTAAAAGCGCCCACCATAGGAGTTGCCAAGAACCTTCTATGCGGCGAAGTAAAGGATTCCAAAGGCTTCTGGAAACCAGTAATCGACGAAGGCGAAGTTATCGGTGCGGCGGTTTTTACGGGAATGAGCAGTAAACCAGTATATGTCAGCGTCGGTCACAAAGTTTCCCTTGAGACGGCTGTAAGGATAGTGCTTGAATGCGCTAGGAGATATAGAATTCCCGAACCGATTCGGCTAGCTCACATCGCCGCGGAAAAGGCGAAACGAGAAGGCGCCTCGCATTTGAATTGTTAACTGCTTCTAATATGGTAAAGAGCAACTTTTCTTTGCGATCTATCTAGAGATTCATGAGCCAGAATCTTTTTTTAACCATCCCTAGTCCCCAGATGCTTGTGATGAGAAGATTTAACGTGAAGATTCCAGCGGATATTTCAGGAAGCATCAATTCTCCAAGGTGGAATCCATTAGCAAGGGCCCAAGAGAATACACTGAGTGTCACATATATCGATGTGATGCAGCAGCAGAAATGAATCATCTCGAGTGTTCTTCTAAATCTGTGAAGTTTCCTTTTAAGAGCATCGAGGGCTTTCCCTAATCTCAGCGAGAGATCTTGGATATCATCTATTATCAGCGTCATTCCGCCGTAGGCCAAGAAAAAAGCAGCGGAGACCGTCATGGATGTGGATCCGTAAGCATTAGAAATCAACGTGGGCATCAGCAGTATGAATAGATACGTCGGTGCAAACATGATCATAAAGATAAAAGATATGAGGACAGATATGAAGCCATAAAAATAATGATGAAACTTGATTCTTTTCAAATCTACACTGCCTAGAATCTTCGCTGTGATGATATTCAAAAATGAAGCTATGCTGGTGAACCAGAGAAGAGACCCGTCTAAAAGATACGGCCAGTAGGGACGCCACTTCGATCCGCTGAGGTAAAACATGTAGAGAATATCACCAGCAAAAAGCATGTTCAGTATTGAATTGAAGATGATAGCCAAGCATAGAATTTTTCTTCCAAGAGCCATTCGAATATCTAACATAACTTCAAATAGACACTTGAAGCATTGATTTAAAGCTTACTGGATTCCCGAATTTCGAGCTGAGACCTGCCTTAGATTGGAAGAATAGTTACATCCATAGTGCTCGTATCCAGCACTCCGATAGTTGCTTTTCCACTGAGATACCCGCAAGCTTCCCCGGGGTTTATCGCTAAAACTCCGTTTTCTCTTTTGACTTCTGACCGGTGGGTATGCCCGTAAACCACGACGTTGTAAGATCTTGCATTTAAGAGGGATCTGAGGAGCTCCGTTTCTTCCCCGTGGAGAAGAGCGATCTTTAAGCCGTCAACTTGGATCTCTGCGAATCTACCGCGGATTTCGATGCCTATCTCGTTAAAGTTTCTTCGCAGAAGTTCCTTCTCAGCATCGTTATTTCCAAAGACCCCTATCATCTTTGCTTTTAAAGGTTTAAATCTGTAAGCCGCAAATGGGGCGCTGTAGTCTCCTGCGTGAAGCACAAGTTCAACTTCTTCTTCGTTCATCTTTCTAACGGCCTTGTCGATAAAAGGCAG
>PIYJ01000090.1 GCA_003601725.1 Candidatus Bathyarchaeota archaeon
GCTTAAACTTCCAGTCGCCGTTTAGTGTCAAAAACCATGGGGAGCATTCTCTTTTGCAAGTAAGCGCGGTCTTCTCATCTGGATAGGCAACCAGAGTTGTATGAGCTGATTCCCTTTGATGTTCTACTATTCTTGGATTTTCCCAATCAGGCGTCTCTCTAAGAGTTTCCCTTCTCATGAAACTTTCTTTCCCCTTTGTTTTAATCATCTTTAATCTTCATTTCGGAAGGCTTGATGTTTCTTCTTATCTCTTTCTTAATATGGCTTAAAAACCTTAAATTGGTTCCAGCCGAACTAGAATAGAATCAGAGTTTTTACGGAAAGAATCGGATACGAATATTAGGCTTCAAATATGCTGCTTTAATAAAGAAAAGGGTTCTGCGACGGAAACCAAGAGACATTCTGAGACAGAAAAAGACAGAAAGAGCCATTTCGGGCCATTCTGAGACACTTTCAGACACTTCGGGACACTTGATACAAAAGAAACGGGCTCGGAACATAAAAGGCGGAAAGAAAACAAAAGATCACACGAAGAAAAAAATTTCACCAGACACAAAACCTTCATTTTAATAATATGTCGGTTGAGTTTGTATGCTTTGAGGTTAACATATCTTTTGTCTGGTATGGAAGATATGTCTTCAAAAAGGTTATGGGTCCCGTCCTATTCGAAGATGTATAAAAACTTCGACTGGTAAAAAAGGGATTCCAAAAAAAGAAAGGAGTTTGCAGCTAAGATGTCGCTGTCTTTAAGTTAGAGAAGTCTGTCGAGTAGATAATAGAAGACCGTTGAAAACATTTCTATCGTTATCACTGCAGAGATCGATCCGAAAAATTCCCCGGTTAAAATATAAGTTATCAGAATAGCTACGGGATCAACGACTGCCCTGTAGATCAAAGTCTTCTTGAGAGAAGCCCATCGCGACCGAGAAATTGGCGAGGCATCAACACCACACTCGTATCTCCTTCTTTCATTCAAAAAAGATATAACTGATATTTAAACGTGATCCGAGATATGATCTGTAATCTTCTTCATTTGGATGATTGCCACAGATCATCCGGGTATTATCGTGAATGAAAAACTGGAAGAAGATAAACCTTTAAGCTCAGCTAGATGATCAGCCAATACCTATGGCAGCCCAAAATATCCGAGGATTCTGAAGACTATTCCCCCAATAAATATGGCGAATAGCACTTCGAAGACTGTTATGAAGATAGCTTTTTTCCAGCCGAACTCTTTGACGCATGCGGCTATCGTTGCGATGCATGGTATATAAAGCATCGTGATCAGACTGAAGATAACCATTTGAAGGGACGTTAACACCGCTCCGAAATTCGTCGTTCCAAGAATCGTGGCAAGCATTATCAATGTAAGTTCTTTACGTAGAATACCGAATATCAACGCGATTCCCATTTCATGTCTTAAACCTAACCATTCAACTGTTACGGGGCTCATCAAGGCGGATAGCAGACCAAACAAACCAGAGAGCTCTATAGCCTTTATTATGACGCTGCTTAAGATCATCAGTGGAAAAGCTATTTTGATGAATTCTTCTAGCCTAAACCATGTCTGACTTAGAACCGTTCTCAAGTGAGGAATCCTATATTCATGCATCTCCATTAACAACTCAGTCGGCTCCCCCGGTAAACTTTTAAATGCTATTCTGCCGAGCAGAAAGATTATCGCCAAATCGATGATATAAAGCGTCAATGCCCACTCTATGCCTACAAATTTTCCGACAAGCCCGAGCACAACCACCGTTGTCGCCGCGCAAGGTATCAATGTAACGATAAAAGCCGCTAAGAGACGTTCCCTCTCGGTTTCCATTATCTTGCATCCCAAGCATGCTGGCACGTTGCAGCCGTAAGCCAGCATAACGGGGATGAAGGCTTTTCCATGTAATCCTATTTTGTGCATAGCTACATCCATGAGGAAAGCTATTCGGCCGGCTTAGATAACCAGAATCCTCAAGAACGTACAATATGAGATAGAAAGGAACAATGTATGGTAGAGCTATGGTGACGCCGGCTATTATCCCCTCGACCACACCGTTCCAGATAAGCTCCTTCACTACATAATTGCTTATGGCTTGATCGAAAAGCGGTTCGAAACTGTAAAGGAAGTCGCCAATATACGTTGAAGTATAGTCGCCGAAGGTGAAGATGCCGTAAAAGATGGAAAGCACAACGCAAAGCATTATGGGATAACCCAGGACTCTACTGGTTGTTAACTCATGCAGTCTTTGGCTCAAGGGAATCCTAGATATCGGCTGGATCTTTTGAACTTCCCTTGCAATTCTCCCAGCAACATCATATCTTTCAGAGGTAATGACGGTTGAGCATGGATGTCCATGAATCTCCTCGATTTCACGGGCCATTTCCTGTACGAAACTGAGAATCTCAGGATTGGCTTTCCTTACTTCTTCTTGAATCTTTTTATCTCCTTCAAGGAGTTTTATCGCTGTCCATCTAGCCGGATAGGGAAGCCCGATTTCCCTAATCATAATTGCGATCTTCTCAATTTTCCCTTCGATCTCTTTTCCATACCTTATCTTACTTGGATACGCCGTTTTTTCTTCTATAGCTTTTACGGCTGCCGCCAGAAGATCGTATATTCCATACCCTCTTATCGCAATTGTGGGGATAACTGGGACTCCTAGAATCTTGCTAAGTTTTTTGTAATCTATTTTTATCCCTTTTTTCTGTGCGATATCGATTTGATTCAATGCGATAATCATTGGGGTTCCAAGTTCGATCAGCTGCAATGTGAAGAAGAGGTTTCTCTCCAGAACCGAGGCATCGACTACGTTAATCACCAAATCAGGTTTTTCGAATGCTATATATTCCCTTGAGATTATCTCCTCAAGCGAGAATGTAGATAGAGAATATATGCCGGGTAAATCAATCACATCTATCTCGTAACCCTTAAAATGAAGGGTTCCCTCCGCTTTCGTAACAGTTTTCCCAGGCCAATTTCCTATATGCTGATGCAGACCTGTCAGCTGATTGAATATTACTGATTTTCCTACGTTAGCGTTTCCAGCTAAAGCGATTCTCAGTTTCTTCTTCACTTGTCTATCTCCACGAAAATTCTCCTGGCCATTCCTCTGCCTAAAGCTAGCCTAGAACCTCGGACAGAAACCTCTATGGGACCTCGGAAAGGCGCGGATTTCACAACGGTAATCTTCGTGCCAGGAGTTAATCCCATATCTACAAGTCTTTTAATGAATCCCCAGCTTCTCCCCCTTCTTCCTGCAGGATTGGTCTTTATAGACGTGATAATTCCGCTTTCTCCTTCTTTCAACGATGACAAAGGCACAGCCATTCAAGACTTCTCCTATTCTATCTTTCTAGCTTCAATAAGTGAGGCTATCTCTCGGCTTAACGCGTGATTTTTTCCCTCGATCCTAACTGTTATAGGCCCGCCGAAAGGCGCCTTATCAACAATCTCAACAATTTTATCAGGCCTGATTTCAAGCGAACTTAAATATTCGAGCAGTTCTCTTCTCTCATCTGTTATCTTCGCAATTACTCCTTTATCCCCGATGTTAAATTCGCTTAATGGTTCAGATGATTTTTCTATGATTCCGCCGCACTCCGTTGGAATGGGATTGCCATGAGGACAGGTCTTTGGATGTCCCAATGCCTTCTCAATCTTTTTAGCTATCTCATCCGAGATGCTATGCTCAAGCTTACAAGCTGCTTCGTGAACTCTTTCCCACTCTACGTTTAGAAGATCCGTGAGAAGCCGTTCTGAGAGCCTATGTTTCCTAATGGTGCGGAGAGCGATTCTCCGTCCCTTTTCAGTCAGCCTTACACCTCTATATGGTTCATGAATCACGAAGGATTCCTTTTCTAACCTCGCTATTGTGTTCGTAACTGTTCCGGGAGTCACTTTAAGCGCTCTGACAAGATCGCTTGTTGTTGCCACCCCGCTCTTCTTTTGAAGTTTATAGATGATCTCAAGATATTCTTCCGTTGCACTGGTGACTTCCACGTTCACGACCCGATCACTTTACGACGATTAGTAAATTAAACTACGATTAATCGTATTTAACTTTTAAGGAAATACCTGTAAAAGCTTTGATCGTTGAATTATAGTCAGCAACGATTCTCCTACTAATCAACTTCCCAATATGGATATTAAAAAATGAAAAGAAGAATATGGGTGGTCAAACTTTAAAAATGATAGAAGGAAGGGATTCTGTCAGCTCTCTTTAGCAAGCTCCTTATGCCATTCAACTGATTCTTCAAAGCTCATCAACGTCTTAAGATCTTCATCCAGATTGCTTGGAGATACCAAGATAAGCCAGCCTTCACCATAGGGATCTTCATTAATGATCTGTGGATTATCAACAACTTCTTCATTGACTTCTTCTATTTTCCCATTTATCGGAGCCACAAGATCTGATACTGATTTAACTGACTCCACCGTTCCAAACGGTTCGCCCTTAACTATCTCATCTCCAACCTCCGGAAGTTCAGCAAAGACTACTTCTCTCAGCTGCTTCTGCGCATAATCCGTGATTCCGATACGAGCTTTTCCATTCTCTATTTTGACCCATGTCCATTCCTTCGAGTAGTAGAGTCCCTCTGGAACTTCATAATCATCGACTTTGACCAATCCTTTTCACCTCAGACAAAAGAAACAATACAACAAATAGTTTTAAGGTTAACGGATGAATCGCTTTTTCCCAAAAAGAGGCTAACCTCAGCTTTAATTTATGACCCCGGTTTTCCTGGCTAATTGCCGAGCTGATTTTCTTGTTAACGGTTTCTCATTCAGAATCGTGTATCTCTCAGGTCGAATTTCCCTAGCTTTCACTAAGGCTTCAACGATATATTTATCCTCTATTCCAATCTCTTCAGCGCTTATGGGAGCCCCAACCATCCTTAAAGTGTCCCGCACGACTTCCCAATCTATCTCGTGAAGAGCCGCCATCATTATTGTTCCCAAGCCACATTGTTCCCCGTGCAATCCATGGTTTGGCGCTATTAGATCTAAGGCATGACTGAAAAGATGTTCCGATCCGCTGCATGGCTTACTGGTTCCGGCTATGCACATTGCCACGCCGCAGCTTACTAAAGCCTCAAGAAGGACTCTTACGCCTTCCTCCGATCCCGGCTTGATTAGATTTGCGTTATCGATCACATGCTTCGCGCTCATCGAAGCCAGACTTGAGGTATACTGCGCATAATATTCTTCTCTCTTCTCATGTGCCAGCTTCCAGTCGCGAGTTGAAGTAATCTTGGATATTACGTCTCCGCAGCCGCTTGCAGTGAAACGGTAAGGCGCATTCATTATGATAGATGTATCAGCTATAACTGCCATTGGGGACTGAGCCTTAATCGAATAGGGCCTGCCTGTTCCCTTTATTGAAGCGAAAGGGCTGGCCATGCTGTC
>PIYJ01000022.1 GCA_003601725.1 Candidatus Bathyarchaeota archaeon
TTGCTATTAAGCTGATCGGCACCATTGACAGACGGATAGAAGTAGCCCCGAAGCTTGTCCCTATAAATCATCCGCTCTGCGTTCACGGCACTCTTAACGCGATTCACATAGAGACCGACTTGGCGAGAGAGATAACCCTCGTAGGATACGGCGCAGGCAAAGAAACGGTCTCCGCGGTTCTGAATGACGTGCTTACTGTTATCAAGAGAAAGGCAGAAAGCACGCAATAATGTGAATGTTTAATTCATTTTTTACGGCGGAGGATTCATAGGTCACCCATATTTTTGGTGTATGCATGTGCCTTTAACCTTATTTTTAGGCCTGGAAAATATATTTCGTGATTCTTGATGATTTAGAAAACAAGTCGAAAGAGGTTGAACATTTGAAGATAACAGATCTGAAAGCAATAACCTTAGGTCGAGTCTCAATTATCAGGATTGATACCGATGAGGGGATATACGGATACGGGGAGGCTCATTGTCCAAAACAGCAAGTTATTCCTTTGAAACGATTCATACTCGGAGAAGACCCAACGAATGTCGAAAAAGTTATGAAAAAGATACGGTTCAGAGGAGCCTTCAAGCCGTTCGGCTCTCAAATCAGCGCGATTGAGATTGCCTTGTGGGATATTGCTGGAAAAGCGGCTGGTCTTCCAGTTTGCAAGCTTCTAGGAGGAAAAGTTCGAGATAAAGTTCGTGTATATTGTGACTGCGGCGCTGGCGTGCTCTGGGATCCAGATGATCCTACATCAGCCTATAGCCCAGAAGCCTATGCCGAGAAGGCTCGAAGAAGAATGAAGATGCCCCAAGGCTTCACGATCCTCAAATTTGATATCGGTTTCCATGGTTCTCACGGCGGCCAATTACTCAGCGTGCATGGGGGCTCTTACGAAGCTGAAGATTTATATCCAACTAAGGGTCACGTTACTGAACGCGGTTTGAAGGCGGAGATCGCATGTGTAGAAGCAATAAAGGATGTTCTCGGCGACAAGATCGGCTTGGCGGTTGATTGCGGACCCGGTCAATCTCTTCCCTCCGCCATAAAGTTGGCTAAGGCTTTAGAGCCATTTAATCTTCTCTGGGCGGAAGATCTGCTTACAGGTGACTATACGCCTTATACTGACCCCGAAGCCTATAGAATTTTAACGTCAAGCACGGTTACCCCGATCTTAACAGGAGAGCAAATCTATCTAAGACATGGTTTCAGAGACCTCATTGAGCAGCATGCAGTTGACATCGTTGCGCCTGACATTTGCGATGTGGGAGGACTGGCAGAGGCAAAGTGGATAGCAGAGTTTGCGGATCTCTACGGGTTGCTGATAGCTCCTCACAACGTGGGACTTCCAATAGTCTTCATGGCGAATGTTCATGCTGCAGCCGCGATGCCTCAGAACTTCATAGCCTTTGAGTTTCACTCTGTGGATATTCCATGGTGGGAGGATATAGTGAAGGGTTTAGAGAAGCCGATGATTAAGGATGGCTTCGTTAATGTTCCCGACAGTCCTGGATTAGGCATCGAATTAAATGAGAAGGTTATGAGAAAACATTTATCCGAAGGTGAAAAATACTTCGAATAATCTTCTCTTAACGGTTATTCCCCATTTATTTTTGATTCTTTGGGTCCACAATAAAGGAATTGATTAGAAAAGAAGATAGCTCACTCTACAATGAATGTTGCCTTGGTCTCAGGGCTCTCCTTAAAGCCTATGCGGACCGCTTTGGCTCTAAGCACAGTTCTCCCCTTGGGAAGCCGTAAAGGTTTTGTATAAAGCAGCCAGCGGGGATTCTCTTTTTCCTCAAAGGTGTATGCGATTGAGGCTCCCTGCGTTGGGCAATAAATCTGTATTAGGACTGGATGTTTAAATCTGCCGCCTTCTAGAGACGGTTCAATCCCATAGTTTTCTTCGCAGATCGGTATAAACAGTGGCGCCGCTGTCACCGGTTGCTTATTATTCGGATACCATGAGCGAACCATTTCTGATTCTGAGATTCGTCCCATATCTCCAACTTCACGTAGCCATTCATCTAGTGCTCCGCGTAGACGTTTGAGTTCACGTTCATATTCTGGGTCATTTGCTAGATTGTTAATCTCGTAAGGATCCTTCTGCGTTTCATAAAGCTCCTCTGCGGGTCTAGGTTGAAACATCAATAGCTGTGGTCCTTCAAGTTCCCCCTTCAAATATAGACGCCACATCTCTTGAACGATTGGATGTCTGTTTCTGTAGGGAATCCATAGCAGATACGGCTTGCCAGGGTAGTAGTTGCGGATATATTTGAACCTTTTATCCCTAACTGCTCGAACCATATCGTAAGACTCATCATGCCGATCTCTCGCTGCGAAGATATATTCCCGCGGCTTTGCCTTCGGACCTAAGAATGGCTGCCCATGCATATACGGCGGAATTTCAAGCCCAGCTATTGAAAGAACAGTCGGACCGAGATCAATCGTGCTGACAAGATCATGACAGATGCTTCCAGGCTTGAGATGCCCCGGCCAACGCACAATCAAAGGCACATGAATGCCAGAGTCATAAAGCCAACGTTTACCTCGAGGTAACGGTCCATGATCGCTCCAGTGAAACACAACAGTGTTCTCCGCCAAGCCGTCCTCTTCTAGCTGAGCTAGGAGCTCACCTAAAATGCGGTCGCAATATTCAATGTTCGTGTACATTCGCGCCATTGCCTCCCTCACTTTCGGGGTGTCAGGAAAGTACGGCGGCACCCTGATATCGTCTGGATCGAAGGTTATTTCTGGGCATTTCTCAGGCCACATGCCGCTTTCATGGGTACGCGTAGGATTAAATACCGCAAAGAATGGTTGATCAGGGTCAGGTCTATTACGCCAATGAGCTTTTGGGCTGCATTCATCCCAAGTCGTAATCGGGGGGTCGAACTGATAGTCTGTTTTAAAATTGTTTGTGCAGTAATAGCCAGTGGCACGCAGATATTCCGTGAAGCATCGAACATAATGAGGAAGAACGGCGGAGTAAGGGGTCGGCAGATTAGGCACAAATCTATTCGTATGTGTAGTTCGCATATGATGAGTGCCGGCGGAAATGGGGTAAACGCCTGTTATTATGGCTGAACGGGCAGGTGCGCAGACTCCAGCTGTAGAAAAAGCGTTTGTCCAAATGTAGCCTTCAGATGCTAAACGGTCTAGATTAGGTGTGCGGGCAATTGGATCGCCATAGCAGCTGTAGAATGGATTAGTATCCTCAAATGAGATCCATAAAATATTTGGCCGTTCCTTCATGGTCATGATATCTTCCCTTCATATCGGTAATCCTTTATAGGAATATGACCGTGGATTAATTAATTCTATATTAGGATTCAATGGAAATTGTAGGAATCATGAGGAAAACGGTGATCTCCTCAATGGATCTTGGATTCCAAAAGAAGGATGCGAATGTTTAATCGTCATCGTTCAATGCAATCAAAAAGGCATCATATTAATATAAATAGATGGATCCAAAAAGTAATCCTTAAATATTTGCTCTCGTTACTTTGTGAAGCCTAAAGGAAGGGGATGGCTCTTTAAGTATGGTGAATGACGCCAATAATATGATGCTTGATAGCTGCTTTTTATTATTGGCAAGGCATAAAAGGAAGCTATGTCACCTCAATAAGCGTGAGGTCAAATTAAAGTTGCTTCCGAAAAGAAGATTGAACCGTGATGTAACGAGTCTTCCGCTTCAAAGGAGGATCAATATAAATTGATTAGCCCAGAAGACGCATTCTTGATACAAAAAGCCATGTTTGAAGAGAAGGGTCTTGTTAGACAGCATTTAGACTCATATAATGAATTTGTGGAGCATGGGCTTCAACGAGTTATAGACGAGATAGGCGAGATAGAAATAGAAGTCCCAGAAGGACCATACAAGATAAAATTCGGCAGAGTTTTCATAGTCAGAGAAGTTGAAAATGACGTAATCTACGGTCCATACATGACTGAGGTAGATGGAACTCGCCATGAAATTTATCCCATGGAAGCCCGATTAAGAAACCTTACTTATGCTATGCCTCTATCCGTAGAGATGATGCCTGTAATCGACGGCAAAGAGCTTGAAAAGGAACTTGTCTACATAGGCGATTTACCCATCATGTTAAAATCCAAGTTCTGCCTCCTTTCAGGACTCTCCAAAGAGGATCTCGTCAGGCAAGGAGAGGACCCCCTAGATCCGGGAGGATACTTCATAATCAACGGATCTGAACGTGTCATTGTCGCGATAGAGGATTTAGCTCCAAACAGGATTCTCATCGATGTGGATACGCGGGGAGCTAACCCGGTTTATGAAGCAAAGGTCTTCTCTACCACCGTAGGATTCAGGGCGAGAATTGAATTACGCATCAAAGCTGATGGGGCTATATATGTATCAGTGCCAGGGGTGCCGGCGGAAGTCCCATTCATAGTGCTTATGAGAGCTCTCGGTATGCAGTCAGATAGAGAAATCGCAGAGGCAGTCTCGCCGGATGAGGCAGTACAGAGCGAGCTGGAATCTTCCTTCGATGCTGTTGAGGGAATCGACACGGTTGAGGAGGCTTTATTATACATCGGAAACAGGGCGGCTCACGGCCAAGTTAGAAGTTATCGTCTAGCTAAGGCTGAAAATATTATTGATAAAAATCTGCTTCCTCATATTGGGAGAACAAGAGAATCGCGGAGAGAGAAGGCGTTCTTTTTGGGCGAGATGGCTTGTCGAGCTATCGAGCTGAAACTGGGAAGACGAGAGCCTGATGATAAGGATCACTTCAAGAATAAGCGTTTAAGGCTTGCTGGCCCCCTCTTGGCTGATCTCTTCCGGATTGCCTTCAGAAATCTCTGCCGTGACATCAAGTATCAACTTGAAAGAATGGGAACGAAACGAAGAATGCTCGGGATCTCAATCGCTGTTAGACCGGGGATAGTCACAGATAAGCTTCAGCATTCCCTCGCAACGGGCAATTGGGGCAGAGGACGAGTCGGCATCACGCAGCTTCTAGATAGAACCAACATGATATCTGCATACAGCCATTTAAGAAGGCTTCAGTCCCCCCTCAGCCGTAGTCAACCTAACTTCGAAGCTCGAGATCTTCACGCTACTCATTGGGGAAGGCTCTGTCCGAATGAGACCCCTGAAGGTGCAAATTGTGGGCTTGTTAAGAATCTTGCTCTTTCAGCACTGATATCCGTCGGGTTCGATCTTGAAAAGGTTAAGCAGATGCTTTATGAAAGAGGTGTTGTTCCGCTCACAGAAGTAAGCAGAGAGCTACGGATCTCAGGGGCAAAGGTCTTCGTTGACGGCTGCCCAATTGGGTATCATGCTTCGCCTCGTAAACTTGTAAATGAGCTCAGAGAGGCTCGAAGAAGGGGAGAAATATCCTCAGAGATAAATGTTGCTTATTTCCCCAAAGTTCATGGAAATAACGATGAGATTTATGTCAATCGAGATGAAGGCAGAGTTCGACGTGCCCTCATAATAGTCGAGAATGGCAAACCGAAACTGGGACCAGAAGAGATCGAGAAGATCAGAAACAAAGAATGGACATGGGAAGATCTGATAAAACGCGGCATCATCGAGTATCTGGATGCTGAAGAAGAAGAGAACGCTTTGATAGCTCTAAGCCCAGAAGAGGTAACGCCGAATCATACGCATCTCGAGATCACACCTTACTCGATTCTTGGAATATGCGCATCCCTCATACCCTATGCTGAGCATAACCAGTCTCCACGTAACTCATACGAGTCAGCGATGGCGAAACAAGCCCTCGGCATATACGCAGCGAACTTCCCGCTTAGGGTTGATTCACGCGCCCATATACTTCATTATCCCCAGATGCCTCTGGTTCAAACCAAACCGATGGAAGTCATAGGGTACAATCTCCGTCCCTCCGGACAAAACTGCATCGTAGCGGTCCTCTCATTTGAAGGATACAACATGGAAGACGCATTGATATTCAACAAAGCATCCATAGAAAGAGGACTGGCAAGATCAACCTTCTATAGGATCTACGAGGCTGAATGCCTCCAATATCTCGGAGGGCTAAGAGACAGAATTGAGATCCCAGAATCAGGAATCCGAGGATACCGCGGAGAGCAATACTATCGTTTTCTAGAGGAAGACGGCATAATAGGCGTCGAATCAGAAGTCTCCGGAGGCGATGTTCTGATAGGAAGAATGAGTCCACCTCGTTTCCTCGAGGAATACAAGGAATTCGAGATAAGAGGACCAAGCATGAGAGATTCCTCAGTGGATATGAGGCCTTCTGAGAATGGAATTGTCGATGCGGTCTTCTTGACGGAGACAAGTGAGGGTAGCAAGCTAGTTAAGGTCCGAGTGAGAGACGAACGTATTCCAGAGATTGGAGACAAGTTTGCTTCTCGTCATGGACAAAAAGGCGTTATCGGAATGATTATTCCGCAGGAGGATATGCCCTTCAGTGTGAATGGAATAGTCCCTGACATCATAATCAATCCTCACGCATTCCCCTCCAGAATGACCATTGGCCAATTTTTGGAATCAATAGCCGGCAAAGTAGCAGCAGCCAAAGGAGAACCTGTTGATGGAACTCCATTCGTAGGTAAGAAGGGAGAGGAACTTAAACGAGCGCTCATCGATTTGGGATTCAGCTATACCGGCCGAGAAGTCTTTTACAATGGAGTAACAGGAGAAAAATATGAAGCTGAAGTTTTCGTCGGAGTAATCTACTATCAGAAGCTTCACCACATGGTTTCTGACAAGATTCACGCAAGAGCAAGAGGGCAAGTTCAAATGTTGACGAGGCAGCCTACGGAAGGACGAGCCAGAGGCGGAGGATTAAGATTCGGAGAGATGGAGCGGGACTGCCTAATCGGCCATGGAGCTGCAATGCTGCTTCATGACAGGCTTCTCGAAGAGTCAGACAAGTATGTGCTTTATGTGTGTGAAAATTGCGGTTACATCGCATACTACGATATGAAACAGCGGAAATACGTCTGCACGGTCTGCGGGGAAAAGGCAAGAATATCCCCTGTTCAGGTCTCCTATGCGTTTAAGCTTCTTCTTCAAGAGCTTATGAGCTTGTGTGTTTCGCCGCGATTAATCCTTAAGGAGAGGGCGTAAAATGGCAATGGAGGAATCTTATGGAAAGATAATTGAGGCTATCCGTTTCGGGATAATATCTCCCCAAGAGATACGGAAACTTTCTGTTGTGGAGATTCAGACCGCAGATACTTACGATGAAGATGGAGCTGTGATCCCTTCAGGCTTAATGGATAACAGGCTGGGAGTTCTGGAGCCCGGTCAAAGATGTAGAACATGCGGTAATACGGCTACAAGATGCCCCGGTCATTTTGGACATATCGAACTGGCGGTTCCCATAATTCATGTCGAGTTCACAAAGAATATCCATGATCTTCTCCAAGCGTTCTGCAGGAATTGTGGCAGAATCCTACTCAACGAGAAGAGCATAATTAAAGCGAAAAAACAGAGTGAAAGAATCAAGAGTCTGCTGGGCAACATACCAGACAATCTTTATCGAAGTTTCCTTGATCAAGCCAAATCAGCCATGCAATGTCCGCATTGCGGAGCAAAGCAATATAAAATAGAATTCGTGAAGCCAACAGTCTTCTATGAGCATACAGAGGAAGGTGCTCAGCGGCTGACCGCAAGCATGATTCGGGAAAGATTTGAAAGGATTCCCGATGAAGACTTAAGATTGCTTGGGTATGACCCTGAAAACGCCCGTCCAGAATGGATGATTCTTCAAGTTCTCCCCGTTCCCCCCGTTTATGTGAGGCCTTCAATAACCCTTGAGTCGGGGATAAGATCCGAGGATGATCTTACCCATAAGCTCGTAGATATCATCCGCATTAACGAGAGGCTTAAAGAAAACTTAGAAGCAGGTGCTCCGACACTTATAATTCAGGATCTAACAGAGCTCCTCGAGTATCATGTGACAACATACTTTAACAATGAATCCTCAGGCATCCCGCCGGCGAGGCATCGTTCTGGACGAGCCTTAAAGACCCTTTCGCAGAGGCTTAAAGGAAAGGAGGGACGATTCAGAACAAACCTTTCAGGTAAAAGAGTTGATTTTTCAGCACGTACAGTCATCAGTCCAGATCCAAACCTCGACATAAACGAAGTAGGGGTTCCATTAGAGATAGCTAAGAAACTTTCAGTTCCAGAAAAAGTCACTTACTGGAACATCGAAGAGATGAAGGAACTCGTTAAGAACGGTCCGGACAAGTATCCCGGAGCCCTATATATTGTGAGGCCGGATGGTAAACGGGTTAGATTAGAATTTGTTCTCGATAGGGAGAAGATCGCTGAGTCTCTGGAGCCAGGGTTCATCGTTGAGAGGCATCTGCGTGACGGAGACGTAGTGATATTCAATAGGCAGCCTTCACTTCACCGAATGTCGATCATGGCGCATTACGTTAAAGTTCTGCCTTATAAGACCTTCCGGCTTCATCTATGCGTCTGCCCGCCGTACAACGCGGACTTCGACGGAGACGAGATGAACCTTCATGTTCCTCAAAGCGAAGAAGCCCAGACTGAAGCACGGATCCTCATGCAGGTTCAAGATCAGATACTTTCACCGAGGTTCGGCGGTCCAATAATCGGTGCAATTAGAGACTTCATATCCGCCGCGTATCTGCTTACCCGTAAATCTACGCTTCTGAATAAAAAGGAGGTCTGTAAGCTTCTCATCGCAGCTGGATATGAAGGAAGCCTGCCTGAACCAGCGATAAAGGAGCCTCAAGAACTGTGGACTGGAAAGCAGATATTCAGTCTCTTCCTCCCAGAAGACTTCAGTTACTCTCTGAAAGCAAATATATGTCGGAACTGTGATGTCTGTCTACGTGAAGAATGCCCATACGATGCATATGTAGTCATCAAGAATGGCAAGCTAATAAGCGGAGTGATAGATAAAAACTCGATAGGAGCCGAAAAATCCGAAAGCATCCTGCATAGGCTCATAAAGGATTATGGAACTGAAACTGGAAGAAGATTTCTGAATAAGATAAGCAAGCTTCTCACACGATTCATAACTATGCGCGGTTTCTCCTTCTCCTATGAGGAATTGAATCTCTCCCCTGAAGCTAAAAGAGAGATCCAGCAGACGATCAAGCAGGCTGAAAAGAGAGTGGCAGAGTTCACTGAACAATTGCGGAAAGGAACTCTAGAGCGTCTTCCAGGCTTAACTCTTGAAGACTCCTTCGAGATTTACGTAATGAATGAGCTGGCTAAGGCTAGGACTAAAGCTGGAAGCATAGCTGATAACGATTTCAGCATGGATAACGCCGGGGTAGTCATGACGAGAAGCGGGGCAAGGGGCTCCACCATTAACATCGGTCAGATGGCTGCATGTCTTGGACAGCAGTCGGTTCGCGGCAAACGGATCATGAGGGGATATCTGAATAGGGCTCTTCCCCACTTCAATATTGGGGATGCTTCACCGAGAGCTCGAGGATTTGTATACTCATCCTATCGTGACGGGCTTGATCCGATCGAATTCTTCTTCCACGCCATGGGCGGACGGGAAGGCTTGGTGGATACGGCCGTAAGGACTCAGCAAAGCGGTTACATGCAGAGGAGACTGATAAACGCGATGGAGCATCTAAGAGTTGAGTATGACGGTACAGTTAGAAATTCAGTAGGGGACATTATACAATTTAAGTACGGCGAGGATGGTGTTGACCCTGCGAAGAGTGATCATGGGAAAGCCGTGAATGTCGCTCGGCTTGTTGATCAGATAAAACTGATCGAAGAAGAGGGAGAACCAGCATCTGAAGAGTACATTGAGAAACGCTTAGAACAAGTGAAGGATCAGCTGAATCCTCTGTTGCTTGATGAGCTTAAAACTAGTCTTTCAGATGCGAAACTAAGTGAGAAGGGCGTTGATTTGGCGATCAACTCGACTGTTGAACATTATAAGCGAGCTCTTGTCGAGCCGGGAGAAGCCATCGGAATCGTCGCCGCTCAGTCGATCGGTGAACCGGGCACCCAGATGACCTTGAGAACCTTCCATTATGCTGGAGTCAGAGAGATGAACGTAACGATAGGGCTGCCTCGTCTCATCGAAATAGTGGACGCGAGAAGAGAACCATCCACTCCAATTATGACGATATATCTCGATGAAGAACATAGCAAAAGCAGAGAAAAAGCAACAGAGGTCGCCAGACGGATCATTTACACAACAATTAAGGACATCGCCACAGAGGTCTTCATCAATCCTGAAACCGGAGGTATAATCATAGAGGTTGACTCAGCAAAGATGAAGGAGAGAGGAGTGACGATGGATGATCTTGCTGTAATTCTAGAGAGTCCAAGATATTCGGTGAGAATAGTTGATGATAGAATCTTCATCGATTCGAAAAAGCCCATCGATCCGAAGAGGCTTCTAAGTCAAATCTCATCTATACGCGTGAAGGGCGTTCCAGGAATCAGACGGGTGCTTGTATCAGAAGAAGAGGGGAGATGGATCATAAGAACGGACGGCTCGAACCTGCCGAAAGTCCTCGAAGTCGAAGGAGTAGATCCAACTCGAACGACTACTAACAACATTCATGAGATCGCGGAGACTCTAGGGATAGAAGCAGCGAGAAACGCCTTAATCAGAGAAGCCTCAGCGGTCCTCGAAGAGCAGGGACTCGACGTCGATCTGAGACACATCATGCTTGTGGCGGATATCATGAGCGTGACGGGTGAGATTCGGCAGATCGGCAGGCATGGAGTAAGCGGGGAAAAGGCAAGCGTGCTTGCCCGAGCTGCGTTCGAGATAACTATTCCAAATATTGTTGACGCGGCAATTAGGGGAGAAAGCGATAATCTTAAAGGCGTCACTGAAAATGTGATAGTCGGTCAGTCTGTACCTATAGGAACGGGGCTGGTTGATATCTACATGTCCGCTATGCCGCCTAAAAGCAGCGAGGTGAAGTCTGATGGTCAGTCTTGATCAGGCACTTGGGATCGCCGTAAAGACAGGTAAAGTTTTATTTGGAGCTAACTCAACCATAAAAAATGTTATGACCGGTAAGGTTCGACTTGCAATAGTTGCGTCTAACTGTCCTGATAGGATCCGGAAAGATATTGAAAAGTACTGTAAGCTCTCGGGGATTCCCTTAATCGTCTCCCCGAGAAATAATGTTGAGCTAGGCCGAGTTTGCGGAAAGCCATTTTCTATATCAGCCTTGGCTATAAGAGATCCGGGAGACTCAGATATACTAAAGATGGCGGAGGAAAAGAATGTCTAGGGGGATAAGATTTACAAATCGAGAGATGCGGTTTATAGCTCTATTTGAAAGCATCACAGGGGCAACCGTAAGAGACTGCATCATTGATGACGAAAACAACAGGATAATCTATGTTGTGAAAGAAGGAGAGATGGGAATAGCCATAGGGAAACGAGGGAAGAACGTCAGTCTGCTTGAGAAGATGACGGGAAAGAGACATGAGATCATTGAGTTTTCAGACGACCCAGCAAGGTTCATAAAGAATGCTCTTCGACCAGCTAGACTCAGAGAAATACGTATAACTCAAAGGACGGATGGGAAAAAGATCGCTGTTGTCTCCGTGAATCCTAAAGACAAAGGAATAGCTATCGGAAAGAACGGAAAGAATGCTGAAAGAATAAGATTTTTGGCTAAACGTTATTTTGATATACACAACGTTTCTATACTATGATCAGATCGTATAAATCCCATTCTTTACCGTAAAAAGAGAATTTATAGTTCACGAAAAATAGAAATGTTTAAGAATAGAATATGCATCACTTGCTTCAATGATGGATGGATAATCATCAACAGCTTTGAGGATATCTGAAAATGGGAAAAACTACGAGAGGAATGTTCGCTGCTAGGAAGCTACGTTTAAACAGAAAGAAGTGGCGATGGAGCGACATAAACTATAAGAGACGTAAACTTAGGCTGGATGTTAAATCTGACCCGCTTGAAGGCGCACCTATGGCCCGCGGAATAGTTCTTGAGAAGGTTGGGCGTGAGAGCAAGCAGCCGAACAGCGCCATCAGAAAATGTGTCCGCGTTCAGCTCATAAAGAACGGGAAGGTCATAACGGCTTTTCTTCCAGGAGACGGTGCGTTGAATGTTGTTGATGAGCATGACGAAGTGGTTGTCGAGGGCATCGGAGGTTCACAAGGCGGCGCGATGGGGGATATCCCAGGAGTCAGATGGAAAGTCAGCACGGTTAATGGGATCTCCCTTAAAGAGTTAGTTCTGGGGAAGAAGGAGAAGCCTTTACGATAATAGAACCTCACATGGTTAATAGATGTCTCTAAAATATTATTCATGATTTTCTATATATGGGGACCTTAGAAGAGAGTCAGCTATTTCCATATCTAAAAAAGAAAAATTCAGTCAACGGACCATGTCATTAATGATATCTTCTTTATAGTTTCCATCTTCTGTCTTGAACTTGTGTATTTTATGGGAAAATGCTTCCTAACAGGTATAACGAGTAAATGTAGAATTTTATTTTTTGCATCATCCCAGATCTCAATCATGTCCTTCTTGATTTGGAGTTCTGAATGCTGCTTTATCACTTCATAAAGGTCATCGAACCCCTCGTTTGTCCTAGAAAGGAGAATACGATCATCAATTTTAAGCGCGTAAACATCTATTTTTTTCTCTTCAATATATTTTTTCACCAAAAGATAGATCTGATCAATGTCTGTTTCTATGTTCGCTATCGCCCCATAATCGCTGTTTGATCTTAAGAAGCTCTCTATTAAGGTCTCTATAAGTTTTTCAACACCAACCTTCTGCTCTTCAAATTCCTCTGCAATCTCCTCTCTTAAAGAGGAGTCATCATTAGCAGTCATTAAGGTTCACTTGAAACACGTATCAGATATGAAATATCCTTATTTGGATAAAAGATTAATGGAAAATTCAACCGGAGACACGTAAAATTTAGAGTAAAAAATTTTAATACTTGTTCCAAGGGATCTAAAGGTATGAATTCTCTTGCTTTAGTTAGAAATAATGTTTCAGTTAAGATTCAAGATAAGCCCTTGACAATAGAGATTATCCGTCGTAAACCCGTGTTGAAACGGGTCAGCAGTGAGGCTGAATACGAATATAACGGCCATTTCAGAAGTTTTCACGAAATCAACATTGAGAAAAAGGAAAATGACGTTGCGTCTTTAAAATGTAAAGGGTTCGGAGTAGCTGCGTCTTTAAACTTACATTTAACGGATCAATTCTTAGAGATCCGATGGGAATCAGAATCCGGGATCATCGAAAGCATATCTGACACCTGGATTGCTCCGGATAAAACGTATTGGTATGGACAAGGACAATTGCAGTATCAAGTTTTCCCGCTTGACGATCACGTCTCAGAAATGAAGCCTTTCTTAGCAACTAACATTCAAGTGCCTTTATGGCTTACCAAAAGCGGAGTCGGCATCCTAGTTGATAATTATCAGCTTTTTGAGACCCGATTCGACAGAGGAATCACAATTAGAGGACTTGACTTCAAATCTTTCAGCTATCGCATTATCATAGGGAATAACATTCAAGACGCCCGAAAGATATCCCTAAAGAGAATAGGGCTTCCAAAAAGAATCCCCGATGAAAGAGTGCTTGTAAAGCCCATCTTCACCACGTGGGTTGAATTTAAGAAAGAAGTAAACCAGGAAAAAGTGATGGATTTTGCAAGTAACATCCGAAAACGAAACTTTCCATGCAGCGTGATACAGATAGATGATAAATGGGAAGAAAACTATGGTGACTTCACATTTGACCCTTCAAAATTCCC
>PIYJ01000023.1 GCA_003601725.1 Candidatus Bathyarchaeota archaeon
TCCCATATCGCATTGACGGTTTTAGGTGCCTTATCTTCTAAGAGGTCCGCTTCAACTTCTCCGATTCTTTCACTTATTATCTTAATCTTCTTAGCCATGTTACAACCACCATCTTTATGATATCGTTGCTTTTCCTTAATATTTTTGGCTGAGGATTTTAAATCATGGATAAAAATCTTAAGTGTTAATCTTCATCAAGTATATTCCATGAAGAAGGCAACAGTTATCGGTGTGGGAAACCTGGGTTCCTGCATTGCTTATGAATTGGCAGCTAGGGGAATCGTCACCGAGCTGGTTCTGATCGATTTATATCGTGAATTAGCTGAAGGAAACGCAGAGGACATAGCTCAGGCCATGGCTTTCCGAAGTAATGTGGAAGTGACAGCTGGAGATTATGAGGATGCCGAGGGATCGCAAGTTGTCATCGTGACCGCTGGAAAGCCGAGAACGCCGGATATGAAGTCTAGAATGGATCTTCTCGAAGCAAACATCCGAATCATCAAGTCCGTCGCATCGAATCTAAAGAAGATTCGGGAAGAACCGATCGTTGTGACTTTAACCAACCCGGTGGATGTTATGAACTATGCGATGTGGAAGCTCACAGGCTTCGACAGAAGGAGAGTTATCGGAAGCGCGGGAATGCTTGACTCCGCAAGGTTCAGGAGAGCCATAAGTAGGAAGCTCGACGTTCCAGTCTTGGATGTTGAAGCCTACGTTTTAGGGGAGCATGGAGACCGCCAAGTGCCCGTCTTCAGCAGAGTCGCAGTGAAGGGGGAGAAAAGAGCCTTCAGCGATGAGGAACGCAAGGAGATAACCGAGGAGATTAGGCAGTCAGCATTGAACGTTATCTCCAAGAAAGGCGGAACCGTATATGCTCCGGCAAGCAACACCGTGAATATGGTTCGAATGATTCTTGAGGATGTCCCCGGCTTGGCAGTCTGTTCAGTTGTGCTGGATGGAGAGTACGGTCTTAAAGACATCAGCATAGGCGTCCCCGTGGAGCTCAGCCGTGAAGGAGTTAAAAGAATATTCGAGTGGAAACTCGATGAGGATGAGAAGGCCATCTTTTACAAAGGCGCAGAAAACTTGAAGAAGGTCATTAAAACCGTTATGTGAATTAGGCAGGTTGCATTTCAAGGTTTCTCAAACACTCTCAGGCATAACAGTACATGTTATATTGTATAATCGGCATTTTTAATCGGTGGAAAAATAATGCTTTTTGAGCATCTAACAAGTTTAGACGTTAAAGAGGCATCTGAAAAAGGATTAGTAGCAATACTGCCCGTGGGGTCGATTGAGATTCATGGTCCTCACATGCCCGTGGGGACAGATTCCATAACTGTATATAACATAGCCAAGCTAGCAGCGGAGAAGGAGGAATCTGTTGTTCTACCTCCGTTCTATTATGCGTATGTTCCGGAGAATAAGCATTTCCCGGGGACTATCTCGTTAACGGCGAAGACTCTGCTTTCTCTGCTGGAGGAGGTATGTGATGAGGTCTCTCGAAATGGGTTTAAGAAGATTTTGATCGTAAATGGCCATGGGGGAAACAATCAGATACTAAGGGTTTTCTTAAAGGATGTTCTGAATAAGAAGAAAGATTACGTCCTCTATGGGATGATTGACCCGCTGTTTCCCCTGAGAGATTTCATTTCCCAGCTGATCGAAGATAAAAGAGTTGGACATGCATGTGAATTGGAGACAAGCCTCGGCCTGTACCTTTTCGGAGACTTGATAAAAATGGAGAATGTCAAGCGTGAAGCAGAGGTGGGAAGCACCCACCTGCCGAGGGGAATCGAGACCTCCGTTGACTGGCAAGCTTATGCTCTTCAGCTATATTTGGGCGATCCGAGAAAAGCAACGAAAGAGAAGGGAAAGTTAATTGTGGAGAAGCTCGTTGAATTCTTGGCTGATGTGATCAAAAGGATCAAGCAGGATGCTAATGTACCGAGGATCCTCGACGATTTCTACAGGAGAGCCTATGGGAAGACTTGATGCTAAACAATGACCCTATAGCCTCTTATGACTAGAGGAAGGGTTGAAGGAGCCTCCCCGCGTTTCGATGTAGAATGTTATGGCGATCCTCGTCTGTTATCCTTGAAAAGAGAACGCAGCCTATTCCGTAATGCGGATCAAACCACGGCAGATCTGTTCCAAACAAGATCTTTTCCGAGCCCGCCTCCTTCACCATCCATTCGATCACGCCGTTCACCGCGTAGGCAGCCGTCAATTCAAGATAGACGTTCGGGTAATCCCTGGCGACCTGAATGGATCTTTCCCATTCTCCATATCCTGAGTGGCCCATGAGGAAGGTGACGTGACGATATTTCTCTGCGAGTTTTTCAACTAAAGCCGGCGAATCGTATGGGCTTCTTCCCCAAGTATGCATCAGAACCAACAATTCATGATCCTCAGCGTATTCAAGTGCGGGCTTGTATCTTGGACTGGTTATCGGGTATTTATGATAGTCTGAGAGAAACTTGAATCCGACGAATCCTTCCATCTTTGAAAATTGATTTATCTCCTTCGGTATTCCTTCCGGATAATTCGGATTTATACACCAGTATGCCCTGAATCTGTCGGGATATCTTTTTACGACTTGAGCCATCTCGATGTTTGCCTCCGGATCTATGAGAGCTGCATGTGAACAGAAGACTCCCATCTTCACTCCGCATCGATTCATCGTTCTTATCATGTCCTCCGGTGACGGATTTGGGAAGTATATGCCTTGGAATGGACCCATATGTTGATGCATATCTATAACTGGACATGAATCGCTTCGACCCTTCTCCATGAATTCTTTAATTAAATCCGAGCAGATCATAACTTGACCCTCCCGAGTATCCTTTGAAGATTGCCTGAAGCTATCATCTCACGTTCTTTACGTGTTATATCCGCCTGAGCCAGCATCAAGATGGGCCCGCCGGGGTTCCATTTGGGAAATCCTGTGCCGAAGAGAAGTCTCTCCGCGCCGTACTTGTCGCAGAAGTCTCTTATGCCTCCGTCTAGCTCGTATCTTGAGATGTCCAAGTAGAGATTCTCGTACTTCTCGATTAGGGGTCTAAAGAACCTGTCGTGTCCCCAGCTGCCATGTTCGGTGACTATAAGCGTGAGATCCGGGGCGTCAGAGAGTATCTTTTCGATCAGGTACCATCCGGAGATTCCACCGCAAGACTCATTTACAGAAATAAAGAGCGGAATGTTCCTTTCAATCATCAATTCATACAATGATCCCAAAGCAGTTTTAGTCATCAGATATTTATGTTCCGCTGGGAAGGCGCGGAATGCACATATATTTTTCGCTTTCATCGTCTCAACGAGGTTTTCTAAAGATCCAAGCTCTCCGGTCTGAGGGGGAAGAATCGCAAGTGTTCCGTGAAGTCTTTCAATGCCTTCGATTTCATTCATCAGTATCTTGTTGCCTACAACCGGAGAATCGTCACGTTGCCTAGAATGGAAAACAACTGCTTCATCTATGCCGTAGAAGTCCATCTCTTCCAAAAGATCCCGGGCGGTCTCAGCGTATCTTATAGGCTTAATCATTGGTTTGCCGAAACTTGCATTACAATCAAAAAACTTCAATTAGGTCTGCCTCATACTCTTCGACAGCTTCTCGGCATTAAGACCTATTTTCCATTGAATCGTTTAAGTTACGCTCGGAGCTCATCTATATTCTCTTTGATCTTCCTTATCGCCTCCAACACGAGGTCTACTTGATCACGACTCAATAGAAAGTCTTTTCCAAGAGCCACAATCTCCTTCTCGTAGACACGCTCAGCGACCGGACAGTGAAACGCGGTGTAATCAATTGCTTTTCCATAGAGAGGGCAGCGAACGGGGCAGCCGGTTCTCCCGAAACGCATCTCCACGAAGACTGGATTCTTATAAAGCGGCTGATTATGAGCCGTTCCAGCCGGGATTCCCTCCGCTCGGAGAGCTTCTAGAAACGTGTCTCTGCTTACTCCTCCGAACTCTTCTTCGTTATATCTCATCAGATAAAAGTAGTATCCCCTCTTTGTGACCCGCGGGTCTCTTTTTAAAGCGCGGATTCCACCAATCTTCTCAAGCTCCCCTGCCAAGTATTCGCCGTTAACGTATCTCTTCTCCGTTTGCTCAGGTAATCGTTTAAGCTGACAAAGCAGAATGGCTCCTTGAAACTCCGTCATCCTCAGGTTCCAAGCTGGGACGTGATGCTCATAGAACGGTCTCCCTTGCACCCTGCCGATGTTATGGTATGAAAAACATTTCTTCGCCAGCTCTTCATCGTTGGTTGACACGAAGCCTCCCTCACCGCATGTCAGAGGCTTCCCCATCTGGAAACTGAAGGTGCCTAAATGCCCTATTCCGCCTACTTTCTTTCCTCTCCATTCAGATCCATGAGCCTCAGCGCAATCTTCAACAACTATCAGATCATGATCCTCCGCGATCTCCATTATTCTATCCATATCCGCTGGGTAGCCGCCGTAATGAACTGGCACTATCGCCTTAGTCTTATCGGTGATTGCCTCCTCAATCTTTTCCGGGTCAATTTGATAAGTCTCAGGATCGATATCCACAAAGATCGGCACCGCGTTCACAGCTAAAACCGCCGTGGCCGTAGCGATGAAGGTAACGGCTGGAACTATGACTTCATCTCCAGCTTCAACACCGGCAGCTTTAAGAGCCAACTCTATAGCAGCCGTTCCATTAGTAACGGCGACGCCGTATTTCACGCCTAAGTATTTGCAGAACTCCGTTTCGAACTGTCCAACCTTAGATTCAGACTGGTCTTCATAGGCGCCTCTCCACCATCTTCCGCTCTCTAAAACTTCAAGTAAAGCTTTCTTCTCTTCGTCGCTGAATATCGGCCAGTTCCTTCTTAAACCGCCAGGAGCAACGGGGGTTCCACCCTCTATAGCTAATTTAGACATGATTTTTGCCTCACACAATCCACAGCCAGATTATTCTCTTTTAGTTTTATTTGTAACTTTCTAGCATTGCTTTTGATCTTCAATATGTTTAAAATAAAGAGCCATAAACAAAACATCTATAAACTTGAATTTCACCTTTTCTCCTGTGAGGATAAAAGATGGGTGGCGGAAAAAAGAAGCGGACATTAACTCAGATGGCGAAAGCCCAAGAATCTCGACAAAGAGAGACGAAACGTCTCAAGATGGAGAGGGAGAGACGCCTATCACGAAGTGAATCGAAGGCCGCAAGGATAATTCCTCCTGACCCACGGGATAAGAACGTGATAAAGCAGCTACAAAGCATGAAGGTTATAACCCCATACACGGTTGCTTCACGCTTCAATCTGCTTTTAAGCGTTGCAAAGGACTTTCTCGAGGATCTATATCGACAAGGAGTAATCACATACGTCTCCGGCGGTAGAAACTTGAAGATCTATAAGCCTTCTGAACGATGACCCAATTTTCCGAATGAAGAATCTACTCTTTGCTTTTTCTTTTTTTCACATATAAAACAGGATATGAGGCAGGTCTTACAGAAAATTCTTAAATCTCATCATTTAAAGATATTTCGAGGAAAAATTTAACTAGGTTTTTTGGGGTTTCGGTGGATCTGAATGAGTCTAAGCAGGTTTATTTATGACAAGGTCATTCTGATCGATGATGCAGGTTGGGGAGATCTCATTTTAGGAGTTGTCGTTGGAGCTCTTAAGCTTCCCGACCGTAGATATATGGAACGCAGGATACCAGTAACTGCTTTTCAGCCGCCGAATTTTGAAAAGAAATTGTATCTGGATGAGGCCGTACGCATAGCGGAAGAAATCGTTAATGTTATGCGACCGGATGAGAAGACATATTTCAAGGTATGCTCAGGATACGTTCTTTCCCGTATACGTACATATTTGAGGCAGAGAGGCTTCTACGTTGAAAAGACGAAGATAGAAGGCGAGCTCCAAGAAAGAGTTGAAAAGAGCTATGTAGACTGGTGCATAGAAGTCGGAGTGCCGCCTGAAAAACTCAAAGACAAGAGAAGATTTTACCCGCTGTTAGAGTGGGTTGCTGAAAAGATCGAGCTCAGAGAACGTTTAGTGAAGACGGGATGGAAGAGCTGGCGGGAAAAATGGCGGGAGAAAGCCTATCAAATTCACCTTGAGAAAGTGACGAAAACAAAAGAGAAATATTACACCCATAAGGGCTGATCGTGGATTTTACGGTTTGCAATTCGGAGATTTTCGCCGTTCATGGAGCCTCGTCAATAAAGCAAAAAATTAATGTATCTAGAGAAACCTTTTTGGGAAAGTCATAGAACTCAATACAAAATAGCAGAATACCTTATCCGCCATTAAAGGTTGAAAGCTATTGATCAAAAGCAAAGATGATCTTAGAAAATCTCGAGATAGATTCCCCGAAAGAGTATACACTCTAGATGAACTGCGTAGAGCTAGGGATCTCATCGAGCGGGGGCATCGACATGAGCTACAAGTCTCAGGAAGCCGAGAATTCACAAAGAAGACTCAAGAGGCTTTGAAGCTTATAAAGGAGGCTGGTTACTACGATTTTCTCCGAACGTATATACGGGAGATCAGAGAGATAAATGGTCTAAGCCAACTCCGAGAATGCGATTCAGCTATTTGGGCCAATATTTATGCGGTTCAAAACCCGGTTGATGCAGCTCGATTCTTTGTACAGAAAGCATGGCAAATGAAGAACTACATAGAAGGAAAGATGTATTATGGCCATCAAGGAGAAACCTTCATCGCAAATAAGGCCATAGAGTTCCTGAAAGATCTGGAAAAAGCATCAGTCTCCGATGAGGTTAAGAAGAAATGCCGAGAAAGAATCAAACTCAGAGAGGAAAATGCCTTCCTCTAGATCCTCTTTATCGTTATCTTTGTTCCAGTCTTAACCTGGCGGAACATCTCCAGATTCTCTTTAACTTTTCCAATAATATTGATGGGGCTATGAGGCTTTGCCCCTTCATAGAATATGCAAAGAGCCCTTCCCATAGGCCAATAAGCTAAGGTTCCTTTCTCGGCGATTCGCTTAGCCTTTTCCGTTCCCAGGCTGAGCGGAACAGGGAAGTATACGCCTCCCTTTAACAAGGCCGCACGGCCCTCTAGGGGAAGCTTCCTCACCAAAGCGTCAACTGTTCTAGGAGAGAGGAAACGGGCAAGTTCGCAGTCTGCTTCGCCGATGTCTTCAACTATCAGTCGTACCGGTATCAAAGAGATACTTTTCAACCTTCCATTCAGCCCCTAACCCTTTTGTTATTCTTGAAATCTTTTAATATAAGAACTTAGCTAAAGGTGCAAATCTTTTACTGTTCCCTTTTCGGAATCATGGCACCTAGCTGAGTTAAAGAACATCTCGTTCAGTCCATGTGTTCACAATTTTTTATTTTTTATTCGGTGTAAAATCCGGCACGACTATAGGCATAACTGTCTATACGGAGAACGCTCAATACTATGTCGAGACTAATGTCCAGACGGGTGAGGAAGCAAGCAGCTAAATGATGTAGCAGCAAGACCCTAGGGCGAGGGGAAAGTAGCGCTCAGCCTTCGGGTTTGGGTGTTTCCTCACCCCTATCAATCCCAATTTATTTTATCTTCTTCAAAAAAAGGCGTCTAGTCTTAAGTATGCATATAGGATTATGGCTGCTTTGCAGCTGCGAAGTAGATGATTCAGCCCACGAAAGCGTGAAAAGCCCGTTCGTGAGGTTGCTCGTCGAAGCCTTCACCGATCCGCTGTATTCAGCATTCACAGTTACTCCAGAAGTAGGGGCTATACTGGTTCCTTCATAATAGATGTGGCCCTTCATGGTTATCTCTGATCCCGCGCGGAAGTAGCAGCCCTGAATAACCACGTCGTCCTCGAAGGTGAATAGTTCCGCCTGGCTGAGTGAACCGCTTGCGGCAGAAACGTCATAGACAGTTGCTGAAACGTCCACGCTTCCCTCTGTGAAGCTCCATGACAATTTCAGCCGGAACGAGAGCTTATAGATGGTCGAGCTTAATTCCGTCTTTGTTGAATCAGATGCGTCAAGAGTGCATAGGCCGCTTGGATCGCTCTGCTCCGAGAAGCTATCCGTCGAGCTGTCCCATTTCAGAACGACCGTTCCGATCTGGACCGTGGCATAATCAAGGTCTGCGACTCCATCTGCATCCTGAACTGTAACGTTAAGCAAGAAGTAACGGTCAGCGTACACTATTGAGGGCGACACTATGCTCTCTACTGAAGGCACATTATTCGATATGACGACAAAGTTGAAGAGGGCACTTGCAGATCCAGTGCCGCTTGCTCCTCCTTCATCGTATACTGTTCCATTCACATTTCAGAGAGCTGTGAAGATCGCCTCATCTGGATCAATATTATCACTCTCAATAGGTCATACAAGGCATCTTATTTTTAAACCGCGTTTTTTACCTCTTCCCTTAAAGACTTTTCATGAAAGATTATGAACTTCATCGAAAGAATGAAAAGGGGATCTATCAAAGTTATCTTTTTAACTTATCGATAAGCGTCACCATGCGGTCTACAATCGTTTCTCCTATGCCGGGTTTAAGAAGCGAAGCAGTTTCGTATCCTCCTTCCTCATAAGCTTTCTCGGTAGGTATGTAGCCGATAGATCCATTAGCTTGAGTAACGATCAATACCCGTTTGGACCAAGATCTTCTCTTGATCTCTAAACCTAACTCCGTGAAGAGTTCCCCTGGGACAGCCGCTAAGATCACATCTCCCAATGCTAAGGCTTGAAGCTCACAAACTTTCTCTTGTTCTCGCATAAATTGAAAAATGGGAGATCTTCTCATCTGTTCTTTCTCAGGCGTAACTCCCAGCCACTGCTTTGGAAGAGCGATGCGTCGTCCGGCTATTCTCTTCAACAGAATGAGCTCCTCGCTTAACTTTCTAACCTCTCGGAAATTTTGCGTCTTAACGGCTTTTTCAAGATGTTTCTCCTTCTCACTGATTAACCTCTCAGCCTCTTCCGGTGCAGGGATCTCTTTGAATTGCAGTTCAAAGGTTGAATTAACGACTTGAATTCCAATGTCTGAAGGAAGAGAAGTCATATTCTTCAAAGTTTTTAGAGTGATTGAGGCTAGAGCTGTCCCTATTCTCTCTGCTTCTCGGAATGAACGTTCAGAATAGAACGGCCTTATATTTCCCGATGCTCCTTGAGTAAAGAAGACAGACGTGTTTTCAGCTTCCTCCACTAGGAGTCTTAAATATCCGGGATAATCTGCTGAAATCAGAAGGTTATCAGGCCCTAACGTTACTGGGTGACAAGAGAAATTAATGAGGATGGCGATAGGGTCATTGTTCAATGTCTCAAAGCGGAGAACTTGGAGCTCTGGATCTATCGGTCCCTCAGGTATTCCGGGAACAGCCCGTTCTTCTATCAGTTCAGGAGGCATTCCCCATGATTTGTATTGTTCACGCACTGCATTTCTCATCTCGCTTGTTTTCATGATGAGCATGCAAGCTCCTTCAGGAGTGATCTTCCGTCTGTTGTAGCTTAGTCCCGTCACTGAGCTCTTCCCATACTTAATTTTGGCTTCTACCAGACTGTCAGATGCTTCTTCTGCGATTTCACGCATCTTGGAGCGGAGATCACGCAGCCAATCATTTATCAGGCGTTTCTGTTGTTTAATTGAAAGGCTGCTTGTGGGGTTCGGCTTAACGGCGGGACCAGAATGTGTATGGCTACATGCGATCATCACATTGCTCGGCGGCGTCCCTATGTGTTTTCCTATGATCTCTCTGAGACGGTTCATCTCCGATCTGTTTAAGCCGATTATGTCTAGGGTGATCAGAGCCGCCCTTTTCTCTTTGTTTTCTATCAGGAGAATCTTGCCGTATAGGTCGTCATGAACTCCTTGGGAGACTTCTGTTCTTCCGCTGAAGCCTGCCATTGGGATTCCTATTGGAGGCGTAATCGGCTTGGAGGAGACGCCGATTTTTATAGTTGACAATTTGATTCACCTAATTATCTATGCCGTGCATTTATCTTTTCTTTAATCCTTTCCGTCCGAGAGCGATGCAGGGCGCAATCGGTGTTTACGTAATCTTAACCGGTTCGTCTCTCTCAGCTGACTCGATTATTGCGAGAAGTATATTCGTTACAGCTCGCCCGTCGTTCTCGTCGGGTTTAGGTTTAATGTCGTTCTCTAAGCAGTGAATAAAGTAATTAACAGATTCAAACCACCATCCTACGCGTTTATAGTTCAGATCTGTTGTTCCGCTTGACGGATAGGTAACGCCGTCGGTGTAAACTTCAAGTCCCTCTTTGAACTGATCTATCTTTAAAAACCCCTTCGTTCCAATTAATTCAATTCTGTGATCTACGTTACGTGGCAGAGAATTCGGTAGTATCCAGGCGGTTTCAAAGGTAGCTGTGGCTCCATTTTCAAACTTGACGATTGCAGTCATAGTGTCGTGCGTTGTAACCCCCTTCGAATTGAGCACCCCTTCAGTTTTAGAGGCATATGCCATTACAGCCTCAGCGTTGAACCACCATCTTATCATATCGACCATATGAGACATCAAGAACCATGTAGGTGAAGACTTGGAAGACCAGCTGAGCATCTCCAGAGGAACACTGAGGCTGTTCATCAGCTTCGCATATGCATGGATGGGGTTTCCCAACTCGTCATTCTCGATCATCTGTTTAACTCTTCTATGTTGCGGACGCATTCTATTTCCATAGTTCACCATCAGATTGCAGCCTGATTTTTCCACAGCTTTCACTATTCTATCGGCGTCTTCACGTTTCGTTGCAAGAGGTTTCTCAACTATGACGTCTAAACCCGCCTCAAGCGCAGTGATAACAGGATCTGTATGGGCAAAGTCGGGGGTCGCCACTGCAACGGCGTCTAATTCTTCCTTCTCTATCATCTTCCTGTAATCAGTGTAAAAAGCTCCAGCTTCAAACTTTTCAGCCGCCTTTTCAGCTTTTTCCCGTATAAGATCGCATACTGCAATAAGTTCCGCGTTAGGATTCTGTTGATATGCCTCTGCATGTAATGACCCCATAATTCCAGCTCCGATTACGCCTATTCTAATCATTATGGTCATCCCCTTTTTACTCAGCCTGAGATTAAACGACGTATTAAAAGAAGGAATATATAATTTCTCCACTCATTCCACGCAGTCCATCTGTATCTCCCCCGAAGTCTTATCATACGATTTTGCATATGGATCCTCCAGACGAGCTCTTCGTGGTAGACACGTTCGGAAATCCGGTTGATCTTAACGATCCGAACCGAGATCCCTCGTTTATGAGGGTGAGGGCACGGTGGGACTAATTTTTCTTTTGGAGGAATGATCCGAATTGGGACGCAGATATAGGAAGTGGATGAAAGTCTGCCCGCTGATAAACCCCTCAGAATGCCTAATCCCTTGTGAAATGAAGCAGCCTCTTCAAAAAAATTAGAACAAGTTAGGGGGTATTCTGAATTTCTATCATCCATTCTCTAAGCAGTTTATCTGGAAAGTCATCGATCATTTTCTTCATGGTTTCTTCAGTTAGCTTCGTAATCTCGTTTTTGCAGAATACACAATAGAATTTTCCATCTGCGCTTTCCTCCGTTAGCAAGGGGGTCTTACAGTGAGGACAAATAAGCTCCCCGTTTCTGTAAATCGGGGGTTTAGGCTTCTTCAAGACTCTTCAGTCCGCTCCAGCTTCCGTTTAACAGCGTCTCTATAATAGTTTAGGAGGCTTGTAAGTCTTTCTTCTTCAGCCCTCTTATTTAGATATTGCCAGTCTAAACTGTTGAACTGTGCGCTTAGAGTTGATATTATATCCTCGAAGTCATGTGTTCCCGGCCTTCTAGTTTTAAGCTTCATTATTATGTAGTCTTCGGGGGATGGAAGCAATATCTCCTCTCCATCAAAGATGACCTTTCTGACACGTCTTAATGAGTCCTCGTCAAACTTGAATCCCGTATCGCTTGGACGAAGAATTATATCTGCCAGAGATCCCGTTTCCATATCTCTGATCTTTACCATCCCTAGATTAAGAAGATTTCTTGACTTTATTTTATCAGATTTGGGATAAATGATGTTATATCTGCTCTTCTTCAGGATCTTTAGTAGGCCTTCAGATCCTCTCTCATCTAGGGACACCACGAAGTCAGCGTCTCGGGACAGCCTCTCCCTGCCGTAATACTGAACCGGTATGGCTCCCGCCATCACATACATTATGCCATGTTTCTTGAATTCTCTAACCAAGTCCACTGCCGTTTTTCTAGTTGACGGAGGGATCAATTCTCCTCTTCGACTATACCTATCCTTCCGATTATCTCCTTTATTGGGAGCAACATCTTTAGAAATAGATTGTCCCCATTTTAGAGGACGAGCTTTTACTCTAATCTTTCTTCTCGAATCATAAGTCTTTTGAGGCTTCTTCTTATAACTTGTCATTTCCTACCAATAAATAGGAGAAAACAGATTTAAATCAAATTCTTCAGAGCGGAGCGGAAAGTGCCAGATCCGGATCAAGACTGGGGCTATGAGAACCTTGCTTCCGCTGCCGTCCGTCACAACCATTACACCCTCCATAGTCTGGTCTGAAACGTATGCCTTCGCATGTTGCGTCTTGCTTCGTTCCAGCCCGAAGACCCTGATCGCCTTCTTAACCTTCTCGATGTTGTAGCCGTATGGTTTTTTGGTTCAGCATCACAGTGACATACTTGACGCCGTCTTTCTCAAGTCCAAGCAGCGTCTGATAATCGAGCTCTCTTATGACCAGTGTCCTGCCACAACACCTGCCTCTTCAATGACTTCTTCGGCGTCTTTTCTGAATGAACTGATCGAGTCTGACCAACAAACGCCACGGAGCGGTCGGGACTCATGATAAGCCCGTCTTCCACATATTTCTCGCCTGGCTCTTTCTTGCCCCAGAAGATCCGAAGTTTGCTTCTGGATCAACCCTTCAGGGAGCTGTCCTTTGCGGCTTAGGAGCTGCTGATGGCTGAGGAGGCAGGTTGGGGCTAGCTTGTAGGCCAGTATATAGATTTCCTCGTCACCCCATCTTATGGCGGGTTGCTTCTGAACCATATATCCCTCACTTTCAAGCTCGCGGGCTTCTCTTTCCGCCTGGCTTGAAAAGTAGAGACTCTCATCGACATCCCATCCCTTGCTCCTCAACTCCCTTATGAGCTGGGATGTCCTCGTGAGTCCCTGCTCCCAGATGTTTCTGAACTGAAGGTGCATCCGTCTAACATCATATTCCCGATGTCCCCTACTCTTGTAACTCAACCTTCCTCCTCCTTTACGTAGGTGCTATAAGATCAACAAGTTTCTTGGGAAGCTTGTTCATCTGACCTGTGCTGACAGCGAAGGT
>PIYJ01000024.1 GCA_003601725.1 Candidatus Bathyarchaeota archaeon
TGTTTACCAAGCGAACCTGGCCAGGCCCGGGAGGGAGCAACCTAAGCTTGGACGTTCGGCGCTCAGAGGGGTGCGGATACGAGTTAGAGGGCTGAAGGAGCCGGTGAAAACTATACGTCGAGCCTCAGTGACCTGCCGTCCGCCGAAACTACCTTAGCTTGATTGCTTCTTTTTTCCTTATTAAGGAGGATTTTTCATTTCGATTCTAATTCGTTGAGTATTCTGCATGCTTGGCAGATCGAGCTTGTTGTTGGTTCTCCGCAGATTCTGCATGACTGTAATGGGGTTTCTTCAACGCGGCTTGCGATGGCTTCTCGGATCTTTTCGATTGATCTGTAAAGCGTATATTTTATGCTTGGATGTTTCTCTTCCAGCCTGTTGAGGTAGATGCGCATGTCATTTCTTAGCGCTTCACCAGCATAGGGACATGGGGTTTCCTGAAAGTTTATACCCTTCACATAAGCATAAAGGACGGATTCACGTTCAAGCACCTCGCAGAAGGGCTTTACTCTAGGCGTTAACTTGGGATTCTTGGAGGTGAATTTAGGCCCGGACCGTATTGTTCTAAATGGGTCTCCGTGGAACAGGTTGAGGAGAAAAGTTTGGATTTCATCATCCAAGGTATGTGCGGTTGCTATTTTATCCGCGGCTGCTTTCCTAGCAGCTATGTTCAGTGCTCGTCGTCTTAATACGCCGCAGTAGGCGCATGGTGTTAGGTCTTTATGCTTTGTCTTCTCTACAATCTCGTCTAACGTGTATCCGTATATCTCTTTGAATGATACGACTGTTTGATCTATGCCCAGCATTTCACAGTTTTCAGCAGCTATCTTTATAGCTTCATCGCGGTATCCTCTTATTCCCTCATCTACCGTGATAGCACAAATCGAAGCCTTAGGGTAATCCTTCTCAATCTTTGAAAGAATATGCAGCAGGTTTATGCTGTCTTTTCCGCCTGAAACCGCTACGGCGATTCGATCGTCAAACTTGAACATGTTATACTTGCTGATGACGGCTCGAACCTTGTTTTCTATCGATTCAGAAAAGCATTTTCGGCAAAGTCTCTCCCCAGAGTATCGACGCACGTAGAACGCATTTCTTCTTTTGCAGATTGAACATTTAAGCATCGTATTGCTCCTTTAGAAAAGATTTAATGACGTCCTAAATGCTGTTCAGAAAACTCATCAATAAACCTTTTGGGCGTCTCCAAAAAATAATTAATTGATCTAAGAAGTTAAAGGCTGCTGAATCTTCATTATGAAGCCGAAAAGCCTCATTAAATAATAAGGATGGAATCTCCTATTCTTTATTGGAGATGTGAGATTGGCTAAAAAACCTCTCCTCAGAGCTGAGAGGCTAGAAGTCACTTATGACGAGGAGCATTGGAGACTGCTGCGGCGATTAAGAGAGGAAGCAATCGAGATAATGAGTGCCCTCGATGATTTACGCATATTTTCAATAGTGCATGGAAGCATCGCGCGGGGGGATGTTTCGGAAAAAAGCGACGTTGACATTTTCATTCCGGATATCGTCTCATCCTTTCTCGTTGAGATGGCCTTAGAAAGAGCGGGCATCCCGATATCCAGACGCATCTTGATCCAAGCAACCCCAACTTATTCAATAAAAGCTTACATTGAGATTGATGAAGGAAGATCCATCTCTTTCCCATTGTCGAAGCTCAGAAAGACCGAGAGAGAATTTTACAAGTTCGGAGGAGAAGCAACGTTAGAGATGCTTAAACAGGAGATTAGAACTCCGGGCGTAGATAAGCGTCTCATGTTGATAGAACCCACAGCTAGAGGACATATTGAAAGCAGCATCATAGGACGCGAAAACGAAGCGGCAAAGCTCCTAGGAGTCTCAGTGGAAACAGTCCTAGACAGGGTTCGCGTCTTAACACGTAGAGACAAAATCGGAAGGACAGGCCTATTCATCGAAAAGGAGCTGCTACCCGAGGAGACCTTCGAGTCTGTTTTGAAGGAGCTCGCGGAGAAAAATCCTGCTGTTCGAAGAAGGCTGAGAACGGTCTGATTCGTCTTTTTTTACTTTAGAATCTCATGGAGAAAGATCTTTATCGGACCGAATTTTCCACCATAGTTACCAGCGGATATCTTAACGACGCCTGGAACCCCCGCGGCTGCTTTGATTCCCTCTCTCATGGCTTTTTTGACGCTGTCCAAGTCAAGGCCATTTATCACGATCTCGTAGATGCTGTTGACCTCCGAGGGAACTTTGCTGTCAGGTGCTATTCCTTTCAGCTTCGGACAGAACGGATGATTCGTAGAAGCGGGCAGCTTATATTTCATCGAGCCGACTTTGGAGCCTGATCTGCAAACTCCGCCTGGAAAAGGCAAGATCACATATCTCACGTTTTTACGGATTGCCTCAACGGCTCTTTCAGCAGCTTCCAGCCCGGCCTTCATGGTCTTTGAGAATATAAGGAAATTGCCGCCTGCAATGGCCCTCATCACTCCGAAGTTATCTTCAACTATGAACTCGCCTTCCATCACCGGTATGCGCCAAATCTTTCTTCCCGCCAACTCGTCTCTTTTCTGAAAGCCATCGCCGAAAAGCCTTAGGCTTCTTCCGATCTTCAGTCTCCTTACAGCTTTAGGAAGCCCATCAAAAGCCGCCGTTGTGGGACACGTCATGATGCATTGGCCTATTCTGCTTATCATCTGTCTTTTAAGTTCCGACCTGGTGTGATGATATATCTGAATGAATTTTCCTACTCTTCTATCAGGCGTCTCATCGGGGCCTGCGTCTCCCTCTATCCCCGCCTCAGCCGGTGACCCTATTATGGATGAGGCGTATCCTGTTGCTACTTCTGCGGCTGTCTGGCTCCACTTCTCGTTCTCCGCGGTGATGAGGACTCGTCCCACCCACATGTTAAATAATTCGGCGTATGTATCTTCGATCTCCACATCGTTTAGGCGTAACATTCCCAGTTTTCCCTCTTTAAAACTTCGAGTGCTTAATGGTGATTATTTCTTATCTTACAGAAAATATTAGGCTCTGCCTTTTAAGACTTACAATGCGAACGGAATTTTGGGTAAACGTTAAAATATGGATTTCATGAAAAACTATGCTTGGAGCGTCCTAAGCTTTATGGATGAATGGGAAAAGATCGAGTATAAGCCCATACCGGTCAGAACTCTACTTGTCGAGATGAAGAATCTCTCAGAGCTTATGATTGACTTAGCTTACTCCTCAGCTCTCTTCCATAGCCACGAACTAGCGGAAGACGTTTTGGAGCTAGAGAAAAGAGTTGACACGTTGGCTCTTCTTCTCAAAATGAACATAATGATAGCTGCTAGAGACGCTAAGGATGCGAAAGATCTTCTCGGCGTCTCGCTGGTTTCAAGCGCAGCGGATAAGATTTCAGATGCCGCAGCTGACATAGCTTACATCGTTCTTCATGGAATCGGCATTCACCCAGCCGTCAGAGAAGCTTTTGAGAGAGTTGAAGAACGCCTTGGAAGATTCAGAGTGAAGGCTAATTCGATTCTTGCGGGTAAGAAGCTTAGAGAACTCAGATTGGCTTCTAGAATAGGCGTCGATGTAATCGCGATTCGCAGAGGAAAAGATTGGATAATCGATCCGAAGGGCGGAGACAAGATACTCAAAAGCGACGTATTGATAGCTAGGGGCACACCGTCCGGAATTGAGGAACTCGGAGAACTAGCCAAAGGAACTCTGAGAGAATTGGAGGATTAGAATCATGGATGAGAAGCACTTCCAGAAGATAGTTGATACATTAGTGGAATTAAAGGATACTTCGGAACTTATGCTTGACCTTGCATATTCCTCGATAATCTTGAATAGTCCAGAGCTAGCTCGAGAAGTTCAGGAGCTAGAAGAGCACATGGATGAGCTTCACACGAGATTTGAGCTTCTAGTCCTCTCAAGCGGATTTACCCCTGACGAATCTAAGGATTTCTTGGGTTTGATCAGGCTGGGCGTCGTCACGGAGGAAATAGCTGACGCAGCGGCTAAGCTAGGTGAAGTTGTTCTACGTAGACTTGAGCCTCATCCGGTTTTGAAGCTCGCAGTTGAAGAGGCAGAGGAAACAGTTACTTCAGCTCAAGTTTCAGAGAAGTCAGTTCTCAACGGTAGAACCATAAAGGAAGCGAGAATCGCCGATGAGACAGGTATGTGGATACTTGCCATTAAGAGGGGGAAGAGGTGGATACGGCCGAAGCCGACAACACGGATCGAAGCTGGTGATATACTCATAGCCTCAGGATACGCTGAGGGTGAAGAGGACTTCAAAAGATTGGCTTCAGGAAATGAAGGGGAGAGGCCTTCTTAATCTATCTAATTGATTTTGCTTCAAAAGTTTCTAGTTTAAGAAAATTTTTGTTTTTCTGCTCTATCTATGCGGGCTCTCCATTCGTCGTATCTTTCCATCATTCCTTCTCTTTTAGCCGCCATCTCCACCCATCTGCGTGATGGAAGGCCAATATTTACTATGAGTTCCAGTGGATCAATGCGTTTACCTAGCTTCTTTCTCCGCCATCTCTCCATTCTGAGCTCAAGATTATCGACGACTTCTTGCTTTTCAGATGCCAAATTCTCCGTTTCATTTGGGTCTCTCTTCATATCATACAGTTCCACTTCAGGAGTTTCCCAGAAGGCTTTATCAAGCGTCTTTATGAGCTTCCACCTTTCTGTTCTTACTGCACGTTTAGCCGTCCACAAGCCTTGATTCACATAGATCTCTTTGCAGGGCTCTTCATCTCCATTTGCCAGATCAACCAGATTCTTTCCTTCCAAACTGCTTGGATGTTCTATTTCGAATAGATCGAGTATTGTCGGCATAAGGCTTATCGTTGACTGAACAAGACCTCTGAAGCGTTTTCCCTTAGGCATCAGCGGCGGATACCGCATTATGAGCGGCACGCGAATCGTCGTTTCATACACTTCGCAATGGTCAAAGTAGAAGTCATGTTCCCCTAGGCTTTCCCCATGGTCAGAAGTAATGATTAATGCTGTCTCGTCATAGATTCCCAGATCTTCAAGGAGATCCACAAGGTTTTTAACATTATCATCGGAATATCGTATTTCCCCATCGTACTGAGCAATTACGTACTCGATATCCGTTACCTCTTTCTTTATGCTGTCTAGATGCCTCTTCGTGAAGGGCCAGATCGGCTGACTTTTTAGAGTGTCAAGGCTGTGGTTTTCTGGGTCACATTCATCTCCATCATAAAATAGACGTCGATACTGTTTAGGCGGAAAGTAGAGACCGTGGGGATCCCAGTAATGAATGAAGAGAAAGAAGTCTTTCTTATAGTTCCTCCGTATCCAAGGAAAAGCCATCGAGTTGATCTCCTCAGCGTCTACTTGTTGCAGTCTCCACCTTATTCCCGCTACTGGATTCATATAATACTGAAAGCCACGGGCAAACCATCTTCTCATCATATAAAGGGTACTTACTGCCGCTGTGACTATTCCTTTTCGTGATAATATCTCTGGGAAGCATGGAATCTCTTCAGATAGCCTTTCTGATTGACTATGTGAAACAATTCCTGTTTCTATTCCTCTCAGCCCGGTGAACATGGAAGTAAAGGACGGCTGGGTTGGAACATCAGTTGGATACGCATATTCAAAGAGCACTCCTTCATTTGCTATCTTATCAATGAATGGAGAAGTGTCTCGGTGATAACCATAGCATCCCAGATGATCAGCTCTAAGAGTATCTATAACTAGAAGTATAACCTTCAATTTGGATCCTCCAGTTTCAGTTTCACTATAATTATCCAAACTGTTTTAAATGGATTTTGCGTAATTACCGAATGCTTTAATCTTCAAGAAAAAGGTTCTATTAGAATTAAAACGAGGGTTGGACAGATTGGAAATCCTCATCCTAACTGGTAGAACAATAAATCAAGGATGCGGGAAAGAGATAGGTAAGGCGTCAAAGGAATATGTGGAAAGCGTAGCCGTCTGCGAGATGAATGAGAAGGATATGGAGAATCTCAGAATCAGAGATGGCGACAGAGTCAAAGTAACCACCGAATTCGGCTCAGTCATCTTAACAGCTAAGAAATCTCGAAGAATACGATCTCCCGGCACAGCGTTTATCCCGTATGGACCTTGGGCAAATTATATAATGGGTTCATCCACTGATGGAACTGGAATGCCGCTGCTTAAAGGCGTGCCGGCTCATGTTGAACCGACCGAAGAGAAAGTCTCGACAATAAGAGATTTAATCGATTCAATCACAGTTTGATAATGAATATATGGAAGGAAAATAGCATGACTGTTGTCTCAAACGTTGTCTGTCCAGTATGCGGATGCTGCTGTGACGATATTGAGCTGGTCATAGAGAACAATAAAATAATTGAAGCCAGAAACGCCTGCGCGATGAGCGCAGCGAAATTCGAGAATTACTCCCTTCATAGAAACATGGATGCATATATCCGAAAGAACGGTGAGTTAACAAAAGCCTCGCTTGACGAGGCGATACGGAAAAGCGCCGAGATACTGGCTGAATCTTCTTATCCGATTCTTTACGGATGGAGCTCCACAAGCTGCGAGGCGATCAAAGTCGGTTTGGAACTCGCAGAAGAAATCGGAGGAGTCATCGATAATACCTCAACAGTCTGTCATGGCCCCTCAATACTTGCAGCACAGGATGTCGGGCTTGTCGGCACCACCCTGGGACAGATTCGCCACCGAGCAGACTTGATAATCTATTGGGGAAGCAACCCGTGGAGTGCACATCCCCGTCATATGGAACGTTACGCAGCTCTTTCAGACGGAAGATTCCAAAGAAACATGTGGAGACGAATCACAGCCCGTATCCGAGCGGATTCCGTCCGAAAGAAGATCACCCGAATCATAAGCATCTTCTTTAAACGGGGAAAGGAGACTCCTCCTCGAGAGGCTAAAGAAAGTTTTGAGATGCTTCCCAGCGGAGAGAGGAAACTAATAGTTGTAGATGTTCGCAGGACACGTTCCGCTGAGTTAGCTGACTATTTTGTTCAAGTCAAGCCGGGTGGAGATTATGATGTTCTTCAGGCGCTTCGAGCTTTGATCCGTGATGAGGAGCTTGATGTTGATGAGGTCGCCGGGGTACCGGTTGAGACCCTTGAGGAAATAGCCGACGTCATGATCAACTGTAATTTAGGAGTCATCTTCTTCGGTCTCGGCTTAACCATGAGTAAAGGCAAGTTACGTAACGTAGAAGTCGCCATAAAGCTAACTCAAGATCTAAATGAACGCACAAAGTTTCTCATAATGCCCATGAGGGGACACTTCAACGTCACAGGGGCTAACACGGTCTTCACTTGGCAGACTGGATACCCCTACGCCGTGGACTTTTCTCATGGATATCCAAGATACAATCCCGGTGAGACATCAGCCATCGATGTGCTAAGAAGAGGAGACGCAGACGCAGCGCTTGTAATAGCATCTGATCCAATCTCCAATTTTCCGAGGGAAGCAGCGCGGAACTTAGCGGATATCCCGTTGATCGTGATTGACCCGCATCTCTCTCTTACAGCTCTAGTTGCTGACGTGGTGATTCCTTCGGCTTTTGTTGGAATCGAAGCTGAAGGAACAGTTTATCGAATGGATCATGTGCCCCTTCCCCTTAAGAGGGTTGTTGATCCTCCGAGAGGGATTCTCAGCGACGAGGAGATACTGAAAAGAATATTGGAGGAAGTTAGAAGATTAAAGAAATCTTAGCGTACGGTTATGCTTTGCGTTGCGCTTAAGTATCAGATTGCATATTGAATTAATATCGTTGGAGGTGCGTGAAGCTCGGAAAAATTCTTGTTACTTCCGCGTGGCCCTACATTCAGCATGTTCTTCACTTAGGAAATCTTCTGCCTATTCTCTCAGCTGACGTTATGGCTCGATATTACCGCTTAAAGGGACATGAAGTCTTATTTGTCAGCGGATCCGATGTTCACGGCACACCCGTTGAAGTGGAAGCCGTAAAGCAAGGGGTCTCTCCGAAGGAATTGACAGATAAGAATCATGAGTTAGTGGTTGAGCTCTTCAAGAAATGGGCGATTTCCTTCGATAATTATACGACGACTGAAAGTCCAGTTCACAAAGAGTTCGTAATGGACTTCCATCGAAAAGTGGCTGAGAACGGATATGTCTTTACACAAGAAAGCGAGCTCCCATACTGCCCGAACTGTAAGCGATTCCTGCCGGACAGATTTGTCGAGGGAGAATGCCCCTACTGCGGATATAAAGGCGCCAGAGGTGATCAATGCGAACAATGCGGCAGACTTTTGGATCCAACGAAGCTGATAGATGCTCGTTGCTCTATATGTGGAGCTTCACCCCTCTTCCGTAGGACGGTTCATTGGTATTTCGATCTGCCGAGATTCAGTGATCAGCTAAGGGAATACATCACGAACAATAAGCAGTTCCCAGATAATGCGCGGAACTTCAGCTTGAGATTCATCAAGGAAGGGCTAAAACCGAGACCGATGACGCGAGACAGCGACTGGGGAATACCTGCTCCCTTTGAAGGCGCGGAAGGAAAGACTCTCTACGTCTGGTTTGAGAATGTCCTCGGATATGTTTCGGCTACGATTGAATACTTCAAGACTCACGGAGATCCAGACAGATGGAAAGAATACTGGTTCGATAAGGATTCGAAAGTTTTATGCTTCATAGGCAAGGACAATATACCCTTCCACACGATAATCTTTCCAGCTCTCCTCTTAGCTACGCATGAAGGCTACAATCTCCCGTGGAACGTCAGCACAAATGAATGGTTAAACTTTGAGGGACAAAAGTCCTCTAAAAGCAGGAAGATCGGAATCTGGATTGATGAAGCCCTCGAGATGTTTCCAGCGGATTATTGGAGATACACGTTGATGGCTAATCGACCTGAGACCAGTGACACAAATTTCACTTGGAAAATATTTCTGGAGAAAATTAATTCGGACCTCAACGATACGCTCGGCAACTTCATTCATCGAACACTGACGTTCATAAACAATTATTACGATGGAAAAATCCCCAAACCAGAAAAACTTGACGATATCGATCGGAAGATGCTTGACGCAATAAGCGAATATTTCAAAGAGATCGATGAAAATCTCAGTTATTTCCATATACAAGCAGCAACGAGAAAAGTCATAGAACTTGCACGTGAAGGAAACAGATATCTCAATGAAAAGAAGCCTTGGAAAACAATAGTCTGACCCTCAGTCTGCAGCTACAGCTCTTTACGTTTCAGCCCAAATCGTTAAAGCCTTAGCCATCATGTTGGAGCCATTCATACCGTTCACCGCTAAAAGGATTCGTAAATACCTAAATCTCCCAGCGAAGCTACCGTGGGAAGACGCGGTTGAGCCGTTGAAAGAAGGGCATAAAATAAAAGCAGCTAAACCGATCTTTGAAAAGATTAATCTTTCAGAAGAGAAACTACAGGAGATGCTTGAAGAGGTGAGGTCATCCATGCAGAAGGTCTCATTTAAAGAGTTCTCTAAGATCGATCTACGTGTAGGAAAAATAATAAATGTAGAGAGAGTTCCAGGGTCAAAGAATCTTTTGAAATTAACAATCGATATCGGCGCTGCTAATCCCAAAACCGCGGTCGCTGGAATCGCAAAGTACTATAAGCCTGAAGAACTTCTAAATCGGCAAATAGCAGTTGTAGTAAACTTGGAGCCTAGAAAGATCTTCGGAATAGAATCGGAAGTCATGATCTTAGCAGCACAGCACGGCGATAACGTTGTCTTTATACAGCCGGAGAAACCGATAGCTCCCGGAAGCAAGATCAGATAGAACAAGTTAGTCAACGTAGATGAGTGGAATTATTGCCTCTTAAAATAGATTTCCATGTTCACACCTGTTATTCTGGCGATTGCTCAACAAGCCTTAGAGATGTGATCTCTTATTCTAAGAAAAAAGGTCTCGACGGAGTAGTGATAACGGATCACAATACCGTTGAAGGCGCATTGAAACTTCAGAAAAAAAGTGATAACGAAATAATCATTATTCCGGGAATAGAAGTCTCCACAAATGCTGGACACATTTTAGGAATCAACGTGACGACGCCCATTCCTCGGGGACTCACAATCAAAGAAACCGTCGAAAAGATCCATGAAGCAGGCGGGATAGCCGTCGCCGCGCATCCATCCGCAATATACAAAAGCGGTGTGAGATTAAACAAGAAGATAATCTCTCAAGGCATCGACGCCATCGAGGTGATAAACTCATCTGTATTCCCATTTTTTCTAATCAACAGTCGAAGCAGAAAATTTGCTTGCCGTGCTAAGATGCCTCAAACGGGAGGAAGCGACTCTCATATTCCCGAGACAATAGGGCTAGCATACACGATGATAAGCGGCGTGGATGTTAACTCTGAGATTGAAGAGATCATCTGTGCCGTTAAAAGGGGATGGAGCATTCCGCGTGGAAGGCCTGTGCCTTGGAAAATTAGATTAAGACAGATCTTTCGGAAATAGAGAAAAGGCAAATTGCAAATTCGTTCTAGAGCTTATACAGATTTAGATCTAAATTAACCGGCTTTTCTGTCTCTTCATCTGAATCTAGCTGATAGATCTCTGGCGTTGCTGAACCATAACCGCTCAGGAGATATTGTGAGCGAACGCCCGTTAATACCAAAGTCACTTTTAGCGTTCCATTCATCTGTGGATTTACCCTTGCACCCCAGATAACTAAGGCGTCATCACTCATCATCTGTGAGACTATTTCCCCAACTCTGTTTGCTTCGTCAATAGTCATCTTCTCATCTCCGGCAACATGGATCAGAGCTCCCTTCGCTCCGACATAGTCAACGTCAAGCAAAGGCATTCTCAAAGCCTTCTGCACCGCGTCTTCCGCCCTATTCGGCGCGTTTGACTCTCCAACGCCGGCGACGGCTACTCCTCCTTTCCTGATTATCGTTTTGAAGTCTGCAAAGTCTAAATTGATAAGACTCGGAGCCGCTATGATCTCTGTGATTCCGCTTATCATATTGGCGAGCACGCTGTCGCCGACTTTGAACGCCTCGTTTATTGGGAGCTGCGGCACCATCCTCATCAGCTTGTTATTATCTATGACTATCACGGTGTCGCATTCTCTTCGCATCTCTGTTAGACCTTTAATGGCATAAGCGATCCTTCCCTTTTCAATCTTGAAGGGCATCGTAACGACGCCTACGACTATGGCTCCCTTCTCACGAGCCATCCGTGCGATGATCGGTGAAGCCCCTGTGCCTGTTCCGCCTCCTAAACCAGCAGTGATAAACGCTATGTCTACTCCTTCTAACAGTTTTTCCACTTGCTTAGCTGACTCCATAATGGCTGCTTTCCCGATCTCTGGATCTCCTCCGGAACCTAATCCACGAGTTAATTTTTCACCTATCAGGATCTTCTGTTTTGCGTGTGTAGCTCTCAGATGCTGCATATCCGTGTTGATGGCGACGCATTCTGCGCTTATGTTGCCGGACTCCACAAGTCTGCTTACAGTATTGTTGCCCGCGCCGCCTATCCCTAGCACCATTATTCGACAATAGCCTGGGTCTCGGATTCCCTGTGGAACGGATTCATCCCACATTAATTGAAAGGCTCTATCAGCTATCCTTGGCATTCTTTTCTCTTCTCCAGAGCTCACTTGATATCAGATCTCTAATGGCTACTCTAATCGCCTCTGCTCTATGAGGATAGTAGCGTCTCTCAACTAGTTTATCAAGAGCTTCCAAATATGGCTCAGGAAGATAGATTGTTATAAGTTTCATATTTCATCACCAACAATGAAGCGTTTCATTCTTATCGTATCTAAATATGTATATAATATGCTATAAATATGTTTTAAATATGTTCGTGCATTTTATTTTTAAGTTTTTCTATCAGTTTTGAAAGGAACCTTTCTTTATTTATGTAAAATCGTCGCTCTAAAGAAGCATAGTATCTTATTTTTTATCACAATAATAAAGGATCTTGAAAGTGATGTTTATATAAATGCTTCATTAACGCTTTCTTGATCAAGTTGACTTCAAAACGTTTGCAAGAGGATCTTGAGGCTCCACGGGGCGGACATCCCTCAAAGAGATTTCAAGAAGCAAAATATGTATACGCTGAAAATTATGGTTGCACAGCTAACAAATTCGATCTGGAAATAATGCTAGGTCAATTAAAGGCTGAGGGTTACCGACTATCCGATGACCCTGAAAAGACAGATATAATTTTGATCAATACATGTGGAGTGAAGAAGCCGACTGAAGATCGAATAATCGAAAGAATCCGTTATTTAAGCCGATTGAATAAGCCGCTCATCATATGTGGATGCTTACCCCGCATCAACCCTAAAGCCATTCGGAAAGCTGCACCTAACTTTGCAGCTATGTTAGACCCTAGAAGCGTCGATCGAATAGTTAAAGCAGTGAGATTTGCTGAAAACGGTGGAAAAAACATTTTTTTCTTTTCTGATAATCCCCCTCCGAAATTAAGTCAGCCTATGCTTAGGCTTAGCAGAGTTATCGAGATAATCGCGATTTCTGAGGGTTGTTTAGGTAATTGTGCTTATTGCTGCGTAAGATTTGCAAGGGGCAGATTGCACTCGTTCCCTAAAAGTGAGATCGTCGAGAAAGTTGAGAAAGCAGTCTCCGAAGGAATAAAGGAGATATGGCTAACCTCGCAGGACAGCGGAGCATACGGGATGGATATCAATACGAATCTAGCTGAATTGCTAAATGAATGCAGCGAAATCTCGGGAAGATTCATGATCAGAGTTGGGATGATGAATCCCAATCACGTGCTAGGCATTCTCCCCGAACTCGTAAACTCTTTCAAAAGTAAGAAGATCTTCAATTTTCTTCATCTGCCAGTTCAAAGTGGAGACGATAAGATATTGAAGAAAATGAATCGAAGATACACTGTTGAGGAATTTAAAAAGGCAGTAAACGCCTTTAGAAGGGAAATTCCCGACTTGACGCTTTCCACAGATATTATTTGCGGCTTTCCCGGTGAGGATTCAACGGCGTTTGAGAATACAATTCGCCTGATTAAAGAGGTTAAACCGGACATCGTTAATATTTCGAGGTTCTTCCCGAGGCCTGGGACGCCTGCGGAAAAGATGAAGCAGCTCGATGTTAAAGTGATTAAAAGTCGTAGTCGAAGACTATCAGAGATTGTAAGGGGCATTTCTCATGAGAGAAATAAGAGATGGTTAGGCTGGGAGGGGGAGATACTGGTGGATGAGAAAGGTAAGGGTTCTTCTTGGATTGGAAGAAACACGGCTTATAAGCCTATCGTAGTGAAAAGCAAAGAGAATCTCCTCGGCAGATTTCTAAAGGTAAAAGTCACCAAGGCTTTCTCCACTTATTTAGAGGCTGATATCGTAAAAGATTAGGAAAGAATTAGACTTGGACTTTATGGCAGAGGCATTATCGAATCAAAAATGACTTGGAGATTTCTTCAGGTTGATCCATCATTTTAAATATGAAATGCTATCTTCTCATATTTAGCGATGACCTAATTATACCATCTTCTGGGTGAATTGACATGAGCGAAGATGAAGTTTCCGTTACTTATCAGCCTCTCAAGGAAATAGTGATTTTACAGAAAACCCGTTTCAATTCTCCTGATGAATTGGCACGTTTCGCATCGATAATCTCCGGCGGGAAACCCTCAGGATTGTACTGGGCTGAAGGAGTCTTGTTCTTATACTTCCTTCTCCCATCGTCCACTGAGACTGCAGCTACAGCTTTAGTTGAGAAAGGAAGGGTCTATTGGACTATGGTTGGATATGCATTTATGGAGAAGTATAAGTCTGTCATCGAGACAAGGGAGAAGATTATTGTTCCCGTAGTTGATATGTCCTCAAATTCAATTATCCGAAAAGTTGCGGAATGGCTGAAACGACAAGAAACCTAAATCACGAATCATTCTTTTAATCTTGAAGTAAAAGAGAATCTTTCAGAAAGGATTCATTTATGGAAGACTTGATATGAAAATCGGGATCTTAACACGGAACGAAAATTCCTGGTGCTCTGCACAGCTGAAAGATTCCTTTCTCAAACGTGATGTTACGCTTATATGTTTCCGTTTTCAAGATCTAGTCGCCCGAGTTGGGTTTAAACCAGAATTTTCTCTTGACGAAATTGATGTTTTGACAGATTTAAGCGCCATAATAGTTCGTCCAATCGGTCGGGGTTCATTAGAGGAGATCATCTTCCGGATGGATCTGCTTCATAGGCTTCAGAGGCTCGGCATGTATATATTGAACCATCCGTCTGCAATTGAACGTGCAGTCGATAAATATTATGCGTTATCACTGCTTGAGGAGAATGGCCTTCCAGTTCCGAGAACTATTGTGGCTGAAAGTGCTGATGCTGCTCTCTCAGCGTTCGCAGATCTAGGCGGAGATGTCGTTGTAAAGCCGATTTTCGGATCGCGAGGGATAGGCTCGACGAGGATTTCAGATATCGACGTGGCTGAAAGAATCTTTCGAGCTCTCGATTTTAATCATCAAGTACTTTACGTTCAGGAGTTCATTCCGCATGGAGACTATGATCTTCGGCTACTCGTATTGGGGAGGAGAGTCTTAGCATCGATGAAGAGGGTCGCCGCGTCTTGGAAGACCAATATCAGTCTAGGGGCGAAACCTGTATATTACAATCCGCCTCATGAAATCAAAGAGATGGCGGTAAACGCGGCTGAGACTTTAGGATGCGAATTAGCCGGAGTAGACATCTTGCAGACGAAGAAGGGACCGTTGGTGATTGAGGTTAACAGTCAACCAGGCTGGAAGGGATTGCAAACCGTAACGGAAATAAACATCGCGGATGAGATTGCTGAGTATGTCCTCGCCAAAGTGAAGAAGGATTGAAGGGTAATAAATGAATAGAAGAACAGGCATAATTCTCGCGGGGGGAGCCGCGGAAAGATTCGGATGCGATAAGGGACTCTTAGAACTCGATGGGAAACCCCTCGTTCGACATGTTTTCGACAGGATTAAAGACCAAGTGGATGAAGTCATAGTAGTAGTAAGCTCAAATGAACAGAAAAGGAAGTATTCAAAGATTTTCTCTGCAGAAACAAAGATTCAGACAGACATCGAGAAGGAGAATTGTCCGCTCATCGGCGCATTAACAGGTTTCGCTAATGCTGAGGGTGTTTACTCGGTTCTATTGCCTTGTGACGCTCCTTTCATCTCGAAGGACGTGATTGAGTTATTATTTGAAGCATCATCTAATGTGGATGCTACTATTCCCAGATGGCCGAATGGATATATTGAGCCGCTTCAGGCAGTTTATCACACAAGATCAGCTCTTTCCGCAGCTGAGGAAGCTGTCATGAATGGCAAAAGAAGAATGCAGTCAATGATCTCTCTGCTTCATGGAATTAGATATCTTTCAACACTAGTTCTTAGAGAGATCGATTCTGATCTGTTGACTTTCTTTAACGTGAATACCCCGATAGATCTGAAAAGGGCAAGCCGCATCATAAAAAATAGAAAAATACATCCATAACGTAGTCAAGCAATTTAAATGAAGAGAGCTTTTTCTCTCGGCCAGATCAGGTCTCGAGCAGAAGATTCCTCCGCTTTCTCATATGGGTATCCTCTGATTATAGCCGCGGGTACACCTTCATCGGCCTGTCCAATCACGAGTTCAGCTGCGGAGCACAGTTCATCTGCGATAGCTGTCTGTTTTATTCTCAGCGTATAGCCGAAAAGGTCCGTTTCGTTTCTTCGATCTCGAATCGGTTTCATCCCTGCGATTCCTATGGCTACGTTGATTTCGCCTCTGCGTAATGCTCGTCCATGAGTATCTGAAATTATAACGGCTACGTCACGGCCGGTAAGTTCCTTTATCCGCCGACGGATTCTCCGCGCTGATTCATCGGGATTTCTCGGCAAGGGGGCAACGTTTCTTTCCCCTGGAACGTTCGATTTATCAACTCCAGCATTAGCACAGATGAATCCATGCTTGGTTTCAGCTATTATGTGGCCTTCTCCCATTCGAACTATGGATTTGGATTCCCTTAGGACAACCTCGATTAACGCTGGGTCTCTATCGTATTGTGCTGCCAGGTTCTTAGCAAACTCGGATGGGATTACATTGTCGAGGTTAACCACGTTTCCTTCAGCTCGTGAGATAATGACATGCGTCACGATGAGAATATCCCCGTTCTGTAGAGGAGTACCCTGTCTCTCCGCCGCTTCGCAGATTAAACCCGCAAGGTCATCTGTCTCTTTTATGATTGGAAGATTCAAGATTGGGATTATCTTGACTATGTTCATGTTAATCACTTCCAATGATGATGTTTCTCCTTTCATTTATGGGTGATGCTTTTATAATTTAGACGACTTCACCAAATCCTGAAATGTCCGGATTAATAAACAAAAAGGCTCCTAATCGGGAATGGAGAGATTGAAAAAATAAAACGTCACACTACATATCGGTAGGTTACGTACACTCCAGCTGTGGGGCTTTTCCGAGTGATCTTAACGATATCGCCTGGTTTAGCGCCTATAAGAAAGATCGCGGGATCGGATCGTCTTATATGTGGAAGCTGATACGGATTGATGTGATGCTTCTTTAATAGTTCTTCACGTTCCTCCTTGCTTAGAATCTCATGTTTCGGAACTAGTTCATGCTCAAATATGTTAAACGATGGAATTTTAGAATTCTGGATAATCTCGATTCCTTTGGCTTTGGCTTCCTTCTTTGCTGAGTAGGAGAATCCTGAGCCGACAAGTATTCCTCCATCGTATCCTTCTTTATTTATTTTTTCTTTCATCTTTCTGACTTGTCGAACGCCAACCTTCCCAGAGACTAATTGTGATTCCTGGATTATTCGGAGGAGAAGTCTTTTTCCATCGCGTTTTGTTAGGACACGGAGATCCTTAAAGTATTTCTCTTGAGTCTCTCCTTCTATGTTGTATCCTCTGAAGTCTAAAAGAAGGTTGACTTTCTTTGTCAGAACATCCCTTTCTCTTTCCTTTCTTTTTGTCGTGTTTTATCCCTCATCATAGAGGTTTACTAAAACGAAACATTAATGATGAATATATAAACCTTCACCTTATGGCGAGTCTTTGGAAGGGAAATATTCCAAATTCTACTTGAAAATGACGACTCGGAAAAAGGTTAAATCTTCATCTACAGAATTCAGAAAAGCCTCCTTATGTTTTTCCTTCGGTTACACAAAAAAATTAAAATAAAGGTTTAATAGTTGTTGACTTAATTGCTTTCAACGAGGAAATAGGGATGACCGCTTTAGAGATGAGATCTCGAATGCTAGTCAAGGACGTCATGAGTAGCCCTGTTGTGACGGCTGATGATGATACGCCTGTAAGCGACGTAGCAAAGCTTATGAAGAAACATAACATAGGCTGCGTCATCATCAGCGATAAAAATGGAAGACCTATCGGTATAATGACGGAGAGAGATATTGTTGAACGAGTGGTAGCGAAGAATATACGACCTGGAGAGATCAAGGCTAAAGAAATCATGAGCTCTCCGCTGGTCACGATAGACGCTGAAAAGGCCATAAGCGAAGCAGCTAGAGAGATGAGCCGCTTAAATATCCGTCGACTTGGAGTGATGTACAAAGGTGAGCTCGTAGGAATAATCTCTAGCAAGGATATCTTGGCTGTTACTCCTGAGCTAATAGAAATCATTCAGGAAAAGGCGCGAATAGAAAACCAGAATCTCTTAGAGGAATCTGAGGAATTTTCCTCCGCAGGATACTGTGATAATTGCGGAGAATGGTCTGATGATCTGAGAGAGGTTGAAGGCAGTTTTCTCTGTGAAGAATGCAGAGAAATGAGACAAACTGAATTATGAACGATAGAATCCGCTTGTTTTTACGTTAAAGATACTTATTTTATGTGCATGAAAGCTTGTTTTCTCTTCAGTTTTATTATATAAGCTTATTAGGCTTGGCAGGCTAGAATTTTTTGGGCAAAGCAAATGTTTGCAGATTTAGTTCTTAAGAATGCAAAGGTATATTTGGCGGATGGGATCGTAGAAGCTGGCTTAGCTGTCGATGAGGGTAGAATTGCAAGTATAGCTAAAGAAGCTAATCTTCCTTCTGCCTGTGAAAAGGTTGATCTCAAAGGCCATCTGATTCTCCCAGGAATAATCGATGCACATGTTCACCTGAGAGATCAAGGCCTCAAATACAAAGAAGATTTTTTCACGGGAACCTGTGCTGCTGCCTCCGGCGGCGTTACGACGGTTTTAGACATGCCGAATAATGCGCCAGTGACGATGAGCGTGGATTCTTTAAAGGAACGAGCGGGAATCGCAGCTCGAAACTCTCTGGTTAATGTGGCTTTTTACTCGGCGTTTCCTGAGCAGCTTGAAGAGATGAGAGACATCATTGAATTTGGTGCTAAGGGATTCAAGTTCTTCTTTCCGAAACAGATAGGCGGGGTAGACCCAGAAGATGAAGAAAGCCTGTTTAGGTATTTCCGAAAAGCAGCAGAGCTCAACGTCCCCGTCTTAATTCATGCTGAGGACAAAGGATTCTTCGAGTCCAAGTTTGAGGAATTAAAGAGAAATGGAAGATGCGATGTGTCAGCCTTTCTGGAGGCGCATTCCGTCTATTCCGAGGTTAAGGCGATAAAGCATGCAGTGGAGCTGGCGAGGATGAGCGGGGGTCATCTTCACGTCTGTCATGTAAGTGCGGAGCAATCTATGGATGTTATCTCTTCAGCTCGACAGGATGGGGTTAACGTCACATGTGAGGTTACCCCTCATCATTTGCTTCTTTCTTCTCGTGAAGTGGATCTTCTAGGCTTTATCGCATTGACGAATCCTCCGTTGAGATCCGAGAGGGATCAAGCGTCCTTGTGGTTGAATCTTGAGAGGGGTATAGTGGACATTATAGCTTCAGATCATGCTCCTCATGCTTTAAGTGAAAAAAAGAAGGATTCCGTCTGGGAGGTAGCCCCAGGCTTTCCAGGCTTGGAAACGATCGTTCCGTTGATGTTAACGCAAATTAATAGGGGACGGTTGGCTCTTTCTAAGTTTGTGCAGGTAACGTCTAAAAGGCCGGCTGAGATCTTCCGGATTGAGAAAAGAGGAATCTTGAAGGAAGGATACTTCGCTGACTTCATCGTCGTCGATATGAAGAAAGAATGGAAGATAGACTCTTCAAATTTTTGTTCTAAGGCTAAATTTTCGCCTTTTGACGGAAGAACTGTTAAAGGAAAAGTGATCAAAACCTTTGTTAACGGAAGATTAGTGATGGATGAAGGCGAGATCGTAGAGAAACCCGGGATGGGAAAAATAATCCGTTAGGGGCTTAGAGCTTGAAATTCTTGGCTGATGGGATGCTTGGGAAGCTTACTCGTTGGCTTAGGATGATAGGCTGTGACGTTAAGTACTTCAACGATCTTAATGATGAAGAGCTCATTAACATTTCAATTCGAGAAGATCGCATTTTATTGACACGGGATATTGAACTTTTCCGAAGGGCAATGTCGAAAGGTGCAGCTGCATTCTTCGTAGAAGGTCTAGACGAGGTTGAGAAACTTGCTGAGATAGGTAAGCATTTCAATCTGAATCTTGAGATAAAGGTGGAAAATTCACGGTGTCCCAAATGTAATGCTAGAATACGTCCGGTTTCAAAAGATGATGTCGAAGAGAGGATTCCACCGGCGACTTTCAGACTTTATGATGACTTTTGGGAATGCCCAAATTGTGGACAAATATATTGGCAAGGCAGTCACTGGAGAAGGATAAACCACACGTTGCTTGAAGCTAGAAAAAAGATGGAGGCTCTGAAGAAGAATGAGGCGAATGATTAGATACTTCTTTTTAAAGGAGCTTTATGAAATCCGGAGTTATGAATTTTATTTCGCCGAGTCTTCTCGTTTTGAAAGCTCTGTTCAAGTTGAGAAGTCTTTCAAGCAGATTAGAGACAGATAGAGGACATACAATGACATCATCGCATGTTTCTATCTGCTCGATTTCTTCTGCTACAAGCGAATATGGGATTCTTTTGTCTTTCCCGTATTTCTCGGTTAGCTTCGAATATATTTTATCGACATAAGGGCATTCATAAAGAAACCGATGTGAAGGGCAATAGTAGTGTTTAAAGTCTCTAAGTATTCTGCTGTTTAGATATTTTCTGAGATTCTCAATCCTAATCTTTTCCAGGAGATTCTCTTCTGAAATCTTCCTATTAACATGATCCGAAATCATTCTACTGATGGTTTCAGCGGAGTCCTCAAAGATGAATTCTTGCCTGCCTATTTGTTTCTCCCCTTGGGTATATTCCCCGATCCATATTCCCCTCTTTCCGTTCTTGATCACGATGCGCATTAGGAACCCTCGAGACTTGCGGGAGGTCCTTTCAAGCAGCCACTCAGCATCATCCCGAAGGTTGTCATATCCCCTGAAATTCTGGAATATTGAGACCCCAAAGTCCCTATCATACAGGATCACCGTATCCGTCAGCTGCAGATCTCCCTGCATCGCCTTAGACCCCGAGAATGGATGCAGAAAATGTATATTAAGGTTTACGGGAGACGGCTCTTACGGGCTGTCAATAGGAAACCGATATACTTTTTTAGTAAGACTTATATTTATATAAGATTTTTAGTGTTGCATCAAAATCGGAGGATTTTAAAGTATTGTGGTCGGATCTTTATAATATTTGGGCCGCATCAAATCCTCCAGAGAAGATCATTCACATAGACTTTAAAAAGGCATGTATACATGTTCCCTAAGGAGAGTTCTAAAACGGATTTGAAAAAAGAAATCCGGATCGGTCCTCCACGGCTAACCCGATTCGAGAAGGCTCGGATAGTGGGGGCAAGGGCTCTTCAGATAGCCATGGGCGCGCCTATACTCATTAAGCCTTCCAAGGCGCCGTCGAATCCCATCGATATCGCGTTAGAAGAGCTAGAAAAAGGCGTGCTTCCAATAACTATTCGTAGAACCCTGCCAGACGGGGTGACATACCAGGACATACCGCTGAAATGGCTTCTATGAAAAGTCGATTCCAATCATTTTTCTTTTTTTATCGACGTCGATAAATATTCTCTTTTTTTGTGCGTATTTTTTAGTTTTGTACATATTCGTCCATGGCTTTAGGATTTCGGCAATTGACGATCACTTTTTCGTTGTTCATTATTTGTGATTCAACAGTTTTTACATGTCCTTGTACTTTTGAGATCGGCATCAAAGTCATGTAAAAAATAGACCGGAAGGAAGCATCTGCATGTTTCCTTCAGCACACTGGGAAAATTCATTAAATAAAATTGGAAGAGTTCTTCTGAACGGATGTACTGATATTTTTCATCTAGAATTCTTTAGGTTTAGCTATGATCTCTTTGATTTTTAAATTGAAGAAATCAGACGTGTTTGCCGGTTTAATCAACAACGCAGTGTCGGCTCCCCTGCCTGTTCCTCCAACCGCAACTACGTCTTTATCCATGCTGATCAAACCAGCGTCAGCGGCCATGAGGACTATCTCCACACATACCTTTGTCCCTTGACCTAAAAGACGAAGCGTGTTAGCTATAATCTCAAGAGTTTCAACAGCCCCAAATCTCCTTCGAATAGCCCTCTCAACGCTGCTTAAGGCATGCGTGCCAGTGAATATTTTCGCCCCATTAGCTAGGATCTTCCTTCTATATTCGTCTTTAAGCTCGTTCTTCCCGGGCTCCCTGAAGCCTGTATGATGAGTGACAATGACCACATTGTATCCCTTAAGGATCTCCGAAGCTTTGACTCCTGTCAATCCCCTTGTTGAGGCAACCACGATGTCCCTTATGTTCTTCTCATCAACGTATCTCTTAACGACACTTAAGAGTACATCCGTGTTCTGTTCACCTGGAGATTCAAAATATACAGTCTTTTCCTCCTTGAAGCTCAACCTAAAGATTCTCCTAGACGAATAGAGATCGACATCTACCTCTTAAAATATTAGAAAAAGGATGGCTTTTAAGCGTTCTTTAAGGCTTAAAAAGTGGGCTTTAAAATGTTTCTCAATGGTTTAACCGTTATTCAGGGAAAGATGCGAAAAAGTTAAAGACCAGATATGTCTATTGCTGTTAGTCATCATATAGTCGGGGAAAAACATTGTTTAAGGCCGTTCATTACAGCGAAGTTCCGAATGAAGAAGTTGAAGAGGAAGGCGCAAAGAAAGTTCAAGTGAGATGGCTAATCTCTGAAAAGGATGGAGCCGAAAATTTTGCAATGAGATGCTTCGAGATTGAACCCGACGGCTATACGCCTCGCCATTCTCATAACTGGGAACATGAGGTCTTTGTTCTAAGCGGGGAAGGAATAGTCTTCTGTGAAGGAAAAGAATGGAAGATTGGCCCCGGATACGTCGTCTTCGTCCCGCCGGGAGACGAACATTATTTCAAGAATACAGGAAAGGAAAAGATGATCTTTCTCTGTCT